>JBGQLA010000019.1:0-26100 GCA_041499865.1 Deltaproteobacteria bacterium
CGATCACGCCCTGCTGGGTCTTGGCGACGAAGGAGCGGGCGACGGCGGCGCCCTTCACGTTGACCGGCTGCCCGACCTGGACCCCTTGCTGGGAGAACAGCTTCTGCGAGGCTTCCTCGGGAGACATCTTCCCCGCCGCCTGGAGCTGGAGGATCGCGTCCTGCTTCGGGCTCTGCGCGGCCACCGCCTGCGGCGTGTTCTGGTGCACCCAGCCCGACGGCGGCGTCCACTGGAACTTCAGCTCGGGGTGATAGAAGGTGTCGCCCTTGAAGTAGCCTTGGCGCGGATCCTCGCCGAAGACGATCCCGTCGATCATCTGCATGTACTTGTCGCGCTCGACCTTCATCCCCTGCGTGGAGCCCTTCAGCTCCGTCTTCAGGCGCTGCTGCGTGGCCGAGAGGCGGTTTCCCGGATCGGGATGCGTCTCCAGCCACTCCGGCGTCTTCCCCGCTCCCGCCTCCTTGGAGACCGCGTCGAGCATCTGGAAGAGCGGGATCATCTGCGTCGGGTCGTACCCGACCTGCGTCATGTAGCGGAAGCCCAGCTCGTCGGCCTGGGTCTCGTCGTCGCGCGAGTACTTGAGGAAGAGGAGCTGCAGCCCGGCGCCCGCGACCTGCGCCGCCGAGGCGACCGCAGGCGAGAGGATGGACCCGATGCCGAGGCCGAGCTGGGCCACCTGCTGCTTGCTCATCTGGTTCGCCGAGTGCCGCGCGGCGACGTGGCCGGTTTCGTGTCCGAGCACGGCCGCCATCTCCGCCTCGGTGTTCAGATGGCCGAGGATGCCGCGGGTGATGAACACCGGACCGCCCGGAAGCGCGAACGCGTTCACGCTGGCGTCGTCCACGATCTCGTAGGACCAGGGCAGGTCCGGGCGTCCGCTCTTCGCGGCGAGCTGCTTGCCGACATCGGCGATGTACCGGGCCAGCTCGGGCTTCGCCTTGTAGATCCCGTAGGTCTGCTCCGCTTCCACCTTCGCCTGCTTGCCCATCTCCACTTCCTGCGATTCGGAGAGGAGGTCGAGCTGCATCTTGCCGGTGGCGGGATTGCGGACGCAGGAGGAGAGCGCGAGCGCGCAAACGATTATGGAAGTACGCATGGGCAGGCAAGGTAGGGGTCCTGCCGCGAAGCCGCCAAGGCCGGCGCGGGGGAAGTTTGACTCTCCGACGTTCGGGCTAGCGGCTGTCGGCTGCCGAACCGGCGGGCGAGGGAACGGTTGTGGGCGCAGGGCGCGGTGCGCATGTTCCGACGATGCGCGGCGCCATCGCGTTCCTCTGCGCAATCGCTGTCGCCCTCCCCGCGGGGGCTGGCCAGCGTTCGCATTCGTTCCAGGTCGGCGCCGTGGTCGTGCGGTCCGCCCGCGTGCGCGTCGCCGCCACACGGGTTCAGCTCACGAGCCGCGACGCCGCGGCGGTGATCGTCGATGCGGCGCCCCCGCAGCTCGCCGCGCGCGACGTCGCGCTCCCGCCGGGCACGGTCAGGGTGACGGTGCTGTACTGAGCGGGAGCTGCAGGCGCGCCCGCGCCCCGCGGCGGTCCCTGCGGTTCTCCAGTCCGAGCGAGCCCTGGTGCGCCTCCGCGATCTGCCGGGAGAGGGCGAGACCGATGCCTGACCCTCCCGGCTTGGTGGTGAAGAAGGGCACGAACAGGTTCGTGGTGCTCGCCACGCCCGGCCCTTCGTCGGCGACGCAGATCTCCAGCTGCTGCTGGCCGACGTTCCAGCTCACCTCGACGCCGCCGCCGGTCTCCAGGGCCGCGTCCGCCGCGTTGCGCACCAAGTTGATCAGGAGCTGGTCGAGCTGATCGGCGTCCGCCTGGACCGAGATCGCCGGCCCCTCCCGGACCTTCACCGGGATCCGCTTCTCCAGGGCCGCGACGCGGTTCACCCACGCCGGCACGTCCACCGGGCCGAGCTGCGGCGGAGGCAACCGCGCGAGCCGGGTATACGCGCTCATGAAGCGCATCAGTCCCTCGGCGCGGCGCTCGATCACCGCCAGCCCCGCCTCCAGGTCCTCCGGCGCCGCGCCCTTCAGGCTGCTGGAGATGCTGTGGATCGGCGCCAGCGAGTTGTTGATCTCGTGCCCGAGGACCCCCACCAGCCGCTGCCAGGCGAGCCGTTCCTCCTCCCGCAGCGCGCGCCGCAAGTCGGCCAGCACCACCAGCTGGTGCGGCAGGCCACCCAGCCGGAACGTGCTGCGCCGCACCTCGAACCGGCCGCTGGCGCCGGGCAGGTTCAGCTCCAGCACCCGCGGGGATTCGCCCGCGAGCGCCTCGGTGAGCCGGAGCCGCTGCGCGTCCAGCCCGCCCGACTGCAGCAAGCGCGAGAGCGGGACGCCGAGCAGCTTTTCCGCCGCCCGGTTCGCCAGCACCGCCCGGCCCTGGCTGTCGAACGCCAGCACCGAGACCTCGATCTCGTCCATCACCCGGCGCAGGAGCGCGCCCGCCTCCAGCGATCCCACCCGCTGCGCGTGCAGCGTGTCCGCCAGCTGGTTGATCTCCAGCAGGAGCTCGCCCAGCGGATCCCCGCTGCGCGCGCCCCGGCCGCGGACGGAGAAGTCCTCCTCGCGCAGCGCCGCCAGGAGATTGGAGGCGGTCTGCAGCGGCCGCAGCACCCGCTCGCGCACGGCGAGGGAAGTGAACAGCCAGACCAGCACCACCGCCGCTCCCACCGTCCAGCGCAGCTTCTGGTCCTCGACGTACAGCACCAGCAGCACCAGCGATGCCACCACCGCCGGCGCACCCGCCGCGAGCGAGAGGAAGAAGACGTGCTGATCGTGCGGGAGGCGCCGCTTCCGGGTCACGAAGCTTTCAAACCATGATGCTGCAGGCGGCGGTAGAGGGCGCTGCGCGAGACGCCCAGCTCCCGCGCCGCCTCGCTCACGTTCCCGCCGCAGCGCGCCAGCGCGCGGTGGATCAGGTGGCGCTCGGCGTCGTCCAGCGTCATCCGCTCGATCAGGGCCGGGCCCTGCGCGCTCGGTCCGAGGAAGAGGTCCTCCGGCGCGATCTCCTCCGCCGAGGCGAGCAGGACGGCTCGTTCCACCGCGTGCTCCAGCTCCCGCACGTTGCCGCGCCAGGGATGCCGCACCAGGGCGTCCAGCGCGGCGGCGGAGAACCGGCGCGCGGGCGTCGCCCCGCGATCGACGATGCTCTTGAGGAAGAACTGTGCCAGCTGCGGGATGTCGTCGAGGCGGTCGCGCAGCGGCGGGAGCTGCACTTCCACCGTGTTCAGGCGGTAGAGCAGGTCCTCGCGGAAGCGGCCCTGGGCGACCTCCTCGTGCAGCCGGGCGTTGGTGGCCGCGATCACCCGCACGTCCGCGCGCTTCACCTTGCTCGAGCCCACCGGGTTGAATTCCCCGGTCTGCAGGACGCGCAGCAGCTTCGCCTGCTGCTGCATGGGCATGTTGCCCACCTCGTCGAGGAAGAGGGTGCCGCCATCCGCCACCTCGAAGGCGCCCGCGCGCTCCACCTTCGCGTCGGTGAACGCGCCGCGCACGTGGCCGAACAGCTCGCTCTCGAACACGCCCTCGGCGACGCCGCCGGCGTTCACCGTCACCAACGGCTTGCCCGCGCGCTTCGAGGCCGAGTGAAGGTAGCGCGCCACCACCTCCTTCCCGGTCCCGTGCTCGCCCGTGATCAGCACGTTGGCTTCGCTCGGGGCGACCTTTTCCAGCACCCGGAGGACGCCCTGCATCGCCGCGGACTGCGCGATCATCTGCGGCGCGCTCCCGCGCAGCCGGGAGTTCTCCTCCTCCAGCCGCCGGCTGCGGCGCAGCGCCCGCCCCAGCTCGATCTGGGTGCGCAGCGTCGCCACCAGGCGGGCGTTGTCCCAGGGCTTCTGCACGTAGTCGCGGGCCCCGCGGCGCATCGCCTCCACCGCGCCCTCCACGCTCCCCCACGCGGTCATCACCACCACCGGCAGGCTGGGGTCGAGGGCCCGCAACCGCGAGAGCAGATCGAGGCCCTCGCCGCCGCTGGTGGTGTCGCGCGCGTAGTTGAGGTCGATCAGCGCCGCGTCGAACTCCTCCTGCTCCAGGGCGGAGAGAACCCCGGCGGGCGAGGTCGCGGGCACCATGGCGATCCCCTCCCGTTTGAGGAGCAGGCGGAGCGCTTCCAGGATGTCGGTCTGGTCGTCGGCCGCGATGATCCGCGTCACGTCGCGATCCACCCGTCCCGCAGCCGCACGATCCGGTTGCCGTAGGCCGCGTTGGTCTCGGAGTGCGTCACCTGCACGATGGTGGTCCCCTGCCGGTTCAGCTCGCGGAAGAGCCGCATGATCTCCTCGCCCTGCTCCGAGTGCAGGTTGCCCGTCGGCTCGTCCGCGAGCAAGAGCCTGGGCCGGGCGATCACCGCGCGGGCGACCCCGACCAGCTGCTGCTGGCCGCCGGAGAGCTGCGCCGGGTAGAGGTCCTTCTTTCCCACGATGCCGAAGCGGTCGAGGGTGTCCGCCACCACCGCCTGGCGCTCGGAGGAGCGCATGTCGCGGTAGCCGAGCGGGACCTCCAGGTTCTCCGCGACGGTGAGCGAGTCGAGCAGGTGGTACTGCTGGAAGACGAAGCCGATGGTGGCCTTGGCGAGCTCGGCCCGCTGTCTTGCGTTCAGCTTCTGCACCGCCTCGCCGCCCAGCGCGTACTCGCCGGTCCAGGCGTGATCGAGCAGACCGAGGATGGCCAGGAGCGTGCTCTTGCCCGCCCCCGACGGACCCATCACGGTGACGAACTCACCGGGCGCGATGTCCAGGTCGATGCGCCGGAGCAGGAAGACCTGCCCGGGCCCGTGCTTCACCGCCTTCTCCACGTTGCGGAGCCGGATCATCGCAGGCACCTTGCCACCAACGCGCCCAGGGCGACCAGCGCCGCGGCGCACGTCTGCGCCAGCACCAGCACCGTGAGCGCTGCGACCAGCAACGCCATCACTCGGCCCGCAGCGCCGTCATGGGGTCCACCCGGGTGGCGCGGCGCGCGGGCAGCCAGGCGGCGAAGAGGGCCACCGCCGCCAGCACGGCGGAGATGGCCAGATACGTGAGCGGGTCGTGGGCGCTCACACCATAAAGCTGCGAACCGAGCACGCGCGCCCCGAGCAGCGCCGCGCAGAGCCCGAGCAGGAGGCCGGCGCCCGCCAGGCGAAGCGCATTGCCCATCACCATCCCCAGCACGTCGGAAGCCTGGGCGCCGATGGCGATGCGCACGCCGATCTCGCGCGTGCGCTGGGTCACGGCGTACGAGGTCACGCCATAGATCCCGAGCGCGGAGAGGACCAGCGCCAGCGCCGCGAAGGCGGCGAGGAGCTGCAGGGGAAAGCGCCGCGCCGAGAGCGCCGACTCGACGCGGTCCGCGAAGGGCTCCGCCCAGTCGACGGGCTGGCCCGGATCGACGCCGGAGAGCGCCGCCCGCAGCGCCTGCGCGAGCGCCGCCTCGTTCACCCCGGAGCTCCGCACCAGGACCACCATCTCCGACTCGGGAAGCTGCGGCTGCGGGAGATAGAACACCGGCGGCGATGCGCCATCGAGGCCGAAGTCGTGCGTGTCGGCGACCACTCCCACGACGGTGCGCCACTGGCTGAACGCGCCGTCGTGGCTGCCGAAGCGCAGGCGCTTTCCCAGCGCGTCCTGCCCGGGGAAGTACTTGCGCACCCAGGCCTCGTTGACCATCGCCACGTACGGCGCTTTCTCGTCGTCCGCCGCGGTGAAGGTGCGCCCGCTACGCAGGGGAATGCGCAGGGTCTCGAAATATCCCGGCATCGCGCGGCGCAGCTCGTCGTCCGGCGCCGCGTCCTTTGTCGGTGGCTCGTAGCCTTCGAGCGTGAAGCTCCAGTCCGAGCGCCCCTGCAGCGGCGGGACGCTGACCGCGCCCGCGGATACCACGCCGGGCAGCGCGGAAGCCCGGCGCATCGCCTCGCTCCAGTAGCGGATCTGCGCCTCGTCCTTGCGGTATGCGTCGCCGCTCAACGAGACGCGCGCGGCCGCGACGCCTTCGGGAGTGAACCCCGCGTTGACCCGCAGCACCTCCGCGAAGCTGCGCAGCAACAGGCCCGCTCCCACCAGCAGCACCAGCGAGAGCCCCACCTGGGCGATGACCAGCCCCGCCCGCAGCCGTCCGGCGCGCGGCCCCGACGTCCCCTGGGTTCCGTCCTTCAGCGCCCCGGCGAGATCGCTGCGCGTCGCCTGCAGGGCGGGCGCGAGACCGCAGACCAGGGTGGTGAGAACGGTGAGGGTGCCGGCAAAGCCGAGCAGCGCCCAGCTCACGCGCACGTCGGCGAGCTGGCGGATCCCTTCCGGGGCGGCTGCGAGGAGGACGTCGAGCGACCAGAAAGCGACGAGGATCCCGGCGCCCGCGCCGGCGACGGCGAGCACGCCGCTCTCCGTGAGCAGTTGCCGGATCAGCCGGCCCCGGCCGGCGCCGAGCGCGGACCGCACGGCGACTTCCCGGGCCCGCGCGGCGCCGCGCGCCAGCAGCAAGTTCGCCACGTTCGCGCAGGCGATGAGCAGCACGAAGACGACGGCGCCGAGCAGGACGAGCAGCGGCTGCCGCGCGCTCCCGACGAACCGATCGCGCAGCGGAGTGAGCGTCCAGTACCAGCTCGAAGGCCCGGAGCCGTACCAGTTGGGATTCGCGGCGCGCACCTCGGCGGAGAGCTGCGCCAGGCCGCGCGAGGCGCCGTCGACGGTGATTCCGGGAGCGAGGCGTGCGACCGGATACAGCTCCCGGCTGCCGCGCTGGTTTGCGATCTGGTCGGGAGAGAAAGCGAAGGGGAGCCAGATCTCGTTCTCCACCTCCCAGCGGAACCCTGCGGGCAGGATGCCGACGATGGCGTGCGGCTTGCCGTTGATGGTCAGCGTCTTCCCGAGGGCGTCGGGGTCGCCTCCGAAGCGCTTCTGCCATGCTCCCGAGGAGAGGATGACGCTGTCCCCGTTCCCCTGCTTGTCCTCCGCTTCGGTGAAGACCCGCCCTTGCCTGGGCTGCACCCCGAGGACGGAGAAGAAGCTGCCGGTGGCGTACCCCGCCTTGACGCGCTCGGCGCGTTCGCCCTGCAGCGCGGCGGTCAGGTTCTCATAGATGCCGACGCCGCTGAGGAAAGGGGCGCGCTGCAGGTCGTAGTACTCGGCCGCGGAGAGGGGAATGTCCCTTAGCCCCTGCGCCGGGAAGTTGCCGCGGATCGAAACCAGCCGGCTCTCCTCGCCCCAGCCGAGCGAGCGCAACAGCACCGCATGCACCACGCTGAAGATCGCGGTGGTGGCCCCGATCCCCAGGGCGAGCGCGAGCACCGCGGCGGCGGTGAATCCCGGCGTCCGCAGCAGGCCGCGGAGTGCAAAGCGAAGATCCCGGAAGAGTCCGTCCATGGTTCACTCCGTTCGCAGCGCGGACATCGGATCGATGCGCGCCGCCCGCAGCGCGGGGATGGCGCTCGCGGCCAGGGCCACCACGACGAGCACCGCCCCGATGATCAGGTACGTGAGCGGATCGCGCGCGCCGACTCCGTAAAGCTGGGAAGCGATCAGCCTGCCCGCGGCGAGCGCACCGGCGGTCCCGATGCAGAGCCCGAGGCCAACGGTGCGCAGCGCGCCGGACAGGACCATGCGAACGATGCTCGCCGCCGACGCGCCGATGGCCATGCGCACGCCGATCTCGCGCGTCCGCTGGGCGACGCTGTAGGCGGTCACGCCGTAGATCCCGACCGCGGAAAGGACCAGGGCCAGGCCGGCGAACACGGCGAGCAGCTGGAGGGGAAACCTGCGCGGCGCGAGCGAGCTTGCGACGACCTCGGACAGCGGCAGCACCCGATCGACCGGCTGCGAGGGATCGATCGCCGCGAGCGCGCCGCGGAGCGATTCCGGCGTCACGGACCCGCGCACCACCAGAGTCATCTGCTCCGGGACGTGCTGCGCGGCGGCGAAGTAGTAGACGGGCGGCGCCGGAGAGTCCAGGCCACGCTCGCGCGCGTCGCCGACGACGCCGGCGATGGCCCGCCACTCGCCGCTCCGGTTGCTGTCGAGGCGGATGCGCCGGCCGACCACGTCCTGCCGCGGGAAGTACCGCCGCACCCAGGCCTCGTTCACCAGCGCGACGGGAGGCGCCTTGGCATCGTCGGCCGCGGTGAGCTCGCGCCCCGCCACCACCCGCTGCCCCATCGCCGCGAAGTAGCCGGGCAAAACGCGCCGGATCTGATCGCTCGGATGCGGCTCGCCCGCGCGCGGCTCGTAGCCTTCGATGAAGTAGCTCAGCCCGTAGTTGCCGCGGGTGGGCAGGATGTTGATTCCGCCCGCCACCTGCACGCCGGGCAGCGCCGCCGCGGCACGCAGGCCGTCCTCGTAGTAGCGCCTGCGGGCGCCGTCGTCGCGATCGTACGCCGGGCCCGCTGGCGCCAGCTCCACGGCGAGGGCGCCCTCGGGCTCGAACCCGGGCGAGACCTGGATGAGGCGGGCGAAGCTGCGCAGCATCAGCCCGGCGCCGGCGAGGAGGAAGAGGCAGACCGCGACCTGCGCGACGACCAGCGCCGCCCGGAGGCGCGCAGCGGGAGCTCCGGCGGCGCCGCGCCCGCCGTCCTTCAACGAAACCGCGAGATCGACGCGGCTGGCGCGGAGGGCCGGCACCAGGGCGAAGATCAAGGTGGTCGCGATCGTCAGCCCGGCGGAGAACCCAAGCACCACCCGGTCCACGCGGACCTCGGCGAGCTCGCGGATCTGCCGCGGAGCGACCGCGAGAAGGACGTCCAGCCCCCACGCGGCGAGGGCGATGCCCAGCGCGGCGCCCATCGCTGAGAGCAGCACGCCCTCCGTGAGCAGCTGGCGGACGATGCGGCCGCGCGCCGCGCCCATCGCCGCGCGGACCGCGAACTCGCGCTCGCGCGCCGCCGACCGCGCCAGCAAGAGGTTCGCCACGTTGCCGCAGGCGATGAGGAGCACCAGCAGGACGGCTCCGAAGAGCAGCACGATGGCCTGCCGGCTCGACCGCACGAACCGCTCCCGCAGCCGCTCGAGATTGAAGCTCCAGCGCTCCTCCGCGCTGTACTGGTCGGCGTGCGCGGCCCGGACGCGCGCGCTCAGCTCCTCGAGCTGCTTGCGGGCGCCTGCCACGTCGACGCCGGCGCGAAGCCTGCCGACGGCTTCGATGTAGTGCGCTCCGCGCTGGCGCAGCAGCTGCTCTTCGCTGAACCCGAAGGGGATGAAGAAGTCGTGCGGGCCGCCGTAGCTGAACCCGTCGGGGAGCACGCCGATGACGCGGTAGCTCTGACCATCGAGGGTGACCGACCGTCCCACCGCGGCCGGGTCGCCGCCGAAGCGCCGGCGAAATGCCTGCGCGCTGATCAGGGCGACGCCGTCGTTGCCCTTGAGGTCTTCCTGCGCGTCGAAGGCGCGCCCATGAGCGGGGTGGACGCCCAGGACGTCGAAGAACCCCGACGTGACCCAGGCGGTGGAGACGCGCTCCGCGCGATCGGATCCCAGGAGCGCGGCGCTCCCGTGATTGTAGGCGCCGAAGCTCTCGAGGAAGGGCGCACCGCGGAGGTCGTACAGCTCGGGAACGGAGAGCGAACCGTGCGCGATCCCGAATCCCTCGTACTGCGTCCCGATCGAGACCAACCGGGTCTCTTCGCCCCAGCCCAGCGAGCGCAAGAGGACCGCGTCCACCACGCTGAAGATCGCGGTGGTGGCCCCGATGCCCAGGGCCAGCGCCACGACCGCCGCGGCGGTGAAGCCCGGAGTGCGGAGCAGCCCGCGAAACGCAAAGCGCAGATCCCGCAGCAGCGTGTCCATGTCGCTCCGCGCGCAGAAGGCAGGCCCCGTTCAGGCCGCCGAGGTGCCGGTCTCCTCGACGATGCGCCCGTCGAAGAGCGAGACCGTGCGGGTGGCGAGCCGCGCATAGGCCGGGTCGTGCGTCACCATGATCAGCGTCGATCCCGCCTGGTGCAGCTCGGAGAGCAGCTTCATCACCGCCTGGCCGTTCTTGGAGTCCAGGTTCCCGGTGGGCTCGTCGGCGAGCAGGATCAGCGGGTCCCCGGCGACCGCGCGGGCTACCGCGACGCGCTGCTGCTGGCCGCCGGAGAGCTGCCCGGGCATGTGGCGGGCGCGGTGGCTCATCCCCACCCGGTTGAGCGCGTCCTCCACCCGCTTCTTCCGGTCGGCGGGGGGCATGCCGCGGTAGGTCAGCGGCAGCTCGACGTTCTCGAACACCGTCAGATCGCCGATCAGGTTGAAGCTCTGGAAGATGAAGCCGATGTGCCGGTTGCGGACATGGGCGCGGTCGGACGGCGAGAGGTCCTGCACCGTCTTGCCGTCCAGCAGGTATTGCCCGCCGCTGGCGGTGTCCAAGAGGCCGAGGATCGCCAGCAGGGTGGTCTTCCCCGATCCGGAGGGACCGACGATCGAGACCCATTCGTTCCTGCCCACGTTGAGGTGGATGTTGGAGAGCGCGTGCGTCTCCACCTCGTCGGTGAGGAAGACCTTCTCGACGTTCTGCATCTCGATCAACGCTTCGCTCACCGGAGCCTCACGCGGTCGGTCGCGTCCCACTGCGACATGTCGGACAGGATCACGGCGTCGCCCTCGGCGAGGCCGTCGAGCACTTCCACGGTGCTGACCGAGCTGCGGCCGAGGCGCACCTTCACCCGCTGCGCCTCGCCGCCTTCCTTGGTCAGCCGGAACAGCTCGGCGTGCCCGTTCGGCTGCGCGCCCGCGGGCCGGCCCACGAAGAGGACGTCCTTCAGCTTCTCGATCTCGATGGTTCCCTCGACGGTCAGGTCGGGCCGCGCTCCCCTGGGCAGCTCGGCGGGAAGGGAGACGTCGACCTCCACCGAGCCCTGGTTCGCCGCCGGCGAGATGCGCGAGACCTCCCCGTTCACCACGCCGTTGCGGGTGTCGATCACGGCCGGGAGGCGCAGGGCAAGATCGCGCGCCTGCGTCTCGGGGATGCGCAGCACCGCCTTGAGGCGCTCGGGCTGCACCACCTTGGCGAGCAGCGCGCCGGGCGTCACCCACTGCCCGAGCTCCAGCGGCAGCTCGGAGAGCACGCCGCGATCCACCGAGCGGACCTTCATCGAGTCGACCTGCTTGCGCCGGAACTCGACCACCGCCTTGAGCCGCTCGATCTGCGCTCCCTGGGCCGCGACCTGCTCCTTGCCGCTGCCCGCCACCACGCCGAGGCGGCGCCGCTCGAAGTCCAGGCGGATCTTCAGCTCGTCGGCGTGCTCCACCTGCATGCGCGCCTCGACCTCGCTGATCACCCCGTCGTGCGCGAGCTTCTGATCGGCCTTGGCGCGTCGCTCCGCATCGGCGGCCTGCGCCTCCAGGGTGGCGAGCCCGGAGCGCGTGGTCAGGGTGTTGCCGTCGGCGGTGGCGCGCAGGTTGATCAGGTCGGCCTGGGCTTGCGCAAGCTGCCGCTCGGCGTCGAGCGCCTGGAGCATCACGTCGGGATTCGAGAGCTCGAGCAGGATGGTGCCGGGCTCGACCTTCGCGCCGGGCCGCAGTGGGATGCGCTCGACGCGTCCGGCGGTGTCCGCAGTGATCAGCCGGATCTGCTCGGGCACCAGGGTGCCCGGCCCCTTCACCTCGCGCAGCATGGGGCCGCGCTTCACCGTATCGGTCCAGAGGCCGCCGCGATCGACGACCGGCGCCGCGGACCTCAGCCGCGAGAGCGCGAACGTGATCCCCACCACCGCGGCGACGACACACCCGCCGACGATCAGGTTCCGCTTCCGCGTGTTCCGCGGCTTGCGGGGAATGTCCACCACGCTCTCGCGCGGCTCCATCCTGGAGATCTCGGCAGCCATCGAAGCGTCATTTCAGCGAAGTCCATGCCAAGCCCGCCCAGAGAGGAGCCATCCGGGTGCGTGACCGCCCCAGGGACTGTCCGTCCCATTTCCGAACACCCCCGGAGTTCCGGGACACCCTACGCAATTTCATGCCAACTCCCGGGATCGCGGGCACCGGGTTGCTTTTGCGATCGAGGGTTTGCTACGCCGTGCGCGTGTCGTTCTGGCGCGAGATGTCCAAAGGCGAGCGGGCCACGTTCCGCGCCTGCTTCGGCGGGTGGGCGCTCGACGGCATGGATTTCCAGCTCTACAGCTTCGTGATCCCGACGCTGATCGCGGGCTGGCACCTCTCCAAGGCGCAGGCCGGGACGCTCCAGACCACCACCTTGCTCGCCTCCGCCCTCGGAGGCTGGCTGGCGGGGCTGATCGCCGACCGCATCGGGCGCGTCCGCATGCTGCAGATCACCATCCTCTGGTTCGCGCTCTTCACCGGCCTCTGCGGGCTGGCGCAAAGCTACGGCCAGTTGCTCGCGTTCCGCGCGCTGATGGGGCTCGGGTTCGGGGGAGAGTGGGCGGCCGGCGCGGTGCTGATGGGCGAGGTGATCGCCGCGCGCCACCGCGGCAAGGCGGTGGGCACGGTCCAGAGCGGCTGGGCGCTGGGATGGGGGGCGGCGGCGATCCTGTACACGGTCGCCTTCAGCGTCCTGCCGGAGCAGACCGCCTGGCGCGTGCTCTTCCTCGCCGGCATCCTCCCCTCGCTGCTCGTGCTCTACATCCGCCGCAACGTCGAAGAGCCCGCGGTGTTTCGCGCCGCGCGGGAGAGCGGGACCACCGGGCGCTTCTGGGAGATCTTCGCTCCGGAGATCGCCCGGACCACCGCGCTGGCCGCCCTCCTCGCCACCGGAGCGCAAGGCGGCTACTACGCGATCACCACCTGGCTTCCCACCTACCTCAAGACCGTCCGCGGCCTCTCGGTGTTCAACACCGGCGCGTACCTCGGGGTGGTGATCGCGGGCTCGTTCTGCGGCTATCTCGTCTCCGCGTATCTCTCCGACCAGCTCGGCCGGAAGAAGAACTTCTACCTGTTCTCGCTCTGCTCCATGGCCACGGTGCTGATCTACACGCTCGCGCCCATCTCCAACCGGGCCATGCTGGTGCTCGGCTTCCCCTTGGGCTTCTTCGCCAGCGGGATCTTCAGCGGCATGGGCGCCTTCTTCACCGAGCTCTTCCCCACCCGCATCCGCGGCTCCGGCCAGGGCTTCAGCTACAACTTCGGACGCGGCATCGGCGCCCTGTTTCCCAGCGTGATCGGCTTCCTCTCCGCCTCGATGCCGCTGGGCCGCGCCATCGGCATCTTCGCCGCCTCGGCGTACGCGGTGCTCTTCGTCGCCGCCCTGCTGTTGCCAGAGACGCGCGGCCGGGAGCTCGCCGCGGTTGCCTGAGCTGCGAAAGCTCTGCGAGGGCGCGGCGATCCTCTCGCTGCCGAACCGGAGGGCGCTCGGGCTGGCGGCGGCGCTCGCCGACGATCCGCCGGAGGGACTGCTCGATGCCGTTCCCGGCGCGTGCACGTTGCTTCTCCTCTACGATCCCGCGCTGCTGGACATCGATCGTCTCGATCTGTCGCGCACCGCCGCCGCGCCGCCCCCGCGCGTGGTCCGGATCGAGGCCTGCTATGACGGCGCGGACCTCGAGGAGGTGGCCCGCGAGCTCGGGCTTGCTCCCGCCGCGCTGGTGCGGCGGCACGTCGAGGCGGAGCACGTCGTCTCCTTCCTCGGGTTCGCGCCCGGGTTCGCCTACATGACCGGCGGCTTTCCCGTGCGTCGCCTGCACACGCCACGGGTGCGGGTGCCCGCCGGCAGCCTGGCGATCGCGGACGGATTCACCGGCATCTATCCGTCGGAGACGCCCGGAGGATGGCGGCTCCTCGGCCGGGTCTCGGCGCGGATGTTCGATCCGGCGGCGGATCCGCCGGCGCTGCTCCGGCCCGGCGATCGGGTGGTGTTCGAGCCCGTCGATCGCCTGCGGGATGCGCCTCGCGCCACAGCCGCGCCGCGTCCCTCCGGCGAGGCGCTCTTGCGCGTGCTCGCGCCCGGCGCGTTCACCTCCGTGCAGGGCAGCCCTCGCCATGGGCTCGCCTCCTCCGGCGTTCCGGCCGGCGGCGCGATGGATCTCGCCTGGTTGGCCGCCGCGAACCGCGCGGTGGGAAATGCGCCCTCGGCGCCCGCTCTGGAGATCACGCTCGCGGGACCCCATCTCGCGGCGCTCCGGAACGTGCGTGTCGCGCTCGGAACGGAGGTCCGCCTTCTCCGGCGCGGCGAAAAGATGCACACCGGCCCGGTGCGCCGCGGTGCGCGGGCGTATCTCGCCGTCGAGGGCGGCCTCGCCGAACCGCTCCCGGGCGAACCGGCGCGGGGGCTCGCGGCGGGAGAGGTGCTGCACCGATCCCCGCGCCCTCCGCGCGGCGGCCCGCGCCCGCCGCGGCTGCCGCTGCGCTGGGGCGAGCCGCTGGTGGAGGTGCGGGCTCGCCGCGGCCCGCAGTGGGACTTCTTCGCCAGCCCCGAGGACTTCTTCGACTCGTACTATCGCGTCACTCCGAACAGCGACCGCCGCGGGCTGCGGCTGCAAGGGCCCGCGCTGGCGCTGGCGCGGCGCTCGGACATCCCGCCGGAGGGGACCGCCCCCGGCGCGGTGCAGGTCCCAGGCGACGGAATGCCCATCGTGCTCGGGCCGGATCGCCCGGTGACCGGCGGTTATGCGAAGATCGCCACTGTGCTACCCATGGACTTCCCCTTGCTGGCACAGGCGCGCCCGGGCACGGCGGTGCGCTTTCTGGAGGAGCCATGGACCTGAACGCGGACCTGGGCGAAGGGATGGACGACGGGCCGATCCTGCCCTTCCTCACCTCGGCCAGCATCGCCTGCGGCGTGCACGCGGGCAGCCCAATGATCATGGACCGCGCCGTCTCGCTGGCGCTCTCCCGCCGGGTGCAGGTGGGGGCGCATCCCGGCTACGCGGACCGGGAAAATTTCGGCCGCGTGGCGGTGGATCTGTCGATGGACGAGCTGCGGGCGCTGATCCTCTACCAGGTGGCGGCGCTGGACGGGTTCGTGCGCGCTTACGGCGGCCGGCTCGCGCACGTGAAGGCGCACGGCGCGCTGTACAACCGGGCGTCCCGGGACCTGACGGTGGCGAGCGCGATCGCGGAGGCGGTGCGCGCGTACGGCGGCGATCTGATCGTGATCGGGCTCGCCGGATCGGTGCAGCTGGGCGCGGCGCGCCTGGTGGGCCTGCGTGCAGCCGGGGAGGCGTTCGTGGATCGGCGCTACCTGCCGGACGCGACCTTGATGCCCCGATCCGAGCCAGGCGCGGTCCTGCGCGATCCAAAGGAAGCCGCCGAGCAGGCGGCGCTGATCGTGCGCGAGGGATACGCCATCGCTTCGGACGGTTCCCGGGTGCGCATCGACGCCGACACCCTCTGCCTGCACGGAGACACGGCGGGAGCGGCCGGGATCGCCCGCGCGGTCCGCGACCGCCTGGAGACGGACGGGGTGTTGATCGCGCCGCTTTGAGGCTGCCCGCGCTGGTTTGTGCTCAAACGACCCGTGCTAGTCTGCGCGGCACCCGGAGGTGGCGATGGCGGAGACTCTGCCGGAGCGCGGGCTCGTCAAGGCCGCACCGGACGAACTGCTCGACCCCAGAGGCGTGCGTGCCCAGCCGCCGGAAGATCCGGTCGCGCTGCGGAAAAGCGCGCCGGCGGAGGTGGCGGGCGGTGTTTCTTCCGCCGTGGCCTCGCTGAAGCACGCTCTCGGCGAGGCAGGCATCGTGCGCGGCGCGCGGCTCCTCCTTCGCCTCAACCAGTTCGACGGGTATGACTGCCCCGGGTGCGCCTGGCCGGATCCCGACGAGCGGCGCGGCGCGCTCGAGTTCTGCGAGAACGGCGCCAAGGCCATCGCCGAGGAGGGCACGAAAGAACGGATCACTCCGGACTTCTTCGCGCGCCACAGCGTGGCTGAGCTGTCGCGGAAGAGCGATCACTGGCTGGGCAAGCAGGGCCGCCTCACCCACCCGATGCTGCTGCGTCCCGGGGCGACGCATTACCAACCGATCTCCTGGGAAGACGTGTTCTCGCTCGTGGCCGGCGAGCTGAACGGGCTCCGGAGCCCCGACGAGGCCGTCTTCTACACCAGCGGCCGCGCCAGCAACGAGGCCGCCTTCCTCTACCAGCTCTTCGTCCGCGAGTACGGCACCAACAACCTGCCCGACTGCTCGAACCTGTGCCACGAGTCGAGCGGCAGCGGGCTCTCCGAGACCATCGGCATCGGCAAGGGCACCGTCCGGCTCGACGACTTCGCCAAAGCGCAGGTGATCGTGGTGATCGGGCAGAACCCGGGCACGAACCACCCGCGCATGCTCACCGCGCTGCAGGAGGCGAAGCGCGCGGGCGCGCGGATCGTCGCCATCAACCCGCTGCCGGAGGCCGGCCTGATCCGGTTCAAGCATCCACAGGAAGTGCTGCGGCTGCTGGGGAGAGGGACGCCGCTCAGCGACCTCTTCCTCCAGGTGCGGATCAATGGGGACGTCGCCCTGCTGCAGGGCCTGTCGAAAGCGATCCTCGAGGCAGGCGCGGTGGACGAGCGGTTCGTGCGGGAGCGGACCGAGAGCTCCCTCGCCTTTCGCGAGAACATCGCGCGCGTTTCCTGGACCGAGGTGGTCCGCGAAAGCGGCCTTTCGGAGTCGCGCATCCGGGAGGCGGCGCGCCTGCTGGCCGAAAGCGAGCGGATCATCTTCTGCTGGGCGATGGGCCTCACCCAGCACGAGAACGCCGTCGACAACGTGCGGGAGATCGTCAATCTGCTGCTCCTGCGCGGATCGATCGGCAAGCCCGGCGCGGGCGTCTGCCCGGTGCGCGGGCACTCCAACGTGCAGGGTGACCGGACGATGGGCATCTGGGAGAAGCCTGCCCCCGCATTCCTCGACGCGCTGGAGAAGGCGACGGGAATCACCGCTCCGCGGCGCCACGGCGTCGACACGGTGGGTGCCATCCACGCCCTCCACGAGGGCCGGGCCAAGGTGTTCTTCGCCTTGGGCGGGAACTTCCTCTCCGCGGCTCCAGACACCGAGTACACGGCGGCGGCCCTGCGTAGGGCGCAGTTGACGGCGCACGTCTCGACCAAGCTCAACCGGGCCCACCTGGTCGCCGGCGCCAGCGCGCTGATCCTGCCGTGCCTCGGCCGCACCGAGGACGATGGCGGGCGGTTCGTCACCACCGAGAACTCGATGGGCGTGGTGCAGATGTCGCGCGGCCGGATGAAGCCCGCCAGCGAGCACCTGCTCTCCGAGCCCGCGATCGTCGCGCGCCTGGCGCAGGCAACGCTCGGCGCGCGGAGCAAGGTCCGCTGGGGATGGCTGGCGGAGGACTACGACCGCATCCGCGACCTGATCGCGAAGGTCATCCCCGGCACCGAGGGGTACAACGAGCGCGTCCGCAAGCCCGGTGGCTTCTACCTGCCCAACGGGCCGCGCGAGGGGAAGTTCACCACCGCCACGGGAAAGGCGAAGTTTACCGTCCACGCCATCCCCCGGCGCGAGCTGCGCAGGGGCGAATTGCTGATGATGACGGTGCGCAGCCACGACCAGTACAACACCACCCTGTACGGGCTCGAGGATCGGTACCGCGGCATCCAGGGCGACCGCCGGGTGGTGCTCCTGAATCCCGACGACATCCGCGAGCTGGGGCTGCGCGAAGGGCAGACCGTCGATCTCACCAGCCACTTCCAGGGCGAGACGCGCACCGCCCGCCGCTTCACCGTCACCGGCTACGACATCCCGCGCGGCTGCGCCTGCACCTATTTCCCTGAGGCCAACGCGCTGGTGCCTGCCCGGCAGGTGGCGCGCACCAGCAACACCCCCGCTTCGAAGTCGGTGGTGATCACCGTCGCTCCGGTGGCGTAATCCCGGTCAGCCCGCCATGCCGCAGACGGCGCCGGCGCCGAGCAGGCAGTACAAGCCGGCGCAGCAGTCCGCGTTGGTGTCGCACGATTCGGCCATGGCGCGGCAGGACGGAGCGACCGGGGGGACCGGCGTGCAGGTGCCGCCAGCGGAACACTCGGACCCGTCGCAGCAGTCCAGCGTCCCGTCGCACGGAGCGCCGTCCGCGAGGCAGCTGCCGCCCAGGCACATGGTGTCGGTGAGCGCGACGTAGTCGCCTTCGTGCCCTGCGTGCCCGTTGATGCAGCCCTGCTCGGAGACGCGAATCGCGACGTAAGGGTTCTTCTTCGACGAGGTGGCGTGGCAGATGAGGACCTTGCCGTTGGTATCGAAGAACGAGCACTGCTCGGCGGACAGCGCCGCCGAGCGCGAATCCAGCGACAGACCCGCATCCGCCGCGGAGCAGGAACAGAGCAGCCCGAGTGCCCCACAGACGATCAGTGCGTGCTTCATGCGACCCCCCATGTCGTCGAGGCTAGGGGCAACTCCGACTTGGGATCAACGCGGGTGCGGCGCGGTGCGCAGTGCTGCGCTGCGACAGAGGCTCGCACAACATCCAGATACGCTTGATGATTCTCGTCGTGAAGAACGGGGTGACCGCCAGCGCAAAGGCGCGGATTCGTAACCGTGACAACGGAATCTACCGTCGTCTCTACAGTTCTCGCGACGCCCCCAGAGCAGGCCCAATGTCTGATTTTGAACTGGGCCGTACTGAAGGCGCTCTCGTTCGGGTTGCTCTAGGGCCGGCCTACTTTGCAGCCAGCACCAGGAGCAGCTCGCTGAGCATCACGCGAGAGCCGAACGGACGCCCCATCATCGAGACGTCCAGCAGGATCTCTTTTGCGTCCGCCGGCACGTCGAACGAGCCGAACCAGGGCACCGAGGATGCCGCCAGGTTCTCGAAGATCGGTGCACGCAGCTCGAATCGTCTCGAGCCTGCCTTGGCCGCCACCAGCATGCTGGCGTCGCGGTCGTAGACCCTCCCGCGAAGGAAGATCTGCGCGGTCAGCGCCCGGCCGCGGATCGTATCGGACAGCCGCATCGTGTAATGGACCCGCCCTTCTGCGCCTGTCGCCTCAGGGACACGGCTCCAGCGTCCTGCCAGCCTGTCGAATCGCACCCGTTCGGTGGTGACCTCCCCAACCGTGGCGGCGTCGGTCTCGAGCCCCCTCACCCAGACGGCATCATGCAGGTATGCCACTGCGCCAAGAAGCTGCGGCGCTGCGGCGATCCCCCGTTGTTCGAGGCGCAGGCCAAGCGGCAGCCACGAAGCAGCCGGGTCGAGCGCGGATGGCCTGCGGAAGACGAGGCAGACATTGCGGACTGCGGTGGAGCCGCCCGGGTTGAGTCGGAGCGTCAACCAGGCACGTTGGTCCATCCGCCAAGCGCCGCCGAAACACCACCACCTGCAGTCGACGCCAGAGATGGCGAAAGAGCGCTCCGCGCCTGGCTCGCCCATGGCGGCAACGATGCTGTCGTCGGAGTCGATCGACCCCTGCACGTAGACCTCGACCAGCGCACCGTCCTGCGGCCAGGTTCGTTCGATGAGATAGGAGATCCTTGCTCCGTCGGCCTCCGCTTTCCACGACAAGCTCTCGCCGTCCCGGCTCAGCCCTTCGCGGTGGACGGCGATGACCGGATCGCGGGCCTCGAGCACGGGCGCATGCGGCTTCGGGATGGGACCGGCGGGAAGTGGTTCGTCGAAGTGCCGGGCGAGCACCGAGAAGGGTTCTCCCGCTCCGAGGTAGGCCTCGTCCCAGTCCGACTCGAACCGATAGAGCTGCCGATCGATCCCGCCTGCGCGCAGCGGTGCTCCGAGCACCACGTCCAGCGGGGAAAGGCGCTTGAACTCGGCCGACGCCAGCTGCGTGGCCGCCAGGTCCCATCCCTGAGCGACGATTGCGTCCCGCAAGCGGGTCAGCGCGAGCGGCAAGGGCCGGCGCAGGTGAGCGAGGATGGCGGGGTTCCAGTACATCCCCGCCGAAGCCACCGTTTCGGTGACGGAGGCAAGGAACGCGGGATCGTTGAAGTAAGAAGCGCCCTTGATGCCGGCGAGGTTGTCGGAATCAAGCCAGTAGTTCGGCTCGAAAACGCGCTGGCGAGCGAGGAGGTCGGCGAAGGAGTTCAACGGATCGCCTCGGAACTGCTTCGCCTCCGAGGCGTAGTTGTCGCTGCCAAACGAAGTCATCACCACGTCGTCGGGACGCAGATGCCCATTCAAGGTGCGATACGGCTCCAATGGAGGGCTGCCCGGCAGCCGACGCCCCGCGGTCAACTCGGTCAGGGCCCAGCCCACTTCCCGAGGGCCGTTCACGGCGGCCGTAAACCAGAGCTGCAGTCCCACAGCCGCGAATGCGAATGAGGCCGTCCACTTGCGCAGCGCGTGCCGCGCATGGGACGCCACCTCCTGCAGGCCGGCAGCAATCAACAGCAGCAGGGCTGGCACCACTGGCGCCAGATAACGGATCTGCCGAGTCGCGGAGAGCATGACCGCGACGTATGCCGCGGCGAACGTGGCTAGCCTCCGCAAGGCCGTCGTTGCCCGGAGACTCCAGAGCAACGAGGGGACGAACAGCGCTCCCCAGGCGCCGTAACCGAAATCGCCGTACTCGGTGTACCTGCTCGTCTCCAGGAATCCGCGAGCCACGAAAGCAGCGACGTCCGTCACGCTTCGCAGGGGCGGATAGTGGATGGTCAGGTGATAGGTTCCGTAGGGTTTCATGCTGACGACGGTTCCCCAGAGAAACAGGTTGCGCGCGTACCAGAATGCTCCAGGCACCAAGGCGAGAAGAGACAGAGCCACGGTCGAGGCCCGGGCGCGGCGGACCGCCCGCAGCAAGCTCGGAGCCCAGGCGCAGCACACGGCGGCGACCAGCACCAGGCCGGTGTACTTGGCTCCGATCGCGAGGCCGGCTGCACAGGCGAATAGCGGCAGGTTTCTGCGGCTGTCCGTCTCGATTCCGTCCGCTAGATAGAGCATCGCCAGACCGGCGACGGTGAGCAGGTTTTCCGGCCGGACCGTCGCGCTCAGCTCGAAGAGGATCGGACAAAGCGCGAAGGCGAGGGTCGCGAACCAGCTCCAGGCCGCGGACAGCTTGCCGACGGCCCGGCAGACGGCGTACGTGCCAGCCAGCTCGACTGCGACGATCGACCAGGCGACGAGCTTCGCGCCTGGGTCTTTCGCCAGCAGATACCCGGCAGAGAGCACTACCTCCTGCGTCTGGGCAAAAGCTCGCACCTGCTCGTCCCACAGGTAGACCGGATCGTCGAGGACCAGCCGGTTGGAGAGCGCGAAATACTTGGCCACGGCGAGGTAGGCCTTCTCCACGTCCCCAAACATGGAATGAGGAAGGAACAGCACGAGGCCGCAGCAGGCAAAGACCGCAGCCGTGCATGCCGCCAGCGCAAGAGCGACGGAACGCGGCTCACGGAACGGCTGGACGAGATCCCGGCATCGCCAGGCGATCGCTGAAGGTTCCAGCGCGATCATCAGCGCGCACCAGAGCCCGGATCCGCAGAGCAGCGCCGTGCGCGTCTGCGCGCGGAGCGCGAGAAGCAGGAAGCTGAGTGAGAACCCGGCGAGGAGGAAAAGGAGTCCGATCATGAACAAGCGCTCGCCGTCAGCTACCGGTTGGCGGCTGCCGATGCGGCGCTCGGCGGCGACGGCGCCCGCGAACAGGAGGAGCAGATGAAGAGCGGCCAGGGCGAAAGCTGCGGGCAGGCCGGAGAGGAGGAGGTACGCAGCCATCGCGGCTGCGAGCGCAATCAGGGTCCACCCCGGCCGAAGAAAAGAGGCACAGCAGACCACGGCCACCGCTGCAGCGGGGACCGGATGGCGGGAGACGATCGGCCAGGGAAGCTGCGGTAGGGCGCGGGCCAGCGCGGGCAATGCAGCGAGCAGCGCAGCGGCCGCGGGGACACCCCAGATCCATGGTCTCCAGGCGAACCGACGGGAGACCGGCGCTGTCAACCTTCCTCGCGGCGCAGCCAGATGCTGCCGCCCTCGTTGTTCAGGCAGAGCGGCATCTCGGAAGCAAACCATGAGCGGTGCCGCTGCTCGAGGAAGGTGTTGAAGAGCAGGACAGCAAACGACCTGTTGAACATGAGGAAGGCGCGGAGCAGGTAGATCTCGTTCCAGTTGCGTCCCTCGAAGACCCAGGGCTCCGGGTACTCGAATCCGTTGAAGATGTCATGGATGTGGACGAGCACGCCGGGCTTCAGCCGGGGAAGCACCTGGAAATAGAGGTAAGGAACGTCGCTCCCGGCCTTGGCGACGTGGGTCGAGTCGATGAAGAGGATGTCTCCCTTCTCCAACTCGGCGAACCGGGCCAGGGGCACTTCCTGCACCCGCATCGGCAGCAACTCGATGCGCTCCCGGTCGCCGGGTCGCAGAAGGCTGTGCAGCAGCTCGGGATAGGGCTCGATGAACGTGCAGCGGATCGAGTCGCCGAAATGCAGCTGGTTGGTGTCGAGAGTCATCGCCGAGCTGTATCCGGAACCGACCTCGATGATCCGCTTCGGCCGCGCGTGGCGGATCATGCAGTGCAAGAGGATCCCGTCGGAATACGAGTAGGCCGGGTTCTCGTACCAGTAGCGAAATGCAGCACTCCGCTGCCGTGGAAACCGCATCTCGCGATAGTAGGGCTTCAATTCCTCGAGAAGCGCCAGCTGGCCTGGTTCGTCGAGCGCGATCGCCGGGATCTCCGCGCCTCGGTCGAAGATCCGGGCTTCGTCGCGCCGAATCTCGTTCAGGCTGGCGATCGGCGAGTAGAAATGCCCGGGCGGCATGAACTGCGGCGCGTCCTGGTTGGCCAGTCCCTCGTGGGCGACGTGGTTCAGATGATCGCGCTCGGCGCGTAGGCGGCCCGTTTCCTCGCGAAGCCGGTCGCGCTCCGCGAAAACGCGGTCGATGGGAGGAAGCAGTCGCGCGACCGACTTCCCGTATTTGCGCACGATGGGCGGCAGCATTTCCCTCTCCCGGCGGCGGGCGCTGATTACCCAGAGGTCCTCGATGCGGTCAAGCGACCAGCTACGGCGGCGGGCACGACGCTAGACCTGCGGCGGTCCGCAGACCGCCTTCGCGCGCAGGGTGGGCACCAGCACCACTTCGCGAGCGCCCTCGACGTGGTTGGGGTCCGACGAAGGCAGAGGGAAGCAACCCGAAGCGGATCCCGACTCTATGGAATCCGCAGGGCTCGTGTTATCCCTGAGCGGATAGACCGTGGAGAGCAGACGGGCGTTCAAGGCATCGACACCGCGCAAAGCGCGCCTTCGCGAGGAGTTGCCGGCGAATGAGACCCTGCTCAAGGTTGCTGGCGCTGGCAGCCTGCATTTCGACGAGCGGCGGCCTGACGGGCTGCGCTTACGTGGAGTACCGTCGCACGTATGCGCTGTCCGTGTCGGTTCCAGAAACCGAGCGCGCGCCGCTGTCTGATGCGTTGGACCACTTTTTCGCGCAGAGAGGTCTCGTTCTCAAACAGAAGTACCGCGACCTCTACCCGCGGAACGTGCTGGCCTCAGCCTTCGAGATTCCCAGAACGCGCGCGGATGATCGGCGCGATCCACTCCTGTTCGTCACCACAAGCGACAACGGCTTGGTGCAACTCATCCAGTCGGAGTGGTACTTCGACACGAAACGAGAGCCGGAAGACCTGGTGGCGCTGGCGAAGCCGGAGCTGCTGAAAGCGATCACCGCCACCATTGGGGGCAAGCCAAACTTGATATTCGATCCTCGCGGCGCAGGCGGGAGGTCGCCGTGAACTGCTGGCTCGCCAAGCTAGGGCTCTCTGGTCTCGTGCTTCTCGCTGCGTGCACGTCCATCAACAAAGCGACGTTCGCCATCGAGCCGCAGGAACCGGTCGCGAGCGACGAAATGCTTCGCGGGGTCGAGGAATGCTTCCGAACGCTCGGGGTTGAGCTTCAGCGAAAGACCGATTTTCTTTATCCAGAGACGCGAAAGGAAACGACGTACTTCTTGGGGCACAGAGAACTCCCTTTGGCGCTGCAGTCGACGTACCGCCATGCGGTGCTTCGATTGGAACACTCCGGGATTCTCTACGTCGATTGGGTCGAGATCACCGACCTCCGGAGGGAGCTCAAGCCGGAATTTTTCGGTCCCCTACACGCAAAGATCGCTGCCGAGCTCAAGACTCGACTCGGGATCGACGTGGTCTTTCAGTTCATCCCACCGACCCCGCCACAAGAAGCACGCCCTCAAACCCGAGCCGCCGATTGAGCCAACCTGTCTGTGCTCTCTGGGGATCTCGGAGAGGACATCCGGGCAGCCGGTCGTCTTCGAGCAATCCGCAAGACACTGCCGACCTCGATCGTGCTCGAACAGGACCTGATCGACAAGCTGCGCAAGAAGGCCGCCAAGCGGGGACTGGGCGCTACCAGACGATGCTGAAAGTGATCGTCCGGGAGCACGTCGACGAGTACTGAATCTGACCGCAGAGCGGACGAGCGCCATAGCGCGAGCCTCATCGCGCCTGGTGACACGCACAACGTTTGGCGAAGCCCGTGTCGAGGTCTACACGGGCCTGCGCTGGGGAGAGTTGGCCGCGCTGCGGAAGCGCGACGTGGAGCTTGAGCCAGAGGCGCGGATCATGGTCCAGCGTAGCTGGGAGAGCGACAAGACGAAGAGCGGGCGCGCCCGCGTTGTCCCCGTTGCCGCTGAGTGTCTGCCTTTCCTGCGCGCTGCGATCGAGCGCTCGCCATCGGATTTCGTCTTTCCAGGCCCGAAGGGGAAGCAGCGGAGCCGCAAGTCGAACCTGTCCAAGAGGGTGCGGGCCGCGATGGCTCGTGCCGGCGTGGTGGAGAGCTACACGCACGTCTGCCGCGCCCGCGTGAACGCAGATGGCAAGCGCGATCGGTCGGCACCGCGCTGCACCTACTCGATGGACGTGCCGGATAGGGCAAAGCGGGCCTGCCCGGTGCATGGCGACAAGCTCTGGCCGAAGGCAAACGTGCGCGCCACGGTCCACTTCCACACGCTGCGGCACACAACCGGCAGTCTGCTCGCGCAGGCCCGCGTCCCCGCGGCTGCAGTTGCGGCAGCCCTGGGCCACTCGGACGTGCGGCTGACGTTCCAGCGTTATGCGCACCTGTCCCCCGACTACCTGCGGTCGGAAATGGAGCTGCTGCGGTTCGGAGTCGAGGCGCCCGAGCCAGTGCCCCAGGTCATGCCTCTTCGGGCCATCGCGGGCGGATTCGAGGCACCTGATAGGGCGCTGGTAGGGCGCGAGCCCGTGGCGACGATTGCGCGGCCGGAGCGCGCCAGAGTGGAGCGGGAAACGGGAGTCGAACCCGCGACCCTCAGCTTGGGAAAACGTGCAGGCACGTTAGCGGCGGATGGCAGCCCTTCACAAGCCGTCGCAACTCCTCGCGAATCGCGATCCGATGCTTTCCATTCAGTGTCGCCGGATGCAAGGATTCGCAGCCCGTTTGCTGCACCGGTGCTGCAAACTTTGCTGACCGTCCGCGAGATCGCCGCGCAGCTCGGAGTATCAACCGCGACTGTCTACAAGCTCTGCACCCGTGGTGAGCTGCGATACGTTCGGATTCTTGGCTCGATCCGCGTTGCGCGTCCCGATCTCGACGCGTACCTCGGCCTACAGTCGGTTTGACGGCAGCGTAGCCGATAGCTACACTGTAGCTAGTGAAGCTCGAACCCGAGGCCGGACTCGATGAGTGGCTGGCCGGACTGGAGGGCGAGCCTGACGAGTTCGACTGGGACGCGGGCAACCGCAGCAAGGGTCGGAAGCACGGCGTGGAGCCGGCGGAGGTCGAATCGCTTCTCCATCGTTCGGTGTTCCTGGCCGGCCGCATCGTCGAGCCGGCGCATGACGAAAGTCGATGGCTGCTGTTGGGCGAGACGGACACCGGCCGTCGCCTCGCGCTGATCTTCACCCGCCGCGATGAGAAGCTGCGGCCGATTACCTGCCGCGCGATGCGCCGCAACGAACGGAGGCTTTATGACGAAGCGAAAGCGAACCTCGAAGGCCGCTAGGCGCGATCTGCAGGCCAAGGAATTCGACAAGCGCGACCTCGGTGAAGACATCCGCGCCGCTGGTGGCCTTCGCGCGATTCGCAAGACGCTGCCCACGTCGATCGTCCTCGAGCAGGACCTGGTCGAGAAACTGCGCAAGAAGGCCGCCAAGCGCGGCTTGGGCTACCAGACGATGTTGAAAGTGATCGTCCGCGAGCACGTCGACGAGTATTGACCCTGACCAGTGCCCTTCTCGTCGTTTCGCGACGCTTGAACTTGCGTCTCGACGCATCTCATATCCCGCGCTGGCAGGGAGAAGGAGAAGGGAGAAGTCGGATAAAGGGAGAAGTCGGATAAGCGCAGTTCTGGCAGCCGCCGGTGAAGCGC
>JBGQLA010000020.1:0-25895 GCA_041499865.1 Deltaproteobacteria bacterium
GATCACCGGATACGCCTTCGGGGTGGGGATCGACCGGCTGGCGATGCTGCGGCACGGGCTCGACGACCTGCGCACGCTGTTCGAGAACGACGTCCGCTTCCTGGAGCAGCTATGAGGATCTCGGTCCGCTGGCTGCGCGAGCTGTGCCCGGTGACGCTCTCCGACGACGAGATCGCGGAGAAGCTGACCGCCGTGGGCCTGGAAGTGGAAGGGCGGGAAAAGCGCGCCATCGGGGAGGGTGTGGTTGCCGCCCGGATCGTCAGCGCGGCGCCCATCGCCGGCAGCGATCACCTGAGCGTCTGCCAGGTGGACGACGGCGCGGGGACGCACCAGGTGGTGTGCGGGGCGCAGAACTACGCCAAAGGGGACATCGTCCCGATGGCGCGCCCGGGAGCGAAGTTGCCCAACGGCATGGAGATCCGCCGCGCGAAGCTCCGCGGCGTCGAGAGCGCCGGGATGCTCTGCTCGCAGCGCGAGTTGGGGCTCTCGGAGGACCATTCCGGCCTGATGGTCCTGCCGCGCGACGCGCGGGTGGGGACGCCGCTCGACACCCTGCTCGGACTGCCCGACACGATCCTGGAGGTCAACGTCACGCCCAACCGGCCCGACGCGCTCTCGCACCTGGGCATCGCCCGCGAGCTCGCGGCGATCACCGGTGTGCCGGTGCGCATCCCAAAGGGCCTGCCCGCGGGCAAGGGAACCCTTCCCGCGCGAATCGACATCGAGGACACCCAGCGCTGCCCGCGGTACGTGGCGCGGGTGATCGAGGGCGTGAAGATCGGTCCCTCTCCTCTTCCGGTGCAGGAGCGGCTGCGCGCCTGCGGCGTGCGGCCGATCAGCAACGTGGTCGACGCCACCAATCTCGCCCTGCTGGAGCTGGGTCACCCGCTGCACGGATTCGATCTGGAGAAGCTGGCGGGCCACCGCATCCTGGTGCGCCGCGCGCGCGAGGGCGAGCCGCTCACCACGCTGGACGGCAAGGCCCGCAAGCTCAGCGCCGACGACCTGGTGATCGCCGACGCGGAGAAGCCGGTCGCCCTCGCCGGGGTGATGGGCGGGCAGACCAGCGAGGTCGGCGACGCGACCACGCGCGTGCTGCTGGAGAGCGCGATGTTCGAGCCGGCCGGCATCCGCCGCACCTCGCGCAGGCACGCGCTGCACACCGAGGCGTCGCACCGCTTCGAACGGGGTTTGGACGAGCACACGGCGGATGCGGCGGCGAACCGCTGCGCCGAGCTGATCGTGCAGCTCGCCGGAGGCCGCCTCTTGCCCGGCGCCCTCGACGTCTACCCGGCCCCGCGCGAGCCCGCGAAGGTGATGGTGCGGCCGGGTCGGGTCTCGGCGATCCTCGGGGTGACGGTGGCCCACGCGGAGGTCGATCGCTGGCTGCGCGCGTTGCAGCTCACGCCGGTGGGCGACGGCCGCTGGAGCGTGCCCTCGTGGCGGCGCGATTTGACGCGGGAGATCGACTGCATCGAGGAGATCGCGCGGCTGCGCGGATACGACACCATTCCCGTCAAGCCGCACCCCGCGGGGGTCGGCGAGACCGCGGCGATCGAGCCGCAGCGTCGGGTGACCGGGCAGGCGCGCGCGGCGCTCTCCGCGCACGGCTTCGACGAGGCGCTGAACTACAGCTTCCTCGCCGAGAAGGATCTCGCGGTCGTTTCGCCGCAAAAGGCGCTGCGGGTGGCAAATCCATTGACCACGGAGCAGGGCGCCTTGCGCACGACGCTCCTCGCCGGGCTCTTGCGCAACGTCGGGCACAACCTCGCGCGCGGCGTGCGCGACGTCCGGCTCTACGAGCTGGGGCGGGTCTACCTTCCGGAGCCCGACGCGCGGCATCCCTCCGGAGAGCTGGCCTGGCCGGCGCACGAGCCGCGGAGGTTGGCGCTGGTCCTCACCGGAGCGCGCCGCGCGAAGAGCTGGAACGGCGGAGGCGAGGCGGCGGACTTCTTCGACCTCAAGGGCGCCGTCGAGGATCTGCTGGAGGCGATGGGGATCGCGGGCGCGCGCTTCCAGCTCGCGGAGCACCCGGCGTTGCATCCGGCGACGGCCTCCGCGCTGCTCATCGAGGGCAAGACCGCGGGCGTGCTCGGCCAGGTCCACCCGCGCGTGGCGGCGCACTTCGAGGTGCCCGCGGAGAGCTGCCTTTCGGAGCTGGACTGGGAAGCGCTGCTCGCGCACGCCTTGGCGCTGAAGCAGCTTCGCGGCGTCCCGAAGTTCCCGGCGGTGGCGCGGGACATGGCGTTCGTCGTCGACGCGGCGGTGCCTGCCGAGAAGCTGCTGGAGGAGATCCGCGCGGCGGACTCGGCGAAGCTGCTCGAGCACGTGGCGTTGTTCGACGTGTACCGCGGGCCGCCGGTTCCGGAAGGGCGCAAGAGCGTGGCGTTCGGGCTGACGCTGCGCGCGGCGGATCGGACGCTGACGGACGCCGAGGCGGACGCGCTCACCGCAGCAGTCCGGGACCGGCTGAAGTCGCGGCTCGGCGCGGAGATCCGCGCGGGCTAGCTGCTGCGCCGGAGCCCGAACTCCCAGACGAGGCCGTCCGGCGCCGCGCCGGTCACGCTCATCCGCCCGTCATGGATGCCGCGGAGGTGATGCGCGGCGCAGAGGCTGATCAGGTTGGAAGGGTCATCGCTTCCTCCTTGCGAGCGGTGTTTGATGTGGTGCGCGTGCGCCGCCGCCCGGCTGCAGCCCGGGACCTGGCAAAAACCCTTGTCGCGGGCGCGGATCCGCCGCTGCAGCGTGGGCTGCTCGGCCAAGGCCGGCCCCCAGGTCTGAACGAAGTGCTCCGCCAGCGCGACCACGCACTCCCCGGCGGACAGGCAGCGCTTCGCGGCAAGGCGGGCGGCGCGAAATGCCGCCTTGACGATGTCCGCGACGCGCACCGTCATCCAGACGGTGAAGGTCCCCCGCGCGCACATCTGCGCCTCCTCCTTGCCCTGCAGGGCACGACGCAGCGCGACACAGGTCATCTTCTCCGCCTTCTCGATCCAGCCGGGCAGGGACGCCGCGTCCGCGTGACGCGCCAGCAGGCGAGCCTTCTCGTAATTGATCCGGTTCTCGCGCACGGCCTGCCGGAGAAGCGGGATCCGCTGGAGGCTCCGTTCCAGCGAGACGCGTTGCGAGACCGTGCGCTCCGACATGCCCAGCCGCTCCTCGCAGTAATGGCCGAAGCTGGCGAAGCCCAGCGCCTCCCAGGCGCGGCTCGACTTGACGAGCAGGGCGAGGTGCCCGAGGGCTTCGTCCCAGCCCTCGCGCATCCGCGTGAACCGCTTCAGCTTCCGATCGATGCGCCAGGGATCGGTCTCGTGGCCGAATTCCGGCGCCTGCACGGGTGCGGCGGAGGCCAGGTCGCCCCACTCGCGGTTCTGCCGCTCGAGCCATTCCTTCAGCGGCTCCAACTCGTCCTTGGCAAAGAGCAGGTCGTCCAT
Source organism: Deltaproteobacteria bacterium (assembly GCA_041499865.1). Lineage (GTDB taxonomy): Bacteria > Myxococcota > Myxococcia > Myxococcales > 40CM-4-68-19 > 40CM-4-68-19. The sequence continues at coordinate 3,435 of JBGQLA010000020.1, forward strand.
CTGGTCGTCGCCGGGCTCCGGGTGCGAGCCGAGGAACTCTTCGCCCCAGATCTGCACCCGCTGCATCTTCGTCGCCGTCGTGCCGAGCAACTTCCCGGCGCAGTCCAGGCCTTCGTCGAGTATGGGCCGCTTCTCGGGCGCGACCTCCGCGGAGAACCTGCGCCAGTCCTCCTCATCCGACTCGCGCGGCCTTGCCACCTTCACCTTGAGCGAGCGGACCGTTTCCGCCTTCCCCCAGAGCACCCAGCGCACTTCGTCTCCGCGCACCGCGATCGGCGCGATGATCTCCGCCTTGCGCACCGTCAGCTCTCCACGAAGGACGGCCTCGCGCAGCACCGGGAAGTCAGCGAGCCTCTCCGCCAAGCGCTCCATCTTCGCCGCGGTGCTCGCAGCGATGCCCAGCTCTTCGCGCGCGTAGTCGTAGACGTTGCTGTACTTGAGATCCATGGCCCGGTCTCCGAGGCTCAAGGCGTGGAGGCCCTCGCCGATGGCGAGGTCGAGCGCGCTGTGGCCGCGGGAGATATTGACCAGCAGGGCGTCAATGGCCTGCGCCGAGCGGCGGCAGATGGCGGGGTCGCGGAGCCGCGGCATCCGCGAGGGCAGGGGAGCCGCGGCGGCCGCAACCGCCTCCAGCCTCGCGTCGAGATCGGCGCACGCTTCGCCCATGTGCACACCGTAGCAGCCCCCTCCGACATTCCCTGGGGGTGGTAGAGGTGCTGGGTTGAGGCTGACGGCAGCCTGCTGCCGATCCGTCGTCCGGGGCCGTGGAAGGAATCGAAGGTGTGATCGTGCGCCCCTACAGCTTGCGAAGGGCGGCGAGCCTCTCCTGGCGACTCTCCGGGCTGTCCAGGCTGAACTGACGCGCGTCTCCGAGCTGGTCGCGCACGAACGCCTCCATCGCCGCGATCGCGCTTTTCACTGCCGCCGTCGGCTTGCCGAACAGGCCGGCGACGACCCGCGCGTTCCCGGCGTCGTATTCCCAGAGCCCCACCACCCTTCCGGCCGCGAGGATCGCGTGGCTGGGCAGGTCCATCAGCGCGCCCCCGTTTCGGCCCTCCTGCGGGATGCGCTTCAGCTCGCCGGCGTCGAGGAGCGAGGCGATCTCCCGGCGCAGGTGCAGCAGGTTGTCGAGGGAGGAAACGAGCGCGGCGGGCGACTCCTTCGCCGGCGCGATCGATCGCACCGCCTCCGCATCTTCGGGGAACGCCAGCAGATCTGCGTCCACGGTTGCGAGTCCCAGCTGCGCGGCTGCCGCCTTCGTAGCGCGTGCGCCCAGGCCCGACCACCATTGGAACTGCGCCACGCTGGCGGGCGCCGCCCAGCGGAAGAAGCGGCGGGCGAGATCCAGCGCCACTTCCTCGTCGGTCAGCCTGGGGATCTCGAGGCCCCAGCGCACGTAAGCGAAGCGCTGCTGATCGAGGCGGCCAGAAGCAGGGACGCGGCGGATCTCTCCGCGCGACTGGAGCTGGCCGAGGGCGATGGGGAGGGTCGTCGTGATCCCGCGCTTCTTGCCGGCATCGCCCAGGTTCCGCACCGCGGCGCCCAGCGTCTCCTTCAGATCGCGCGGGTCCTTCGGCTCCTTCACCGCGTCGAGGATCCGCGCGCACAGCTTTTCCATCTCCGCGTCGGTCACGTCGAGGTGCTTCTTCGCCATCGCCAGGTCGCCCTCGAATCCCTGGCCGGCCCGCAGGGCAAGCCGGAAGTCCGCCGCCGGGACGACATAGGTGCAGCCGCGCGCAGCGGGCAGCTCATGGATGCGCAGCGCCTTCGCGTCCGCGTCCGCCTGCGCGCGCGGGATGGCGGCGCGCGCGAAGAGGCCCAGGTAGGGGCCGGCCCCTCCGACCGAGCGCATCCACCCGGTCCGCTCCAGGACTTGCGGCGCGGCAGCCTTGGCCAGACCGCCGTCGAGACCCTGGCGGTTCCAGCGAAATGCGCGGATCTTTTCCGTCAGGCTCGTCGCGCCCATGCGATCGCGTCCTCCAGCCGGTCCTGTCCGAAGAAGAGCTCGCCCTTCACCACGAAGTCGGGCGCGCCGAAGATCCCCAGGCGCAGCGCCTCCGCGGTGTTCGCGCGCAGGCGCGCTTTCACCTCTGAGGTCTGCGCCTGCTCCACCGCCTGCGCGCCGTCGCCGCCGGCGGAATCGACGAGTTCGCGCAGCACCCCGGCGTCCGCGATGTCCCGATCCTCCGCGAAGTTGGCGGAGAAGATCGCGCGCGTGACCGGGCCGATGGCGGCGCCGGCGCTGAGCGCGACGCGGGCCGCGAGGATGCTGTTGCGCGGGAACACTGTCGGCCGCCGCCACGGGATGCCGTGCTTCTCGCAGAGGCGCTCGAGGTCCCTCCACATGTAGCGGCCGCGCACGGGGTGGACGTTGAAGGGCGAGTCCTTGATCCCGAGCAACTCGGTGAAGATGGGGCCGAGGAGGAAGGGCCTGTAGGTCAGTTCCACACCTGCCCGCGCACACTCGGACTCGATGCGCATGCCGGCGACGTAGCTGTACGTGGAGGCGAGATCGAACCAGAACTCCAGCATGGCGTGGGAGGCTAGCAGAGCGGCCAGGGCACCGCTTCTCCGCTCTTGCGGTGCGCGACGCGATGCGTCACGGACGGGCTGGACAGCGCCGATTCCTTCGGGGTTTGACCGAGTTGGCGCTGTCCGTGTATCGTTTTTGCCATGACAAAGGCTGACGTCATCGACAGCGTGTGCAGCAAGGTCGGGTTCTCCAAGAAGGAATCCGCGGAGATCGTCGAGATGGTCTTCGACACGCTGAAGGACACGCTGGAGCGCGGCGAAAAGATCAAGCTTTCCGGGTTCGGCAACTTCGTCGTGCGCGAGAAGAAGTCGCGCGTCGGCCGCAACCCGCAGACCGGACAGGAGATCGAGATCTCCGCCCGGCGCGTGCTCACGTTCCGGCCCTCGCAGGTGCTGAAGAACGCGCTGAACAAGGCGCCGTAGCTCCCCTTCCCGCATTGACGGCTGCGGGGGCGGATGTTACGACGCTCCCCCCGCTGGACCCGTACATCCGGGGCGTAGCGCAGCCTGGTAGCGCACTTGCTTGGGGTGCAAGTGGTCGCTGGTTCAAATCCAGTCGCCCCGACCATTGGAGGCCCCTGATCTTGCTGGCGTTGCCGGCGCGGTCAGGGGCCTCGTCTTTTGGGAAAACGGCTGCCGGTAGCAAATTGGTAGCAAAGGTCTCGATTCTTCTGATCGGGACCACCGGCGCCGGCGCGCGCTCTGCGAGCGGGCCGAAGTCGAGCTTCGCGACCGCCGCGCGCATGTCCTCGATGCCGTCGACGTGGGTGTAGATGGCCAGCGTGGTTTCGATGTTCGCGTGCCTCAGGATCTTCTGCGCGACAGAAGGGTGCACCTTCGCGCGCGCGAGCAGCGTCGCGGTGGTGTGGCGCAGCGAGTGGAAGACGATGCCCTTCTTGGGCAGCGGCCGGATCCAGAGCGCGCGGTTGTCCTTGGGGCAGCGCCGATTCGCGCGGTCGTCTGCCTTTTCGACGTGGCCGCAGCCTGGCTTGCGGCAGCGGTGTTCGTAGCCCTCGACGATGTCGGCGCGGCCCAGCGCCCGCCGCAGGACGGCTTTGAGGTTCGTGTCTGCCGCGCGCTGTGTCCCGTCTGCCGCCGGAAAGACCCACTTGGACGGCGACAGATTGATCGCGGCGTCGAGGTACGGCCGCAAAGGCTCTGGAATGGGCACCGTTCCGTCGTCGCCACCCTTGGTGACCTCGGCATCGTTCGAGCGGCGGACCGTGATCGTCCACTCGCGCAGATCGATGTCATCCTTCTGGAGAGCCAGGAGTTCTCCGCGACGCAAGCCGAGGAAGAACGCGGTGGCGAAGAGCGGCCGCCACTCCGGCGTCAGCGCGGCCAGTATGCGCGGAACGTCTTCCGCCGGGACAGTGGCGCGCTTGCGCCGGGCTTCCTTGAACTTCGGCAGCTCGAGCCGGTTGACCGGGTTCGGCAACATCCACCAGCTGACCGACCGCATCGACGCGACCGCGTAGAGCCGGTGGCAGTACGCGCGCAGGTGATTCAGGCTCGAGGGCGACAGCTTGCCGATCTTCGAGTTGAGCAGCGGCGGGAGCGCTGCTGCGGCGCCACCAAGGAGCAGCTTGCCGAGGGCAGGGCGCAGGTGCTTCTCGACCGACAGCTGGATGGTCTGCGACCGCAGCCGCGACCCGTAGCGCTCCTGCCACAGGTCCATCAGCTCTCCGAACATACGCCTGCGGTTGTCGTCGCTCGGCGACAGGCCTTCCCGCTGCTGGCGCGCGAGCCGTTCGCGTTCGAGGGCTTCGAGCCGCGCGGCAGGCTTCGTGGTGGCTCTCGCAGGCGCGCCGTGCCATCGCCCGTCGGCGCCCTTGAAGCGCAGCCACCAGCGCTCGCCTTTCTTGTAGACGCTCGCCATGTCAGCCCTTGCTCGGGTCCTTCGTGAAGGTCCAATCGCGCAACTGGGAGGGCACGAAGCGGATCAGCCCACCGACGCGAATGTACGGCATCTCGTCACGCTCTACACGAGCGTAGATCCAGGAGCGCGAGACCTTCAGGAAGTTTGCTGCCTCGCGTGCATCCCACAGGCGGTTTCGAAGCTGCTCTGACGTGTTCATGGTGATCAAACTCTACTCGCGTGCTCAGATGCCGTCAATACATACATGCCTCATTTATGATGCTGCAGGTTGACATACTTCTCGAGAAGGAGGCTGACCACATAGTCGCGGAAGTTGTGCACTTTCCGGTCTTTGCGGTCACGGTCCAGCGCGTCGATCATGGGCTTCGGCAAGCGGTACCAGGTCCGCCCATCCTCGATGAGGTCGTTTACCACCTCGTTGAGTGACTGCCGGCCGGTCTCTTTCATCCGCTGTTCGAGCCAACTGCGGACCTCCAGGGGAACCCGGACGCTGATGCTGGACAGCTCGATCGTTCGAGGGGTGCGTGCCATGTAAACGACGCTAGCAACAATGAACCACAAATGCTAATTCATGCATGCGTAGCGCATCCCTGCGCTTGACTGGACATAAGGTAGATCTTATGATGTATACAGCATGACCGCACGCGAGGTCGTCGCGGCCCTGAAGGCTGATGGCTGGCTTCTCGTGCACACGAAGGGCTCGCACGCGCAGTACCGCCACTCGACCAGGCCCGGCCTGGTGATGGTCCCGATGCACCCGGGCGACTTGCCGATCGGCACGCTCAAAAGCATCGAGAAGCAGGCGGGCATCCAGTTGCGGAGATGACCATGCGCTATCCGGCAGTCGTAACCAAGGAAGGCAAGAACGTGCTGGCCGACTTCCCGACCTGCCCTGGCTGCCACACCTTCGCGCCTCCGGGTCACGCCATTGAGCACGAGGCAAAGGAAGCGCTGGAACTGTGGCTCGAGTCGAATCTGCAGGAGCGAATGCTTCCACCGCGCCCGCCACGAACATTCAAGGCCCGGAAGGGAACGGTGCTTTGGGTTCCTGTCGAGTCGAAGCTCGGCGTGAAGCTGGAGCTCCGCTGGATGCGTGAGGACCTCGGCCTCACCCAGGCCGAGCTCGCAAAGCTCGCCGGCGTCAGTCAGCCGGCGATCGCCCAGCTCGAAAGCCCCGACTCCAACCCGACCATCGAGACATTGAACCGCGTCGCGCAGGCGATGGGTGCGCAGATCGATTTCCATCCTTCGGCCGGTGAATCCGTGAAGGCCTACGCGAAGCAACTCCGGCGGTTAGCGCCGGGTCCAGAACGCGAGCGCGTCATCACGGCGATGCGCGACCACCTGAGAGGCAGAACTTCGCGCCAGTTCCGCGCCTTCGACTCAGCGCTGCGCGTCCGTCGCTGAGCGGGAAATGTCAGCGATCTATTGACATGTACCCGCGTCCACGTGGACGCGGGTGCCACGCAGGGTGCCCTCGCGGGTGCCACAGAGGGTGCCTTCCAGGGTGTCCGTCAAACGTGGCACCCGGCGTGGCACCCTGGAGGGCACCCTGCGAGGCAGGCAGAATCTCGCAAGTAGGCGAAGCGACTGGCCCCGACCGCCCCCTCCTCCGGCTGACTGCACAGGTGATTGCACACCTGGCCTGAGACCCGACCCCACTCCCCCAACCACCTGGGTAGTGGGGTCGGGTCTCAGGCTTGTAGTCAGGAGGAAGAAGTGGAGGAAGGAGGGGGCGGTCGGGGCGGTGCGGACAGGAGATGTGGTCTGGAAGTCATTGATGAAGGTGTCGGTGAAGTGATTGTGGGTTGGAGTGAAGACAAGGGTGGTGGGTTGGAAAGGAAGGAAAAAGGCAAAAGCAGAAGTCAGGGCGACGAGGGGTGCCGGGGACTTTGGGCGTGGTGAAACGAGAAGCGGAGGTCGGTAGTGGCATTTGAAGAAGGCGAGAGATGAAGCGAAGAAATGCGATGGTGACGGTGGGAGAGCTTGTAGGGCAGTTGAAGATTGCGAGGGAGAAGGCCGAGTAGTTCGCACGATTCTGAGGGATCGTTGAGAGCCTGTCCGTTCTGCTCCACCGGCTGTCTCGATTCGCTACTCCCGCGACACCAGAACATCGGCTCCCGAGCGAGCCGCGATTGGCCCGCTTCATGAAATGCCGCCAGCGCCTTGGGCCGTGCCGAGGCAGTTCCGCCGCAGACCGGAGGGCAAGAACCACGGCGAGCCGTCGCTGGAGTCTCGAGCTACCGCCGCCGCGAGCCGGAGAAGTCGCTCCTGCACGAAACAGTTCGGGGGCACCTCAAGACCTTCCTGGCGCAGATCGAAGAGAATGGGAGCGGCCTGCCCCGTTTCGTCGTGGCCGAGTTCGAGCGATACCTGCGCTGCGGCATTCTCGCCAACGGATTCGCTCGCGTCCGCTGCATCGCGTGCGGCGACGAGCTGCTCGTGGCGTTCTCCTGTAAGAGCCGTGGAATCTGTCCGTCCTGCACGACGCGACGGATGCAGGGCACTGCCACGCACTTGGTCGATCGAGTGCTGCCGCGCGTTCCGATGCGCCAGTGGGTGCTCTCGCTGCCGCGCTGGGCTCGCTTTCTGCTCGCGCGCGACCCCGCGCTGATCACGCGCACCCTGCATCTCGCCCTGCGCGGCATCTTCGCCCGGCAGCGGTTACGCGCGCGCCGGCTGGGCGTTCGCGGCACCCGAGCCGGCGCGGTCACCTTCGTTCAGCGCTTCGGCAGCGCGCTCAACTTGAACGTTCACTTCCATTGCGTGGTCCCCGACGACGTTTGGGCCCGTGAAAAAGGCGTCGTCCGGTTCGTGCCGCTTCCCGCCCTGACCGATGACGACGTGGCGCAGGTCCTGCGCCGCCTGGAGAGCCGCGTCCGCGCCCTTCTCAAGCCCAGGCTAGACGCGTTGAGAGAGGATGCACGGCCGCCGGATGCGCTCGCCGCGTCTCAGGCAGAGTCGGCGTCGGCTTTGCGCGGCAAATCGCCCGACGCGAGTGAAACCAAGCACCTCGCCGCGTACCATCAGGGTTTCTCGCTGCACGCCGGCGTCCACCTGCATGCGAACGACCGGCAAGGGCCTGGCTCACTTGTGCGGCTATGGTGCGCGTCCGCCGCTCACCCAAGAGCGGCTCTCGGCGCTTCCTGACGGCAAGCTCGCGTACCGCATGAAGCGGCGCCTCGGCGACGGCCGAGAAGTCCTCATCCTCGAGCCGCGGGAGTTGCTCCGCCGGCTCGCCACGCTGGTCCCGCCGCCGCGGGCTCACCTCGTGCGATACCACGGCGTCTTCGGGCCGGCCTCGAAGTGGCGCAGGGAGATCGTGCCTGCGCCCGCACAGAGTACATGCCTCGCACAAGCCCCATGTTCGAGCGACGCGCCAGACACATCCCGTCCGCCGCCAGCGACCATGCCTCCTCGTCCGCTCGATTCGCGCATTCCTTGGAACGAGCTGCTCCTTCGCGTCTTTCGCGAGGACATTCTCGCTTGTCCCTGCGGCGGACGCCGCAAGGTCATCGCCTTCATCGACGAGAAGCCGGTGATCGAGCGGATCCTCGGCCACCTCGGCCTGCCCACCACCGGCCCGCCCACCGCTCCGGCTCGCCTCCCGGCGCTCGCCGAGGCTTCGCTCTGGCAAGACGACGTCCCCAAGTTGCAGCAATCGCTGCGCTGACGGGCCGGCTCGTCCAATCTCTTGAATTCCGAGTGCGCGGCCGCTCCACCGAGCGGGCCGCGCGAGACTTTGCTAGGCTCCCGAGCATGAGGAGCAGGGGGGCGAGTTGCCAGAACGACACTTATCCGACCTCTCCCTGCGATGTAAACCGGAGAGAACGGAGGTCTCCTCAGACATGAAGAGAGGATCTTACGATGAAAACGGAGACTGGATTCTGATCACGGCAAGCAGCGGAGATGCGCGGAAACGAATCATCCGGCAGAGGCAGCAAATCTGCATCACGCAGTAAACTTTGGGCATCCCGCAGTCACGTCGGACTGGCGCGCCCAGGATCTGCGACACCCGGTGCGCACCACTCCACCCCTAGCAATCGCACTGCGAGCTCCCGCCCATCACTGCCAAGCCCCATTCGCTCTGGCACGAATGCCGCGCTGCACTCCACTTCTATTTCGAGTGGTGACGTCGATGCCGGCAAGGTCAACTCGACCGCCTCGGAAGCTTCTGGACCGAGGCGCAGATCGAACGGGGCTTTGGCACCGAACCGGACCGACACGACGAGAGGAAATGCTACGGCGCCGGCCGGTGGACCGCGAAAGGTCAAACGAAGGCGCGTGGGCTCGGCGAGCCGATCTGGTTCGACCCTGAGCACGGCTCGGCGCTGCAGCCAGCGCCAGCTGCCTTCGTCGTCCCACCCGCCCGATACGACTGAAACGCCGGCGGCGGGGGCGGCGCGGTGGGCGAGACGCGCAAGCTCGTGGAACAACGCCTCGGCATCACGCGGCAGCGGAGCGTCGGGATAGCCTTCGCGCTCCCACAGGCGCGCCCAGGAGAGAAAGCGGTAAAAGGCGACGAAAGACGCAAATACGAGGCTGTGGACGCCATCGAGGTGCGGCTGGTAACGCGAGCGTAGCTCCTCGATGGAGTCGCCCAGCATGCGCTGGGGCGTCCAGCGCACTCCGGAATCGGCCAGCAGCCGCATCTCCTGCTCCGTGTACTTGTCGAGTCGCGCCACGAAATCGCGCAACTCGCGAAAGTTCAGGTGCTCGATCGCCGCTCCCAGCAGCGGAAGCGACTCCACGCGACCGGATACCTTGGGCCGCGCATGGATCTGATCGGGCCATTCGACGCTTCCTCGGCGAAAAAGGCGGACATGTTGTTCGCGATCGGGGCCCCACCCGGTCCCGCGCAGCCAGCGGCCGGCGGCGTAGTTCCGGCGCACGATGCTGAACGCGTCGGCGTTGGGACCGCAGGTGAGAAGACTCCTCAGGCCGCGCCGCAAAGCGTCGTCGAGGCGCTCGTCGGCATCAAGCACCAGGATCCAGGTCCCCCGCGCCTGCGCGATGGCGAAATTCCGTGCCGGTTCCACATATCCGGTTCGTGGATGCAGGAAGATTCGGGCACCGAACTTCGCGGCGATCTCGCGGGTGCCGTCTTCGCTGTGCATGTCGACGACGACCAACTCGTCCGCCACTCCCTCAGCGCTGCGAAGCGCTGACTCCAGGTCGCGCTCCGCGTTGAAGGTATTGACGACAAGGCTGAGCAGCGGCGCTTCCATCAAGGGCGTACTCTACCCCAGCTCTTCGCTGCAGCCTGCAATGCCCTGCTGTCCTGCCGCGGAAGCCGCCCCGCGATGGTGGAAGGTCCGCCGTTGAACTGTCGGGTAGCGCACTTCGCCGAAAATCTCGCGCCTTGCCGCCGCTCAGCGCGAGCCACACTCGACCGGTCCATGAGAACGCTCACGGTCCTGTTGGCCGCAATGTTAACCGGCTGCGGATCCCCCCAATCGCGTCTGGAACTACAGCTGATCTCGTCCGGAACTGTTGCGTCAGCCGAGGATGGCGCAGTTGCGAGCATCAGCATGCGCACTGGCGAAACGCGAACCGTCGAGATTGTCGCGCTGCGCGCATCGGCGGTGGTGACCTATTCAGCAATCGGATTGCCGCCGTTCGCTGTCCTCGATGGTCCATTGCTGACCCTGACACCGGCGCGCCGGGATGCGGGGCAGTACGCATTGACTCTGACCGCGACCGCCGGCGACCAGTCGACGGCACAGTGCGCGGCCGCTCCACCGAGCGGGCCGCGCGAGACTTTGCTAGGCTCCCGAGCATGAGGAGCAGGGGGGCGAGTTGCCAGAACGGTCGCTATCGGACCCGAAACCCCCGTTTGTTCGCCCTATGGCTATGGCTCTTGCTGTATCACTCCTACGGCCTCGGCCTGTTCGGCTCCTCAGTGCTTCCGTTTGGACCTTGGCTTCTTCGCTACGCCCAGTCGCTTGCGCATCTGGCCGGCCGAGATGGTCTTTGACGCCTTCCTGCGCGCCTCGATCATCTGCCAGAACTTGGGATCCGACCTCGTCATCAGATCTTCGAAGTCCTCGCCCTCTACGCCGATGATGAGCGCCGCGGGCTTCCCGTGGCGGGTGACGAGCACTCGGTCGTGCTGAGCGTCGTTCACGTACGCGCTCAGTGAGTTCTTCGCCTCTCCAAGAGCGACAATCTTCATAGAATCTCCTTCGTAGTCTTGGTGCCCTTGCGGCGGATGGCCCGGACGATGACCTCTTGCTGCTTCTCGTCGACGTCGTAGAACACGCGGAAGTCTCCGACGCGGAGTTGCCAGACTGGGCGAACGCTATCCCAGGGAGGGACCAGTCCTTCGAGGAGCTTCCTTCGGCGGCTGGGCGTGGACGGGGCCTTGGTCAGCTGCGTATCCACCTGGTCCATCAAACGCCGAACCTCGTAAGCGCGAAATGCACGTAAGTCCTCCTCTGCCGCCTGGTCGTAGAGAATGACGAACATTCTGTCCATAATTATAGCTAAAGATTTGCTAGGTGCAAGGGCACCGGTGATCAGTGACGAAGCGGGTCAAGTCCTCGGGACGAACCCGAATGACGTTCACGATGCGAAAATGCGGGAGAGCCCCATCCGCGGTCCACTTGTAGACTGTCGCAGCGCACACGCCGAGCAGGCCCGCGACTTGGCGGACGGTGAGGAGGCGCTCGACCGGCGGTAGCAAATTGGTAGCACAATTTCTGCGAATCGCGGTGGATCCTTGGGATCCTTGGACTGCATCACCAGGTGCAGGCGCGAAGGATTCCGAAGAGTTAGGAAGCGCCGGTGATCCCTGTGCGGCTCCTGGCGGCCCTTGGGGTGCAAGTGGTCGCTGGTTCAACTCTTCGCCTCAGGCTTGTCTAGACTTCCGTTTGGACCCTGGCTTCTTCGCCAGGCCGAGTCGCCTGCGCATTTCGCCGGCAGGGATGGTCTTTGACGCCTTTCTGCGTGACTCGCTCATGCGCCAGAATTCGGGATCCGACCTGGTCATCAGGTCCTCGGGTCGCTGGTTCAAATCCAGTCACCCCGACTCAGCTCTTCGCCGACAGGTTCCGCAATCGCCGGATAGCCGGTACGATCTGACGGGTGACCGCGCGTTGGCTGTCGCTGCGGGATGCGCGCCAGATGGCGTTGGTTGCGCAGGGCTTCGGCCGGCGGCCGCCGCGCGCGACGCTGCGGCACGTGCGTCGCGTGTTCGACGACGTCGCGGTGATCCAGGTCGATTCGGTCAACGTCCTCGTCCGCAGCCAGGAGCTGCCGGTCTGGGCTCGCATTGGACCGCACCCGCGCGACGCGCTGCCGGAGCTGTGCAGGCGCGGAGAAATATTCGAATACTGGGCACACGAGGCTTCGCTGCTGCCGGTGGAGCTGCAGCCGCTCTTGCGCTGGCGGATGGCCGAGGCGCGAGACAAGGCGTGGCACAGCGTCCGCGCGATCGTGCACCGCGATCCGGCGTATGTCGCGGCAGTGCGCGAGGAGGTGCACGCGCGCGGCAGCATCGCGGCGCGCGATCTGGAGCCGCGGCCCGGGTCGCGCAAGAGCGCGTCGTGGTGGGGCTGGGACGACCGCAAGCGCGCGCTCGCGTATCTCTTCTGGGCGGGCGAGATCACCGCCATCCGCTCGACGAATACCTTCGAGCGCATGTATGCGCCGCTCGATCGCGTGCTGCCGGAGCGCGTGCTTTCGGCGCCCACGCCCGCGCCCGACGACGCGCGCCGCGAGCTTCTCCTGATCTCGGCGCGCGCGCTCGGTGTCGCGACCGCGCGGGACCTCGCGGACTACTTCAGGATCTCGTTACCCACCGCGCGCCCGCTGCTGACGGAGCTGGCTGCGTCGGGGCGGCTCGTGCCCGTCGCGGTCGAGGGATGGCGCGAGCCGGCGTACCTGCATCCCGAGGCGCCGCGGCCGCGCGCGGTGAAGGCGCGGGCGCTGCTCTCGCCGTTCGATTCCTTGATCTGGGACCGGCGGCGGACGGCGCGCCTGTTCGGATTCGAGTACCGGATCGAGATCTACACGCCGCAGCACAAGCGCAGGCACGGGTATTACGTGCTGCCGTTCCTGCTCGATGAAGCGCTGGTGGCGCGCGTCGATCTGAAGGCGGACCGCGCAGTGGGCGCGCTGCTCGTGCAGTCTGCCTGGTCCGAGGCGGGCGCCCCGGACTCCACCGCGGCCTCGCTCGCGGCAGAGCTGGCCGATCTCGCGCGCTGGCTCGGCCTGGAACGCGTGGCAGTGAACCGGCGCGGTGGTTTCTCCCGGGCGCTCAGCCTGGCGCTCACGTCAGCGGCCGGGTGACACCTGACCGTCGCAAAGATCTCGACCAATCTTCACCGCCGGTCCCGGACGCATCGCGTGCCAAGCCTCCATCCGTTCGAGGAGGCCACACACCGATGCTCCAACCGATCCGAATCCCCGGCGCAGCAACACTGGTCGCCTTGCTCAGCGCTTGCGGTGGCAATTCCAATGACGAGATCAATCGCGCAGGAGAAGGCTCGATCGTCGTCGCCCTGACGAACGCTCCGAACGACGCCGCCTGTCTCCGGCTGACCATCGATACCAGCTCCAACTCGGGGCACCTCTTCGCCCTCACTCCGGGCACCTCCACCAGGAGCTACCGGATCAACCGGCTTCCGGTCGGGCGCGCGGTGGTCGATGGAGAAGCCTTCCCGGTGGCGTGCTCGGCGCTGGCGTCCTTCACCGACGATCCGCTCGATCAACTCGGTGGAGAGGGCGAGCAGGTGGCTGGGCGTATAGCCGTTGGAGCGCAGCTGCCGGTAGAAGGAGCGCGCCAGGATGCGCACTCCGGAGAGTGGTCGGACGGCGCCGGCGGCGGCGGTCCGGACAAAGAGTCTTTCGCTGCAAGCTTGTCGGACATGGTGCACCTCAGAGGGTCTGCTCTGCGGTGCGGATGCAATCTCTTTGCCGCTTCCGATCAGTTCTCGAGCTCGGAGCGCCGAACGTCGGGCGACGCGGTCGGCACGAGGATCGCTCCTGCGCCGGCGCCCCTGAAATGGGCAGCAGAACCGCCGCAGATGGACCCCGAGCTCACGGCCCCGACGTTCGGGATGCGGTAGTTCCAGTGTTCGACCGATGTGTCGGGGTTGAAGAGGTGCGCCGCCCCATCGCCAGAATCCATGCGATCGGAATCAACGTCTCCGGTGTGGTAGACGAAATCGTAGATCGCTCCCGTCGGCGCGCCGGGCGAGAATCCGTCCACCGGCCCGATCCCCATTCCAAGTGCCGCGATGGTGAGCCCGCCGGCCGACGCCGGTGTGATCGTCGGCTGATTGTTCAAGTCGTACGAGGACGACGTGATCGGACAAAGTGCATCCGTATTGTCCTGTGTACTGTCCACCGGAGACGAGGTGGCGGCTCCGGTCACATCGTAGAGCAAGATCGTCCGGTTCGCGGGTGTTCCGCTGAAATGCAGGGTGACTCTCAGTGCAAGGCCCGGAGTGGGATTCGCAGCGTGCCAGATCTGCGGCTCGACGCTCCCGGCGCCCCCGACATCCTTCACCCAGGTGTTCGAGTTGGTGTCGGTGATCGAACGCAAATTTGGATCTGCATTCACACGCAGGACAAGGAGATTGCCGGCAGAGGGAAACTGGACGGTCCAGGTTGCTGGAGGCGCGCTGTTCGTCTCGTGGATCAGGCTGCGGATACGGATTCCGCCCGACGGCGCCGTCCCCGCCGGTGCGGCCTTGAGCGCCAAGGCCACGCCAGTCCAGGTATCGGTGCCGCCACCGGTCAGGTTCATCGACGGATTGATCGAGCCCGCCGTGCTCTGTACGAAGTACATCGAACCATGCGGAAGTTGCGCCGGGTTCGTTCCGATCGACGCGTCGAGCAGGGTGAAGCCGGTGGCGGGAGCGTAGTTCGCCGGTACGGTGGAAAACGGAGTTGAGTCATTCGCAAAGTAGGCCCAGATCAGGTTCCCGCCGCTCGCGTCGCTGTTGCCCGGTGTGAAGCTGCCGGTGGCGATCGCGCCGCCCGAGACGGCCGCTGCGCGCCCGATCGCTCCGTTCACGGGAGCGGAGGCATCGAGGTTGTAGAACTCGGAGATCGTGTATTGAAAGAGCGTGACGATACCGGTGAGCGTCACGGTGATCGTATGCACACCGGCGGTGGAGTTCGGGTGGACGAAAACGGCGGTGGTCGACGTAGCCCGGTCGGTCGAGGTGACCGCTGGTGCGGTTGACCAGGTGTCCCCGGACGAGTCCGTGATCGCGCTGACCGCCGTGCTTCCCGAGTACGTGTTGGCCCCGAAGGTCACACCAAGGATCAGGCAGTTCCCTGAGAGCACTGGATTCGGCAGGGTGAATTTGTAGTCGTTCCCGGTGAGACCATTCTGCTCATTCGAGGAGGACGCCGTGTGCTGCACCAGCGTGGGCGTCGCGGAATTCACCACGGTCACGGTACCGCTCGAAGTTGACGAATCGGCATTGCTCGACGCGATCACGTGAAAAGTGCCCGTTGTAGCGGGAGCCGAGTAGAGGGCCGAGTTCGGGCCGGTGGCTGCGATCGATCCGCCAGCAGGGCCCTCGACGATCGACCAGGTACAGGAACCATCTTGGCCTTCGATCGAGACGGTGCAGGTGAACGCCTGGGTGCTGCCCACCGCGATTGTGCTGACACCCGGATTGACGCTGATCACCGGGAGGGTGGTGGCGCTGACCTCGGCGGATCGCGCGGAGACATTGCCCGCGGGATCGAACGCCGCCACCGCGTACGCGTGGGTCGCGCTCGGAGCGAGGCCGGCGTCGGAGTACGCCGGACCAGATACGTTTGCGATCTGGGCGCCATCCCTGAAGACCGCGTATCCGCTCACCGCAACGTTGTCGGAAGACGCCGACCAGGAGAGGTCGATGCGGGACGAGGAAGCCGGTGCCACGGCGAGGTTGGCGGGAACGGACGGCGGGGTGGTGTCCGGCAACGTCGTCGCGCTGGCGGGGGCGGACTGCGCCGAATTGTTGTTCGCGCCGTCGTACGCCGAGACGGTGTAGACGCAGGTGGTGTCCGGAGCGAGATTCGAGTCCGTAAACGAAGCCGCCGTCGTCGAGGCAATCTGCGTTCCGCTGCGAAAGATCTTGTAGCCCGCCACCCCGACGTTGTCGGTGGAAGCGATCCAGCTCAGGGCGATCTGTGAGCTCGACAGGGCGCGAGCCGTCACTCCCGCCGGGACCGTCGGCGGGCTCGTATCGACGACAGCCGCCGTGGTGAAGGTGCCATTGCTTCCCACCCGCTCGTTGCCGGCCCCATCCTTCGATCGGACGCGATAGCTGTACGTCCTGCGCGCCGCCAATCCGGAGAGGGTGATCCGGTGCGTGGTGACCAGGTTCACGTCGATCGGGGTGAGGCTCCCGTACGACGTAGTCCGGCCGTACTCGACCTGGGAAGTGGCCGGTTCGTCGGTCGTCCAGCTGATCGTTGCCGCGTCGCCGGTGATGTTGCTCGGCGAGACTCCGGAGATCACCGGCGCTGTGGTGTCGAGGACGATGCTATCGTTGAAGGATCCCGACCAGTTGCCCGCCGCATCCTTGAACTGGACGTAGACGCTCTTCGTGCCCGCACCCGAGGACAGGGTCCATGCCTTGGTCGTCGCGTAGGCTTCCGCCGGGGAAAAGCTCGTCCCCGTATTGGAGAAGCGCATCTGCGTGACCGCACCGAGCGCATCGCTCGCCGAGAGGGTCAGGGTGGCCGCCGTCGAGCGCGTCGCCGCGGCGCCGCCATTGATCAGGACGCTTCCGTCCGGCGGCTGGTTGTCGACCACGACCGTGACGTTCGCGGCGTTGCCCAGGTTCCCTGCCGCGTCCCTCGCGCGCGCCGAGAGCACGTGTGTCCCCGCCGCCGCCGTGGTCGTGTTCCAGGTGATCGACCAGGGAGAGGTCGTATCCTCGGCGCCAAGATTGACGCCATCGAGCAGGAACTGCACTCCCGCGACGCGGACGTTGTCGGATGCGTTCGCCCCGACGACCACGGCGGTCCCGGCCACCGTCGCGCCGTTCGTCGGCGCCGACAGCGAAACCACCGGAGGGGTGCTGTCGCCGCCGGTCGCCGCCGGCGTGGTCGCGGAAACGGGAGCCGATGGAAGGGACTCGTTGCCGGCTGCGTCGAACGCGGATACCGCGTAGGAGTAGGTGGTGGAGGCGGAAGCGGTGACGTCGCTGTACGAGGTGAGAGCGGAGGTCGCGATGGCGGAGCCGTTCCGGAGGATCCTGTAGCCGGTCACCGCGACGTTGTCGGTCGATGCGGCCCAGGCGAGATCGATCCGCGAGGAGGAGACAGCTGTCGCGGAGAGACCGCCCGGTGAGGACGGGGCGGCCGCGTCTCCGCTGCCGCCGCCGACGGCCACGTTCATGTCCGCCTGGATCTCCGCCTGCGAAAGCGCGCGCCCGTAGACGCGCACGTCGTCGAGGATGCCTTTGATGTTGAAGCTCGCTGATCGGGTGCCGATGTTCGTGCTCAGCGAGGGAGCGGAGATCGAAGCCGGAACCGTGTTCCAGAGCGCGCCGTCGTCGAGGACGCCGTTCACGTAGACGTGCAAGGCCTGCGCGGCAGCATCGTAGACGCCGGCGACGTGGTACCAGGTGCCGAGCGCGCGAACGGTCCGGCTGTAACGAGCGACGTAGGCGCCCGTGGGGTCGTACACGCCGAATGCAAAGGTACGAGCCCCGGTATCCGGGCTCGATTTCAGCTCCCAGCCTCCCGCTCCGTTGGATCGGGCGATGATGATGCCGTCGTCGCTGACGTTCCCGCTTTCATTCACCCAGGCGGAGACGCTGATGCTGCCCGTCACGGCCAGCGCGGCCGGGTTCCCAAGGCTGACGTAAGACGAGGTCCCATTGAAGGACAACCCCGAACCATTCTTGCCCGATGCCCAGGCGGCGCCGTTGAGCGTGCCCGTGATGCCCGCACCCGATGCATCCGCGGTGGTGGTGCCGGCGCCTTCCCCGAATCCATAAGCCGCGAGCAACCCGGTGGTGGCAGCGGTCGAAGGAGGTTGCGATCGCCTGCCCGGTTGGAGCGGTTCGGGCCTGTTGGTACAGCCCCCCAACAGAGCGGCGGCGATCACGGCTCGTCTCAACCAACGCATGCTCTCAGAGAGGACAAATGCGCGCATGTGGCGTCATTCGCGTCATTCGGAAAGCAGAAGCAAGCGGATTCTGTGCGAATGTCGATCTGCATTTCCGCCGACACCGTTCTTCAACAGGTCGCCTGCCGCTCCGTTTTGGAAGGTGAGACCCGTCGTGTTCAGGGAACCTCGAGTTTCCCCTCCGCCAGACGGACCGCGGATGAAGTGGCCATCGACCGGTAGTACGAGACGAAACGCTGGGACTCGGGCTGGCGGTAAGCCGTGTGGTTCATCGCCCAGCGAAAGCCGATCGGCTGGTACCAGAGCTCCGCCTCGATCCGGAGCGGCGGCTCGCCGCTCGGGACGACATAGACGATCCGGTCGCCGCCTCCGGTGAAGTCGGAGTCGTCGACGGCGCTGCCCCAGACCGCGAAGTCCTTGCCGGCGGTCCGCTTGTCGAAGCCGCGCGGCAGGAGCCGGTTGTCCTTCGCGTAGTGCGTGGCGCTGAGGAGGCCGGTGGTGACGGCATCGTCCTGCGTGGCAAGGATCGGTTCGTAGATCTGCACCTGCTCCGGCCGCTCGATGCGCAGGTAATGAGGCTCGAAGGTGCGTCCGTCCGCATCGTTGTCGTTCCCCGCGATCGAGCCGTCGTCGAGGAGCCGGCCAGACTCGAAGAGGACGCGTCCCGTCGCGTCCTTCGCGGTGAAGTGGATCCACGCCCGCCGCGACGGGTACGCGGTCGGCAGCTTGTGGCCGGTCAGGTTCTCGACCGCCACCTCGATCTCGAGCCCACCCCGCGCACGCCCGCGGCTGGTCAGGCTCATCGACGCTGTCCTTTGCTGCAGGAAGTCCACGGTGCCGCGGTGCATCCGGTCGAGCTCCTGGGGCAGCGCCACCACCGCGAGCTCGTCGCGATACCGGTTCAGCATCCCGAGCAGGAAGAAGTTGCCGCCGAAGAACGTGTGCTGCGAGAAATCGGCGCGCTCGAAGCCGAGAACGCTGGCGATGGGCGCCGGCGAGTCGGGAACGGGCATGTGGCAGGACTGACAGCTCGCCGTCTCCCGGTACGCGCTGTGCTGCCATTCCAGGTACGGCACCTGCTCCGGAAAACGCCCGACCACGGCCTTCCCGCGGTAGGCCTCGGTGTAGAGCGTGTGACAGGTGGCGCACAGCTCGGAGCGACGGACGTGGGGCGACTCGGCCGGCACGAACCGCGATGCGGACTCCATGATCCGCGCCAACCCGAGCCGCACCTCGAACGGACCGTACTCGCGGCGTTCGCCGACGGGAAGCTTGGTGTCGATGACGAAGCCGCCGTTGAAGCTCTCTGGTTGCCCGAACCGCTGGTCCTCGATCTGGTGGCAGAGGCTGCACGAGACGCCTTCTTCGGCGAGCGGGTCGGGCTGGGGCGCGCCGCCTCGGAAGGGCAGGTGGGCGAACACCTGGCCCTTCCCGCCGCCGGCGTGCGCGGCGAAGCGCGACATCGGCATGTGGCAGGTCGAGCAGGTGTCCTCGATCTCCGCGCGCACCTCGGGATGATCGGCCACCTCGCGCGAGACCGCAGCCTGCCAGTAGGGGTCGCGCGACGAGTTCGCCATCACCCCGGCGCGCCAGTCGATCGCGATCGACACGTCGGCCCCGGATTTCGTCGTCAGGGCGTCGTGGCACGCCGAGCACTTGTCGGAGGTCGTGAACAGATCGGATGAAGGGCCCGCCGCGCGCGCACGCCCGTCGCCGAGGACGAGCACGGCGCCGGCGAGCGCACCAAGGCGTCGGATGGCGCTCACCAGCCCTCCAGGAAGCCGCC
Organism: Deltaproteobacteria bacterium; assembly: GCA_041499865.1. Taxonomy (GTDB): domain Bacteria; phylum Myxococcota; class Myxococcia; order Myxococcales; family 40CM-4-68-19; genus 40CM-4-68-19. The sequence goes on from JBGQLA010000020.1 coordinate 22,722, forward strand.
ATCGAAGAAGTCCCAGAGCAGATAGAGATAGAGCGAGGTGGACGCACCCGGGTTTTGCACCGGCGCCCGCACCGCCGCGCTGGCCATGACGTGGTGACGGCTGCTGAGCGTGACCTGGCACTGCGGAACGAGGTCCCAGGCGATGTCGGCGCCCGAGGAGAAGGCGCGCGTGGCGACCAACTCCAGCATCGGCGTCCAGGCGCGGCCGAATCCCTCGGTGAAGGTCCTCCCCACTGCCGCGCGGAGGAAGGCTTCCTGTTCGGCGCGGTCGGTGTGGAAGGGCAGCTCGACTCCGCCCTGGACCTGGAAGAAGCCCGCCGCCGTCACCAGCTGGCCGAAGGTGAAGTATGGGGCGAAGGTGGGGGTGCCGAGGCCAAAGCCGCGCCGCGCATCGCCCGTGGCGAGTCCAAGCTCGCCGGAGATGCTCAGGATCGACCCGGTCCGCAAGCTCTGCAGCAGCACCCGCTTCACGCCGAACGCCACGTCGCCCAGGCCGAGCTGCCAGCCGGCGTCGGTCGGTCCGCCGTGCTGGTAAGCGAAGGGCAGCGCGATCTCGATCTGGGTGAGGGGCCCGAATCGCTTCTCGTAGACGAGCTCGTTCGTGATCGCGCCAGCCCCCGCGAGTGCGATTCCAGTGGTGAGGACGAGCTCGTCCTCCGGGTACGCCTTCTCGGTGAACATGGCGCGCGGCAGGTTGAGCTCGCCGCGTGGCCAGCCGTCGTCCTTGCAGAAGCTTCGCAGGTGCGCCACCACTTGCTCGATCTGATCCGCCGTGAGCGCCTCGCCGAAGGCGGGCATCATCCGATCGAAGCCGCGCGCGGGTCCCCCCTCGTGGATGATGGCGAGCCAGTCGGTGTTGGCCTCCCGGACGTAGAAGTTGCAGTCGGTGAAGTCGGGCAGGGGAAGAGCGAAAGCGACCTGCGACCGCGGCGCGCCCGTCCCCGTCGGCCCGTGACAGGCGGCGCAGGCCTGCTGGTAGATCTGCGCGCCGCGGGTGAGGCGCGACGCGTCGCCGGTGGCGGCGGCCCGCGCCGACCACGCCGAACACGCGAGGGCCAGCGCCAGGGGCCACGCGCTGCGCCTCCAGCTCTGGCGGGATCCTCGTCGCGGCACGCGCGCGAAGTGAATCACGGGAAGGCAGGAAGTCAATCGGTCCCGAGGTTCACGCTGCCGGTCCATCGGATCGTCGACGGGGCCCCTGGCACTACGTGGCGAGTACGGCCGTTTCGCCCGCGCCGTGGTCGGCGTGGCCGGGGTGGTGGAGAAGCTGGGCAAGGGAACGGCCGTCCCGTAGGCGTTTCAGTGAGGCAGCGCCGCCCGGAAGTGCAAGGCCACCGAGGCGTAGTTGTTGTTTGCTGGTGGGCCCGACCAGCAGCCAGTTCCAGTGCTCCGTCGTCAGATCGGAGTTGTGACACGAACATACCGCCGGCACGGCAGGTGACGCTCGAAGCAAGGGACCGCTCCGCCGGAACGGCCGCTGCGGTCCCTTCCGATCCTGCGCGGGATCTCGCGCGCTACTTCGGCTGCTGGGTGATGCGCAGGTAGGGCTTGGGCGCCTTCCACCCCTGCGGGAACTGCGTCTTCGCGTCGGCGTCGTTCACCGACCCGGCGATGATCACGTCCTGTCCCTGCTTCCAGTTCGCCGGCGTCGCCACCTTGTGCTTCGCGGTGAGCTGCATGGAATCCAGGGCGCGCAGCACCTCGTCGAAGTTGCGGCCGGTGGTCATCGGGTACATCAGGATCAGCTTGATCTTCTTGTCCGGCGCGATGACGAACACCGCGCGCACGGTGGCGTTGTCGGCGGGTGTCCGCGCTTTCGCGTCGCCCGCCACCGAGCCCGGAAGCATGTCGTAGAGCTTGGCCACCTTGAAGTCGGAGTCGCCGATCATCGGGTAGTTCACCGCGGCGCCCTGCGTCTCCTCGATGTCCTTCGCCCACCTCTTGTGGTCGTCCACCGAGTCCACGCTCAAGCCGATGATCTTCGTGTTCCGCTTGTCGAACTCCGGCTTGATGCGCGCCATGTAGCCGAGCTCGGTGGTGCACACCGGCGTGAAGTCCTTCGGGTGGGAGAAGAGGATGGCCCACTGGTTGCCGATCCACTTGTGGAAATCGATCGGACCTTCGGTCGTCTGCGCAGTGAAATTCGGGGCTTCGTCGCCGATTCGCAAAGACATGGAATGCCTCCTGTTCGCCTAGGGGCCCCGAACCGTAACGCTTTGCCCCTGTTCACGCCAGCGCCGGGAAGCGGAGAGCCGCTTGCTCAGGCGAGATGCCGGCGGAACCAGGCGACGCAGCGGTCCCAGGCGAGCTTCGCCGCTTTCGGATCGTGGACCTCCTTCCGATCCGGATTCATGAAGGCGTGGTGCGCCTGGTAGCGGTGGATCTCGTACGGCTTGCCGCCCGCCTTCAGGTCCTTCTCGAACGCATCCACCTTCTCCGGGGTGATCCAGTCGTCCTCGCTGGCGAAGTGGCCCTGCAGCGGGACGCGCACCTCCTTTCCGGACGCGGCCTGCGGCGGCGGGAGCCCGTAGAAGCAGACCGCCGCGTCGATCTCGGGAATGCGCGCCGCGCCGATCACGGTCACCGCTCCGCCCATGCAGAAGCCGGTCAGGCCCACCTTGGCCGCGCGGGACTTCAGATGCCGGACGGCGCCGCGCACCGCCTCTCCTGTCGCCGCCTTGAAGTCCAGCGCGTTCATCGCCGCGCTCGCCGCCCCCGCATCGTGGTAGGGCACGACCTTGCCGTCGAACAAGTCGGGCGCGAGCGCGGTGAAGCCCGCCCCGGCGAAGCGATCGCAGACCGCCTTGATCTGGCCCTGCAGCCCCCACCATTCCTGGATCACCACCACCGCGGGCGCTTTCGGATCGCGCGCTTCGGCGAGATAACCCTGCGCGGTGCCGGTGGTGGTGCGGGGAAAGGAGATCATCGTTCCCATGTTCCCTCCAGAAGACCGGAAAAGGCGACTCAGAAGTGCTTCAGCGCCGCCTTGCCGATGGGGAAGACGTTGAACCCGATCGCGTACAGGGCCTTGGGATCGAGCAGGTTCCGGCCGTCGAAGAGGAAGGCGGGCCTCTCCATCGAGTCGAAGATGGCGCGGTAATCGAGCGCCCGGTACGCGTCCCACTCGGTGAGGATGGCGATGGCGTGCGCGCCCCGCGCGGCGGCGTACGGATC
>JBGQLA010000021.1:0-25802 GCA_041499865.1 Deltaproteobacteria bacterium
AGCGCTCGCGTCCCTCGTCTACGGCGTGAGCACCATGGATCCGCTGACGCTGACCGCGACCGGCGCGCTGCTGGTGGGCGCCGCCGCGCTGGCGAGCTGGGTGCCCGCCTTGCGGGCGACGCGGCTCGATCCCTCGACGTCTCTGCGGGCAGAATAGCTGCGCGACGATGGAACCGCGGCGGCCCCTGTCCCGGGGCCGCCGCGCCGCCTAGATCTGGGCAAACCCGCCGTCCACCGACAGTTCCACGCCGGCGACGAAGCTGCTCTCGTCGGAGGCGAGGAACGAGACGGCTTTCGCGATCTCGTCGGGCGTGCCGGGCCTGCCGAGCGGGGTCTGTGAAGCCGCGCCGGCGACGAACTGGTCGACCTGCGTCGCGGTCATGCCGAGGCCGCTGTTGTACGCCGGAGTCGGAATCACTCCCGGGCTGACGGCGTTCACCCGGATGCCGCGGCCCTTGAGATCGACGCTCCAGGAGCGCGCGAACGAGCGCACCGCCGCCTTGGTGGCGCTGTAGACGCTGAAGGCGGGCATGCCCTTCGAGGCGACGATCGAGGCGTTGAGAATGATGGCCCCACCTTCGCGCAGGAGCGGCAGCGCCTTCTGGACGGTAAAGAGCAGCCCCTTCTGATCAGGCACGTCGCTTTGCGACCGGGACCGTTCGCTGCAACTTGATTAGGGCACTGATTCGTCGACGAGCCGCCTTTCGGCTCCCGCAGGGCCCGATCGACGGCGGCAGCGGCGTGCAGCGCCGTCGTGTCGAAGAGAGGCGCCGCCACGTCCGGCTGTGCGATGAGCATCATCAGCTCGGTACATCCAAGAACGATGCCCTCCGCCCCCGATTCGAGCAGGCCATGGACGATCTCCGGAAGCGCCTGCTTCGAGCGCGGCTCGACGATCCCGCGGCACCGTGCCTGCCGGTCAGCCGGCCCCGGTAGAAATCCTGCTCCATCGTGAAGCGCGTCCCGAGCAGGCCGAGGCGACGCAATCCGGCGCGGCGGATGGCGTCTGCCGCTGCGTCCGCGATGTGAAGGAGCGGAATGCGGATCCGTCCCGTGATCGCATCTGCCACCGCCGCCGCGTTCCAGGCCGTGCGCGGCCTGCCCAGCAGCTCGGCGGCTGCGTCCCATTCCCCGCGCGCCTGCATCTTCTCGATCGGGTCGAAGTCCACGGAGAGCATCAGCGTGCGTGCGGAGTGCAGCCCGCCGAGGCGCGCGCGCACCTGCTCGTTGATGATCCGGTTCGCTGAATCAAATTCATCTCCATGTCACCGTCGACGCCGCTGCCCCCAGCTCAAGGTGCATCAGGTCGCGGCCACTGAGGCTGTGTGTTGCCCTCGCGCCGGTTGCGTTCTCACTGTATTCGCACATCAGACGATGGAGTGGCCGTTGCGGCACCGCCTCCGCAACTATCGAAGATGATTGGCCTATGGCGGGCGGACAGAGAGCGATTTCGTCCTGGGGCCATGCTTGTCGTACACTTCGGTGTAGGGGGGCATGGTCATGAATAATCATTCGAGCGCGATAGTGGGTGCCGGTGTGTGCTTCCTCCTGGCGTTCGCGGCGCGCGCAGGTGGAACGAAGAACGAGGGCCATGAATCGAGCTGCAGCCCGGGCGTGACGCTCACCACCCTGGCTCCTTCCGATGCGCATTGCCCGGCCGGCGGCGTGAAGATCACGACCGCATGCTCGAACGACGACGATCGCAAGGACAAGGACGATCGCAAGGACAAGGACGATCGCAAGGACAAGGACGACGACCGCCGGGACAAGAGCAAAGTGGGCCGGGATTCGGACCACAATCGCGACGACGACGGGCGGGGCGACGATGACGATTGCAGTCCGCAGGTCGCATACGTCTGCAACGGCACCGGGGGCGCTCCGGGCGTGGCAGGCCCCCCAGGTCCTTCCGGTCCTCAGGGCCCCACGGGTCCAGTGGGTCCCGCAGGTGCTCAGGGTCTGGTGGGTCCCGCGGGTGCTCAGGGTCTGACGGGTCCGACGGGTCCGATGGGTCTAGCGGGTCTGACGGGTCCGACGGGTCCGACGGGTCCGACGGGTCCGACGGGTCCGACGGGTCCGACGGGTCCGACGGGTCTGGCGGGTGCTCAGGGTCCGGTGGGTCCGACAGGTCCTCAGGGTCCGGCAGGTCCGGCCGGCACTGGCGGCGCCGCGTACTCTGACCACAACGTCTCCGCTCTGCTGCCGCCGAGGGCGGGCGTCGTCGTCGCGTTGATCGATCTGCCTCCGGGCTCCTACATCGTCCAGGCGAAGGGCCAGATCTCTGAACCGGGCGAGGGTGGAGTGACCCGCGTGGACGTGAACTGCTCACTCGACGGGACCGTGTCAGGGACGATAGATCTGCAGACCGTGACCGCTCCTGCCGGGCTCACGGCAGAAACCACGGAGATGCTGGCCACGCTCACCACTGCGGGCGAGGTGGTGTCGCTGAACTGTGACAATCGGAGCACGGTCACCGGTGTCACCATCGACAATACCTGGCTGGTGGGCTTGCAGGTCGACCCGTTGCTCTCCACCATCGAACCGGTGGCGCTCTTCAGCCCCGTTCCATAGCCGCCTCGCAGCGGCGCTCGACAGTCCGCCCGGCGGTTTCCTCTGCGTGGCCGTGCGCGTCCGCGCCGCGTGAGGCGGGGGAGAGCGCCGCGCCGGGCGGGAGAGCGCTGCGCGGAAACTCGCCCGAGCGACACCGCGGTGTACCGTCGCGGGGGTGGGTACGACGGCGACACCCACACGACGACCGTCCGACGAAGGTGTTCCGGGCCGGACTTGTCATTCGGAACTGCGACGGTTCGAGGACTCGGGTCCGAACGACTACCGTCTGAATTATCGACGCCGGATCGCTGCTACCGTCGCTCCATCAGTCACGATGGCGTGGTGGGCGGCCGCTCATCGCGGAACGGGCGGCCGGGCGCAATACGCCTGCGGAGCGAAGTGGATGCACTTGCGTGTCCTGACAGAACGTCGAACGCACGGACTGGCCGACGAGATGGCGGGCCCAGCGGAGAACGACTCCACCGAGGCCTCGGCGACCGGAGCACCACAGCCGCCGCCTGCGCGAATCGCGTTCTTCGGGAACTTCGGCACGCAGAACCTGGGCAACGAATACACGCTCAAGTCGATCATCCACAACGTGCGCCGGCGCTTGCCTGAGGCGGAGCTGAGCTGCATCTGCACCGACCCCGAAGATGCCTCCGTGCGGCACGGATTGCCTGCATTGCGGATCTCGTACCGGTTCTCCCGGGAATTCCTGTCGAGGTCGCGGCGAAGCGCCGGGCATCCGGTCCTGCGCATCTTGAGGCGGCTGTTGGTTCGCATGCCGCGAGAATTTCTCGAGCTGCTGCGCGCGTACCGCACGCTGAAAGGCGTCAGCACGGTGGTGATGACCGGCACCGGGATGCTGAGCGATTTCGGGATCGGGCCGCTGGATCTGCACTACGAGATCCTCAAGTGGTCGGTGCTCGCGAAGCTGCGCGGCGCAAAGCTCATGTTCGTCAGCGTCGGCGTGGGACCCCTCGCCGAGCCGGTGAGCCGGTGGATCGTCAAACGGGCGCTTCGGCTCGCCGATTACCGATCCTATCGGGATCCGCATTCGAAGGCTTACCTGCAGGGAATCGGTTTCGACAGCAGCATGGATCGCGTCTACCCCGATCTGGCGTTCAGCCTGCCGCCGCAGATCCGCGCCGCGAGCAACGGCGGTGGCCGCGTGGTGGGCATCGGCCTGATGGACTATTACGGAACGCGCGCGAGCCGGTGCAGTGGAGAGGAAGCCTGTCTCGCGTACATCAACAAGATGGCGAAGTTCGTCTCCTGGCTCCTCGAGCGCGGCTACCAGGTGCACCTGCTCATCGGCGACGTTTCGTACGACCAGCGCTCGAAGGCCGACATCCTGAAGATCCTGCGCGAGTCGGGGAAGGGGCAGCGACGCGGGCAGGTCGTCGACGTGCCGGTCACCTCCGTCGAGCAGCTGGTCGAGGCGATCGCCAGGACCGACATCGTCGTCGGCACCCGCTTTCATACCGTTCTCTTGAGCCTGATGCTCCAGAAGCCCGTGCTTGCGCTCTCGTATCACCAGAAGACCACTTCCTTGATGGATGCGATGAGGCTCTCGCAATACTGCCACGACGTCGACGGCGGCGAGGACTCTCGACTGATCGAGCAATTCATCGAGATCGAAGGGAACCGCTCCGCGATTGCACGCTCCATCGCGGAGAAGACGGCCGACTGCGGGCGCGCGCTGGAGGAGCAGTACGAACACCTCTTCGGCCGCTCCTGACAGGTCGTGTCCCCGCGGACACAGGCGAGGATCCGCGAACCATGGATCCTTACACGCGCGGGGAGCTCCCGGCGCTTTCTCCGACCGCCGCTGCCGGTGCGCCGCCAGCCGGACGACCTCTGCGCAGCGCAGCGCGGATCACATCGAGATCCCCGCGATGGAGCAGCTTCGCTCCCAGCGAGCAGATGGTGAAGAAGGCGATGCACACCGGAATGCTGGCGAGGATCGGCAGGGGCGGCAGTGCACGAAACAACAGCGCGGTGGCGGCGATGGACGCCAACGCCCTGCCCATGTCGGCGAGGACGCCCGTGCCTACGCTGCCCCGCGGCATCAGGAACAGCGCGCCGGAGAAGACGACGAGCTCGCTGAGAATGAACGCGACGACGGCGCCGATGCCGCCGTTTCCGTGGCTGCGCTGGAACCAGGGAATGAGGACAAGGTCGAGGGCGGTGCTCACCACGATACTCGCCACCTTCACCAGTGAGAAGGCGCTGGCGCGGCCCATTGCCGTCAGCGCGTTCCCGAAGGTCACGTCGATGAAGAGGAAAAGGATCCCTGGGCCGAACACTTTCAGCACGATGCCGGCCCCGGTGAAGTGACGGTTGCCGTAGACGAGCGCGATGGCGCCATCGGCGAAAAGGCTGGTTCCGAGAGCGCCCAGCGCGCCGAGCCAGAGGATCGGGCGCAGCGAGGCCTGGAACTCGGCCTTGAACGCCGAAGGGGAGGACGCTGTCCGCGACAGCCGCGGGTACACCGCGGCCGCGATGATGAGCGCCGGCGCGCTCAGCGTCCCCATGATGCTCTTGGCGGCGCCGAACCAGCCCACCACGTCGGCGGGCACGATTCTGGAAAGAATGATCACGTCCAGGTAGGGCTGCACCTGGACGGCAACCATCATGCCGACGATGCCAGTGCCGCCGGCGATCACCTCCCGCGCCGTCTTCCTGCTCCAGCGGACGGGCTCCGTTGCCACCTGCCGGTACAGCCGCGTGGCGACCAGCAGCGCCGCGCCGCCCGCCACGGCCTGCATGAGCACCACCCCGCCAAGACCGGTGCCGAAGAACAACGCGGCCAGGCCAAGCGCGAGGCCCACCGCCTTGTTCACCACCGAAGTGACTGCGTCCAGATCCATGCGGTCGCGACCGCGGAACACGAACGAGCAGGTCTGGGCGAGGAAGAAGGGCAAGCTGACGAGGATGAAGCCGACGGTGAACCAGCAGGTGCGCTTGTCGTAGCCCAGCGCCCAGGTCAGCAGTCCTGCAGGCACCGCCGCCAGGAGGCCGCCGCAGAGTCGCAGGAGCAGCGCCGTTCCCAGCAGGTCGCCGCCACTCCCGGGGGCGCGCGCGACCTCGCGGATGACATAGTACTTCTGCCCCCAATCGACGACGATGTAAGCGAACGTCGCGAACGAGCTGATCAGGAAGTAGATGCCGAAGTCCGCGGCACCGAGGATCCGGCCGAGCGCCGCGCTGAAGACGATGGCGAGGCTGGTGGTGGCGGCCTGCCCGAGCACGAGATGGAAGGCGTTCCGCGCCATCGAGGCGCGCGGCACCGGTTGCGACGGCCCGTCCGCAGCCGGTGTGGTTGCTTCTTGCACCCGACCTTCTTCCTAACATGCGTGTTCGAAGGTGCCTGAGCGATTTGTTGTTCCGACGTTTCGCGGCCGCAGACGTTCGGCCCGAACGATCTCTCCGGTCAGTAACCACCACGATCCCTGCTGCCAGGACCGGGCCGGGAATGTGTTGCAACGCCGGCGTGCCGCTGCGGCTGTCGCTGCTCCCGCCTGCGGGCTGCTCGGCGAAGCCGTTACAGCTCAACGTGGTCGTGCAGTACAATCGATCACGCGCTCCGCGCCGGCGTGCGGGTCTATCCGGGCTACGTCTATCACCTGATGGAGCGCAAGCGCGCGGCGATCGTTCTCGGGCGTGCCCGAGTCTCCGAACGCGAGATCCGCCGGGGAGTGCAGCGGTTCGCCCGGGCGGTGCGCTCGTTGCCCGCCGCGCTCCTCCGCTGAAATCACCCGGTCATTCGAGGACCATGTCGATTTCCGCCGCCTTGGAGGACGTGTCCAGGTCTTATCGCGGATCGTTGCGCACTCCGGCGCCGCCTCGTGGACGACCACGCTGCGGCTCCATCACCAGCACCGGCGCCTCGCAGGAGCGTGAGCAGAGCCATCCGACGAGGGCCGGGAGGTCCGACTGCGCCGCTGCCGTCGAGAGCCAAAGAAGCTCGGTGGTGACGCTCGCGTTGGAGCGGCTCGTGCGCCCCATCAATCTCGAGCCGCGACGCTGATCCGTGTCTGGTGCAGCCCCCAGACGCTCCCGCAACTCGCCCCGGACTCGGCTGACATCCTCCGTCGGGTCGAAAGCAAATGCTGCAATGGAGAGGGTCGCGACTTCATCGTCGACGGGCTCGATCGCGCGGCGCTCGTTGACGGCGGCCCGTACGGGCTGCTCCCACTCTTTCCTGTACCTCGCCGCCGATTCTCGACGGTCCAGCGGCTTCCGCCACCTGGTCCAGAGGGTTCTCAACGTCGCCCAGCGAAGCGACTGGCTCAGCGAGGCGGTGATCGCGGTCGAGGCGATCCGGTAGGTGCGACGCGCGCGGCGCTGGCTGGCGGTCAGCTCCGCAGTCCAGGGCGCCCGAATCCCCAGACCTGCACCAGCCGTGAAATAGTCGGAGAGATCGTCTTCGACCTCTCGTGCTTCCGCGACGCCGCGGGCGGTGCACTGGATGGCGACGAGCGCACGGGAATCTCCCTGTACCTGCGTCACGCTTCCCCGCCGCCCGGACACCATCTGTCCCATGCGGGCAATGCGCGCCGAACGGCTTTCCTCCGCGCGCGCGTACCTCGCCGCGAGCGCCTTCTCATCGACCGCATCGTCATCCTCGGCGTCCGGCGGAGCGTCGAAATCGGCGCCCAGGAAAAGGACGCGACCAAGCGCTGTCGCACTGGCTCCCGCTACGGTCGTCTGGATCGCTTGCTTCGCCCCCAGCGCGCCAGCTTGATCCTCGAACACCGCGATCGAAGTCACCGCCCAGTGCGGGCCGGAAGGTCCAGCCGGGGAAGATGCGTGCCAGTCAAGGGGACAGGCGAGCGGTGCCAGCGGTGTCCATTGACGGGCAATCTCCGCCGGAGGCTTCGCGGGACGTCCTCCCAGCACCAAAGCGACGATGGCGACAGTCCCCGCCAGGAAGCTCCCCGCATAGGCGATGAGCCAAAGAAAGACCGAGCGTAGCCTGGGGGCCGAGCTGCGCGATGCTTCCAGCAGGACGCCGCGGGCGAGCATCACCTTCTTGGGAAATGGAATCGCGCCGTGGCCCTTCTCGTGAAGCATGCGGAAGAAGAGGACGATGCGTGACTCACCAGGCGTCTTGGCGATCTCGCCATTGAAGCTGCGGCGCAGCGCCGCGAGCCGGAAGCCATGCGGGATCCCGAGGGCCATCAAGAGCGTGAGCCCAAACAGCACGGCGCTCGAGGACCCGACTGCCAACAGGGCGAACAGCGCCACCCCCGCGATGCGCAAGGCCGCGTCGAGCCAGGCGTTGCGCGCGAAGAGGAGCGCGTGCACGATTCGCCCGCCGTCCAGCGGGAGGATGGGCAAAAGGTTGAAGAGGTTGACGCTGACCAGCATCCAGAGCGCCACGTTCAATTGCGGCACGTTTGTCGCGCCGGAGAGCGCTGCAGCGGCAGCGAGGATGAGGCCCGGGACAGGCCCGGCGAGCAGGACGATGATTTCCTGGGCCAGGCTCGCGTTCACCTTCCTGCCCGCCGCCGCACCCCCCAGGAACGGGATGAAGAAGATGGTCGTGTCCTGGTAGCCGAAGGCCCGCATCGCCGCGTAGTGACCGAGCTCGTGGAAGAGGACGACGCCCACGACGATGGCTCCGTATACGGCTGTGTCCCGCGAAGTGGCGAACGACGCCGCGAACAGCGCCAGGCTGACGGCGAAAAGCCAGAGGAAGAAGCTTCGCCGCGCAGGCGCCCTGGTCATTTCATCGTGCCGTTTGTAGGCGGCGACTTCCTCCTCGACCGGCGGCAACGTCAAAGGAGTCGCCGTCGGCTGCAGCGCACGGGCGCGCCGCGCGCGCAGGTCCTGCACGCGGCGGGTCGCGGCGATCATCCGGACTGCGAGGGCCGCGGCTGCGATCCAGCTGAACTGAAAGGTCCCATTGCCGGCCGGGACCAGGCGCCCTCCGGCGATCAGCGCATCGATCTGGGCCACTTCCTGGGCTGCGGCTCTTTCGACGGCGTCTTCCGGCGTGAGTGGAGCAGGCTGCAGGATGTTGCGTGCAACCGCGTCGCGATGCGCCTGCCATTGGTTTTCGAGCGTGGCGGCATACGGATCTACGAGGACGGTTCCAGGTATGGCGCCGAGGCTCGCGTGGGAAACGCCGTTCAGGGTGAGGACGGAGGGGCCCTGGAGGGCGAACGTGCGCTGAGCCACTGAGTACAGATTGAGCGAATCGAGCGCAGTCGCGTACGAGACGGAGGCGTACGCCCCTTCTTTCGGGTGAAAAAGCCATGCCAAATGGAGGGAATCGTCGGTGTAATAGATGCATCGCTCTGCGGAGATCCAGCCCCGGGGCTCGAAGCCGAGCGCAACGAGCTCCGCGATCGGCGCCTGCAGCCCCTCGCGGACGTGCGCAGGGACGGCCTCGGCGGGAACCAGGCGCATTCCCGGTTTCTGCACGCGCGTGCGCAACAGATTGTGCATGACCAGGATGAAGCGGAGAAGCTGAAGACCGATCAGGAGTCCGGCGCAGGCGAGGAAGAGCGTCGTCAATGAGGGCACGCGCCGAAGCTATCGCACAGGGCTGGGTGCGAGAAATATTCAGATCTAGCTTGCTCCTCTGGGACGATGCCCGGGGCGCGGCGTCGGTGCTCCGGAAGTCGCTCAGCGGAACCACACGTATCCCAGGTACACCGAAACGGCGATGTGCGCCGCGATCGCGATGACGAGGAACCCCGCCAGTGAAGCGTGGAAGAGCCGCCAGCCGTGCAGCAGGTTCTTCAGCGACTGGTAGAACGTGACCTGCACCCGGAGCCTGGACAGCAGCAGATACCCCTCGCGGAGCTCGCCGTAGTCCCCCTTCTCGCGGAAGTGCGGCCGCGCGCGTGCGAGATGCAGGCGGGTGAGGGCGGAAGACACCGGAAGCGTGACGAGCATCCGGATCAGCGATCCGGGCCGCACGGGTCGCGCGGCCGAATCGAAGAGCCGGTGCAGCAGCGCGGGATCATCCGATTGCTCGAGCATCGGCTCGAGCCTCGCCCGGAGCCGCTCCCACCGCCCCGTCACTTCGGCAATCTCCAGCGCCTTGCCGCCCGCCGAGGGGACCAGCCCGTAGATGAAGCGGCCGATGATCCCGGTGAGCACCACGATGAGCAGGGCCGCGGCGGTGCCGGTCGCCAGCTGGTTGTTGGACTGGAAGGCCGCGTGGAAGGCGATCACGAGCGGGCTCATGAACCCGACGAACATGTGGAAGTCGAGCCAGCTCCGGATCGACCCCTTGCCGGCGAGGACTCGCGACCGCTTGCGCACGGGATAGAGAAAGTTCAGCAGCATGAATGCGGTGGCGATGATGCCGATCCCGTGTCCCCACGGTCCGGCGGGACGCAGCGACTCGTGCAGAGGGGAGGCGAGCCGGTCGGCGCCGGAGAGTCGATAGTAGGACCAACCCTGCAGGGTCAGCCAGCCGAGGATGAGCAGCGCGGTCACGAGATAGAAGACATGCGCGCCGCGGCGGGCGCCGCGCTCCTCCCTCTCGCGCGCCAGCCCCCGCCGGTCGCCCACCGGCCCCTTCTCCGGCTTCTTCAGCTCCTCTCCGAAGTGCTTCTCGAGCGAGATCTGCAGCTTCGCCAGGAACTCCAGGGGAAGCTCGCCGCCGATGTTCACGATGACGAAGTCGTTGCGCAACACCCGCGGCGCTCCCGCGACCGTGAGCACGACCTCGTTCTCGGCGATCAGATCCACCTGGGAATCCATCAGCGCTTGCACCTTGCCGGCTTTCACCAGCTCGCCGATCCGGGTGCGATTCGCCTCCCGGCACTTGGCGAAGACGGGCCCGCGATAGGAGATGGAGACGCGGGCGCTCTGATCGGCAAGCTGGATGGCTGCCTCGAGCGCCGCGTCGCCCCCGCCGACGACCAGGACGTTGCACCCGTCGTACTGCTCCGCATCCAACAGGCGGTAGGTGACCTTTGGGAGGTCCTCGCCTTGAACGCCCAGCGGCCGCGGTGTGCCCCTCCGCCCCGTGGCGAGCACCACCTTGCGCGCCTCGACCTCTCCCCGGCTGGTCTGCACCCGGAACGCGCCATCGCTCCCCTCGATACCGGTGACCTTGGTTCCCTCTTCGACCGAGATGTCCGCCTTTTCAAGAGCGCGCTGCCAGGTCGAGAGCAGATCCTCCTTGCTGATGCGTTTCCGCGCCAGCTTCCCGAGAAAAGGGACACGGAAGCTCTCGGTCATCACCACCTTCTGGCGCGGATAGTTGGCGATCGTGCCGCCCAGGGTTCCCTGCTCCAGCACGCGAAAGGAGCGGCCCGCTTCGCGCAGGCGCAGCGCGGTCGCCAGGCCCGCCGGGCCTGCGCCGACGATCACCACGTCCGTCGGCGGTCCGTCCTTCTGCGGCGCCACCTCGGCCAGCCGCTCCGCCACCTGGAGCCCCTGCGCCACCGCGTTCCTGATCAGGCCCATCCCGCCGAGCTCGCCGATGATGTGGACGCCCGGACGGCTCGACTCGAAGAACTCGTCCACCATGGGCAGATCGACCCCGCGCTCCGAGCTGCCGAACACCAGCCGGATGGCGTCGACCGGGCACTCGGCGGCGCAGCGGCCGTGGCCGATGCAATGGTCGGCGTGGATGAGCCGCGCCGCCCCGTTCACCACGCCGAGGATGTCGCCTTCCGGGCACGCCTTGAGGCAGGAGAGGCTGCCGATGCAGATGTCCGGGTTGATCACCGGGTGCAGGGTCAGCGGAACATGCATCGCGCGGCCCGCCGCCGCGGCCATCGCGGCGGCGCTTCGCCGTTGCCGGCGGCGGCGGCGCAGAAGGTGCACGGCGGCGAGGATCGCGCACCCGAGGCCGACCGCCGCGATGAAGATCGTTTCCAGCTCCACGCGCTTCCTTATTCCGGGCACCCTCTCCGCAGTACACAGAGGCGGAACGCCGTGGCACATTCTCTCACAGCTTGGTGCGGAGACGGATGGCGACCGCGGTCTCTTCGCCTCCCGGAGGTCTGGCATGGGCCATATCCACGTTTCCACCGACCAGCGCCTCGCCGAGGTGAGGCTGGAGCGCGGCAAGGTGAACGCGCTGAACGAAGAGATGGTGGACGAGCTGGCGGAGTGCTTCCGCCGGCTCGCCAGCGATCCCGACGTGCGTTCGATCGTCCTCACCGGGGCGGGGAAGTTCTTCTCGTTCGGGTTCGACATCCCCGGCTTCCTCGCCTACCCGAAGGAGGCATTCCTCGAGTACCTGCGGAAGTTCGGGGCGCTCTACCGGGACCTCTTCGCGCTCCAGAAGCCGGTGGTCGCGGCGCTGAACGGCCACGCTGTGGCGGGCGGCTGCATGCTCGCGCTGGCGTGCGACGCCCGGCTCATGGCTGCGGGGAAGGGGAGGGTCGCGCTGAACGAGATCGCCTTCGGCTCGTCGCTCTTCGCCGGCAGCGTCGAGATGCTCCGGTACTGCGTGGGCGACCGGAACGCGGAGCGGATCGCCTGCTCGGGGGCGATGTACGCGCCGGAGGAGGCGCTGGCGCTCGGGCTGGTCGATCGGGTGGTCGCCGAGGCGGACCTCCTGGCGGCTGCCCGCGAGCTGGCGCGCATGCACGGAGCGAAGGAACCGGCGGCATTCCGGAGCGTGAAGGCGCTCTTGCGCGGTCCGGTCCTCGAACAGATGGCCCGGCGGGAGGAGGCGTCACTGCGCGAGTTCGTGGAGATCTGGTACTCGGAGCGTACGTGGGCGAACCTCCAGAAGATCGAGATCCACGCCTGACCCCTGCACGAGGTCATGCTTCGGCGTGAGCTCGACGCGGATCAGCCGCCGCGTGAGCGCGCCCCGCGCGATCGTTTATCGCGCGCTTCTCGACGCGCGGGCCGTCGCGACACGGATGGTCCCGATAGGCCCTCCGCATCCGTCCCTCGCTGTCGTCGAAAACGGTAGAATCAAGCGATGCGACGGTACGCGGCGTTCCTCCGGGGCGTCAGTCCGATGAATGCGAAGATGCCCGAGATAAGAACCTGCTTTGAAGCGGCGGGCTTCACGGACGTCAAGACCCTCCTCTCGAGCGGCAACGTGGTGTTCAACGCGCGATCGGCGACGTCGCTCGAGGGCAAAGCCGAGGCCGCGATGAAGAAACAGCTTGGCCGTGCGTTCCTCACCATCGTCCGTCCCGTCGACGTACTTCGCGCGATCCTCGCCTCGGATCCTTACAAGGCCTTCCACCTGCCGCACGGCGCGAAGCGCGTGGTCACCTTTCTCCGCGAGAAGCCCAAGTCGAAGCTCGAGCTGCCGATCGAGCTCGACCGCGCGTTCATTCTCTCTGTGGAGGGTCAGCAGGTGTTCAGCGCGTACGTTCCCGGTCCGCGCGGACCGGTGTTCATGACTCTGATCGAGAAGACGTTCGGCCAGGAGGTTACGACCCGGACCTGGGACACAATCAAGAAGGTGGCAGGGTCATCGCCTTCATAAAGGCGTGGGTCCGATTCGACAGTGCTAGCCTGTGGTGATGGAGGAACCGAGCGTTGCTCGAGCGCAGATCGAGGTGGCGCATCGCGTCCCGTCCCGGGCGCCGGTGCCGGAATCGGGCACGACAGAGATGCTGAGCGATGGCGCACCGCGGTTCATCGTCCCGCTGTGCTGGAGCACGAACGAACCGCGCTACCCCGCCAGCGCATCGCCGGCCACGTGCAGCGGCGCCGGCGTTGGGGTCGCGTTCATGGAAGCCTCGGGTCAGAGCGGTCCAGCAATGAATTGCGCCTGGGCACCAGCAGCAGCCCCAGTGACAAGAAGACACCGAGACCAGTCATCGCCAGGCCGAGTTCGAGCCCTTGCGGGCGGTGACGGAACGTGACTTGCCGATCTCCCGCGGGCACCTCCAGCGCGAGCAGGCCCTCGTGCGAGACGGGAGCTCCCAGCGTGGCCCGCCAGCCTTCGTCGAAGTTCTGGTCGACGATCAGCGTTGCCGGCCGCGAGGTCTCGACCCGGAACGTGATCGAGCTCGGACTCCAGCGGAGCCGGACCACCTTGCCCGCGTCCGCCGGATCGAGTCGTTCCTGGCTGCCTTTGGTCCAGAGAGCGCGAGAGACCGGCCAGTCGAAGCCGCCGTAGCACTCGGTGGTGCCCATCGCGCGGACAGGAAAGTCAGGCAGTTCGGAATAGTTCGCGTCCGCCGTCAGGTGATAGTCAGCCGAAGCGCGATGCTCCGGAAGCATCATCGACAAGCCCTGCTGGAGTCGTGGCCCCGTCGTGAGAAAGAGATCGGTGGTCACGACCACTGCGAGCAGAAGCTCCGCCGCAACGAACACGTGATGCGCGCGCTGCCCGGGCATCCGCGCCTCGGTCCAGCGGCGCAATGCGACGAGGAACGAAACGATCAGGAGGGCAGCGACCACCACCGCGGGATACAGGAAGCGGGACGGAACCCGCAGCGACTGGAACACCGGGAGATGATGCAGCACGGCGAAGGGCGAGAAGCGCGAAGTGTTGCCGAGCGCGCACCAGAGCAAGGCTGAGGAGATCCAGAGCTGCAGACGAGCACGCCGCGCGTTCTCGCCGCGCAGCACGAGCACGGCCGCCGCCGCTGCCAGCCAGAGCAGAACGGGGACTACGCCCACGTACGCGTTGAACTCGGGCCAGACGTAGACGTGTCCCGCGAACTCCCTGGAATGGGCGCGCGTCGTCAAGGCCTGGAACACCTCGGCCAGACTCATCGAATCATCGAGCGGCATCAGCCGCGGGTGCGCGGAGAGAAACCGCAGGACGGGAACGAATTTCACGCCCGCGAGCAGCGGAAAGAGGATGGCGAAGACCGCGGCGCTGCGGACGAGCCCGCGCCTCTCCTCCGCATTTCCAAGCCGCCCCAACGCGTCGAAGGCCAACGCGGTGAACATGAGCGGTACGGGGTAGACGCCGCCCTCCAGCATCGCGAGCGCAAAGAGGGCCGCGACGAGCACTGCCCAACGCGGATCCCGCAACGAGCGCCAGTACGCCCAGAGCACCCAGGGCATGAGGAGAAAGGGCGCGAACCAGAGCTGGCCGCCGCCCAGATGCTCGGTGAGCGCTCCGCAGCCGAGGACCAAGGCACAGGCGAGGATCTGCTCGGGAACGTTGCCGCCCTGATCCTTCACCAGCTTGCGCGTGCCGAGCGCGCCGATCACGAAATGCGCGATGTTCCAGAGCTTGATGCTCGGAACTGCCGGGAGCCAGAAGAAGAGGAGAAAGAAGAGAGGGCCCGGGAAAGGGACCTGCGGATCGAGGTAATGCACGACGCCGCCACAGTGGTACGGATTCCAGGAGGGCAGCTCGCCGAAGTCCTGAAGCGAGACACGCGAGACTTCCCACATCATCGCAAACTGTCGCGCATCGTCGGTCTCGGCCTGGCGGGGCAATATGGGCTCGCAGCTCCAGCCGTGCGCGGTGCGAATGCAGCGGACCAGCAGTGGAAGCGCAAAGAGAAGCGCGACAGCCAGGCAGGCCGCGAGCGACAGGGATTTCCAGAGCTTCGGAGACAATGAGCGCATCAACGCGGAGGAACGATGGATATCCCACTTTACTCGGGAACGATGGGAGACGCCCCGGGGTTGTTCCATCGTCCAAGGTCCGGTGTGCAAGACGAGATAGACTCGCGCCTGAAAATGAAAGGTTGCGCGATCGGGGTGAGCGTTCATACGGGCTGGGCGGCCTGCGTCGCCGCCGGCGGGAGCTTGCGCGCGCCGCGGATCGAGGCGCGCGAAGAGCTCGAGATGCTGGGCGATGCCGACCGCTTCGTCTTCCATCGCGCGGCGGAGATGGATCCCGCCGAGGCGAAGCAATATGTCGCACGCGCCGAGGCGGAGGCGACCGAACACGCGACCGCCGCGATCGCGCGCATCCGCGACGGCCTTCGCGCGGCCGGCCACGACATCCTCGCATGCGCCATCGTCGCGAAAGACGCGCCGATGCTGGCGTCGCTCACAGAGATCGTCGCCGCCCACCCGCGCATCCACACGGCTGAGGGGCGCTTCTACCGCGACGTGCTCCGCCGCGCGGCAGATGCGAATCGGCTGAAGGTGCGAATCGTCTCGCCCAAGGTGCTCGGTCTCGCCGCGGCCGCCGCGCTGCTCGCGGACGCAGGACGTGCGGTGGGCAAGCCTTGGGGAAAGGACCAGAAGATGGCCGCCCTCGCCGCGTGGTCGCTGCTCTAGCCGGCTCTGCCTGACGCGGCGCGTCCCGTTCCGGAACGAGTCGTCGCTGAAATCTGTTTTCGCCCCCGCCGTACAGCCAGACATGGTCGCTCGAATCGTGATGCTCGCGTTGCTGGCCGCGACGCCGTCCGCCGCCGAGAGTATGTTCCGCGGCAACAGCGCGCACACCGGCGTGTACCCGGCCGGTGGCCCGAACAAGCTCGGCGGCGTGAAGTGGGCGTTCAAGGCCGGCGGGCCCATCGTCACCTCGCCGGCGATCGCGGACGGGATGGTCTACTTCGGCGCGATGGACGGCCACCTCCATGCTTTGGTCCAGGACACCGGCGTGGAGAAATGGAAGTTCAAGTCGCGGATGCCCATCGCCTCGTCGCCCGCGGTCTCGGGAGGAATGGTCTACTTCGTCTCGTCGGCGGGCTCGCTTGCCGCGGTGGACGCCGCGACCGGCCAGATCAAATGGACGCTCCCCACCGAGTACGAGCGGAAGTTCGAAGCGAAGAACCTGCACGGCTATCCGCCCGCCGCCCAGACGATCCCCGACGCGTACGATCTCTTTACCTCGTCGCCGGCGGTCGCGAACGGCAAGGTCTACTTCGGCAGCGGCGACGGCAACGTCTACGCGGCCGATGCGCAGACCGGCGTCCTGCAATGGAAGTTCGCCACCAAGGACGTGGTGCATTCCTCCCCGGCCGTCGTCGATCGGACCGTCTACGTCGGCAGCTGGGACAGCTACCTGTACGCGATCGACGCCGAGACCGGGCAGCAGAAGTGGGCGTTCAAGAGCGGCGAGGACGACAGCATCCACAACCAGGTCGGGTTCCAGTCCTCGCCGGCCGTGGTCGACGGCACCGTCTACGTCGGCTGCCGGGATGCGCACGTCTACGCGATCGATGCCGCCACCGGCAGGAAGCGATGGGACTACCCCACCAGCAAGTCCTGGGTGATCGGAACTCCGGCGGTGCGCGACGGCACGGTGTACGTCGGCACCTCGGACAGCTCGCGGCTGATGGCGCTCGATGCGAAGACAGGCCGGCTGCGGTTCAACTTCGACGCCAAGGCGTACATGTTCTCCTCGCCCGCGGTAGCGGGAGAGCTGCTCTACGCCGGCGATCACAACGGCAGGCTCTACGCCGTCGATGCGAAGACGGGAAAGCTGGCCTGGGAATTCCAGACCGAGGCATCGAAGAAGGATCCGTTCAAGGTGTTGAACAAGGACGGGACCCTGAACCAGGAAGCATTCGCACCGGTCTTCGGAGACTTCCAGGACATGTACATCGCCCTGTCCCGGTTCATGTCCATCGGCGCCATCGTCTCCTCGCCGGTGGTCGATCGCGGCGTGGTGTACTTCGGCTCGATGGACGGGCACCTGTATGCGCTGCAATAGGTTCTGCAGCGTCTGCCCGATCGCGCCTGCACCCGATCGCGAGTGTGCACTCTGGCTCGGGGGGGCACACATGGCGGCGAGACTGTGGGTGGGCGCAGCATGCGCACTGGCGTTTCTGCTCTACGGACGGGAAGCGCACGCCTCTGAATGCAGCGGGGGTAATTGCCCGGCAGCCAATTTCACAGCGTTCTTGGTGGAGCAGTTCTCGGCGGTGGAATCGGGCACTACCTTTCGGAGGCGCTGGCAGCGGCTGCTGGAAGCAGAAAGAAGAAGGAATGCACCGAGCACCGTAATAGCCCGTCTGGTTGGCCGAAAACAGAGCAGTGCGCCTATTGGAACTAGCATATGAAGGTTGATTCACGTCCGACCGAACTCGATGTGGCGCAGTATTCGATCGACCTACCGATCAGTCAGAACCTCGATGATTTCCGCACTGCGCAGAGAATCGTTGTCGCCGGCTGGAAGGAGCTTACACGACATTTCCCACGGCAGTCCCGTCGATGGTCTCGCTGGCGCACTTGGTGGATGTTCCAGCTTGCCGAAAGGAATCTAGAGTGGGTAATCGCAGAAAAGCACCTAAGACAGGCGATCGCAGACCGAGGCGTACGAGGCACTGATCGAACCGCAGCCTGCGCGGCTTTGGGACGCGTGTTGGGGCGTCTTGAAGAGCAATCAGCAGAGCGAGCGCGAGTGCTGCGTGGTGCACTAAGCCTTGGGGTGCGTCACCCTGATCCGACTCTCTTCTCGATCGTTGGCCAGCTAGAACAACTTCGCGAACTGACGTGGTCCGGTCCCGCGCGTTCTGCGGTCGGCTACCTTGTAACCAAATGCATAGACCCGCCTGGACACGTTCCCCGGGACTTGAACGAGATGCGTCAGCTCGTCCGCAAATGGAACCGCAAAGAGGGCATGACATGAGGCTTGGCAGGATCGGCCACGTACCCAACCTTCGCCCATCGCTCCATCGCACGCTGCTGGCGTTCATGCGCATCGGGGACGCGAATGGAAACCCGAGCCGCACGGACGCCGTCGGTTCAGTGGATGAAAGCCCGGCTGCGGCTTACTTCCGGTTGCGCCCCAGCTTCTCGTGCGACGACACCCAGTCGTTGTTCAGGACTGCGCCGCCGAGCGAAATCTCCCCCGCAAGCACGACCGCGCCGCAGATCTCCGCGAACTTGTCCGCCTTCCCCTGGCCGTAGCAGCCGAGCATCTCGAGACATTGCCTCTGTGTCCCCAACCCCGTTCCGCCGCCGTACGTCGCCACGATCAGCGCGGGCAGGGTAATGGACCAGTAATAGTCGCCGTCGTCGAGCAGCTGGGCGTAGGTGATCGCGGCGTGCGACTCGGCCACGTTCGCCGCGTCCTGCCCGGTGGCGATGAACAGGGCCGCGAGCGCGTTGGCGGCGTGCGCGGCGTTGTTCGCGGAACCGGCGAGGAACGCGCCGGCCTGCGAGATCTGGCGGTGGCGGAAGAACCGCTTCGGGCTCACGCCGACAATCTGCTGGAGCACGTCCTTGCGCAGCACCGCCTCGGCGACCACCCGCCGGCCGCGCGTCTGCAAGACGTTCATCTGCGAATGCTTCTTGTCGGTGTCGATGTTTCCCGAGAGCGTGTACTCCAGCGGGCGGGGATGGTTCGCCTTGATCCACTCGCAGGCGACGGAGGTGGCCTTGCCCGTCATGTTCTGGCCGGCCGCATCGCCGGTGGTGTAGTTGAAGCGCAGAAAGCGCAGCGGCCCGACCTGGTACTGGCCCACGTTGACGAGCTTTCCCACCCGCGTGGTCGCCTCGGCGGCGGCGCGGATGGGCTCCAGATGCTCCTCCACCCAGTGCCCGAACTCGCGCGCCTCGACGGCGTCATGGAACATGAAGACGGGCCCGCGCTGCATCGATCGCTCCACCACGGTGGCGCGCGCGCCGCCCGAGGCGGCCAGGACCCGCATGCCCCGGTTGTAGCTGGCGACGAGCGTGCCCTCGGTGGTCGCGAGCGGGACGTAGAACTCGCCCTTCGCGTGCTCGCCGTTGACCCGCAGCGGCCCGGCGAGCCCGATCGGGACCTGCGCGACCCCGATGAAGTTCTCGACGTTCCCCGAGACGCTCGCGGGATCGAGATCGTAGTGCGCCAGGTGGGAGAGGTCCGCGCCCGTGTGCTCGTGCGCGAACGCCCGCCGCTCCGCCGCCATCGCCTCGGTGTAGTCCTGCTTGCTGCGCGGAATGCGCGTGCGGGGGCTCGCTGCTTCGGCCCCGCCGGTGATCGACTCGCTGCCGGTGCTCTCCATCGAAGACCTCTCCTACACGCGTTCCTGGAACTCGCGCCCAAGCAGCCCTTCGGGCCGCACCAATAGAACCCCGACGATGAGCACGAACGCCATCGTCGTCTTGAACTCGATCGCAAGATACGCGCCTGTGAGGCTTTCCGCGAGGCCGAGGAGGAGCCCTCCGAGGACCGCACCGGGCAGGCTGTTCATCCCGCCGAGCACGGCGGCGGCCAGGCCCTTGAACAGCGGGTCCAGCATGAAGAACGGATCGAGCAGCAGAACCGGCGCGAGGAACACGCCCGCGATGACCGCCAAGGCCGCAGCCGTGCCCCAGGAGAACGCGAGAACGCCGCGCGTAGGGATGCCGAGCGTCTGCGCGGCCGCCAGGTTCTCGGAAGTGGCGCGCATCGCTAGACCGAGGCGCGTCCGCTGGGTGAGCAGGAAGAGAAGCACGCTCGCGATCGCGGCGGCGGCCAGCGTTCCCACCGCCAGCTCGGAGATGAAGACCGGCCCGAGCTTCCAGACCTTGGTGTCCGAGAGCGGGAACGGGAGCCGGTCCGGCTCTGCTCCCCAGCCCCACACCGTGAATCCCTGCAGGATCAGGGAGAGGCCGAAGGTGAGGATCACGCTCCCCAGCGCGTTCGCCCCCTTGCGCTGCGCCGGGACCAGGGCGCCGAAGTAGAAGAGCATCGCCACGGAAGCGCCGGCGCCGATCGCCAGCGGCAGCGCGATCCACATCGGAAGCCCGCGCGTGACCGCGGTGAAGGCGACGAAGGTGCCCAGGGTGGCGATGTCGCCGTGCGCGAAGTTGAGGACCCGCGCCGACCGGTAGATGAGCACCAGCCCGAGCGCGACGAGCGCGTAGAGGCTCCCGCCCGAGAGCCCGGCCAGCGCGTATTGGAGGAAGCGGTCCATGTCGTTCACCTAGCGGAAGGGCCAGAGCCGGAAATAGAGCCGCGTCTTGATCCACAGCCCGGCGAGGCCGAGCGGCTCGAAGATCATGGTGACGAGGATGGCCCCGCCGAAGAGCACCGGGATCGCCCAGCGGAACCCGCCGAGGAGCGCCGGCACGAGGATGGCGAACGCGGCGCCGAAGACCGATCCCTCGATCGATGCGAGCCCGCCGACGACCACGGCCACGAAGATCGTGATCGTCTGCTCGATGCTGAACGACTGCGGCTCGAGGTGGCCGAGATACTGGGCGAGCAGCGCCCCGTGGACTCCCGTGTAGAAGGAGGAGATCGCGAAGGCGAGGAGCTTGTAGCGGGCGAGGTTCACGCCCATCGCCTCCGCGGCGATGTCGCTGTCGCGGATGGCGA
Organism: Deltaproteobacteria bacterium; assembly: GCA_041499865.1. Taxonomy (GTDB): domain Bacteria; phylum Myxococcota; class Myxococcia; order Myxococcales; family 40CM-4-68-19; genus 40CM-4-68-19. Next base: position 20,654 of record JBGQLA010000021.1, read on the forward strand.
CGAAGGCGCGGCCCACGTACGAGGACACGATGTTGTAGGCAAAGGCGATGAAGAGGAGGAACAGCGCGAAGAAGAGCACGTACACGTAGACGTCGCGGGAGATGCCCGCCGGGACCGCGAGCGGCGGCAGGGCCAGGCCGGCGTGACCGCCGGAGAGCGCGCTGACGTTGGTGAAGATCTGGTACACCGCCGTCCCGAAACCGAGCGTGGCGATGGCCAGATAGGGGCCCTTGAGCCGCAGCGAAGGGAATCCCACCAGCCAGCCGACCGCGCCCGCGGCAACGCCGGCGGCGACGAAAGCGACGGGGAACGGCATCCCCGAGATGCGCAGGTGACCAAAAGTATAGGCGCCGATGGCGAGGAACCCGGCCTGGCCGAATGAGATCTGCCCGGCGTAGCCGATGAGCAGGTTCTGGCCGACGATGCCGATGGCGAAGAGCCAGACGAGGCTGCCGCGGGAGAGCCACGAACCCGGCGCCCACCAGGGCAGCGCCGCAAGCGCGATGACGAGCGCGATCAGGAGCGAGCGCGCGAGCGGCTTGCGCGCGAACCGTAGCTCCACCTGGTAGCTTTCGACGAGGTCCACGGGTCAGCTCCGGTACAGCGATTCGACGAGATCGGCGTAGCGCTTCTCGATGTTGCGGCGCTTCACCTTCTTCGTGGGGGTGACGTCCCCCTCCTCCTCGTAGAAGCGGCGGGGCAGGGGCGCAAAGCGCTTCACGGACTCGACCTGCGAGAGCGTGCGGTTCACCGCGTCCACCTCGCGCGCGAGCAGCCGCTGCACTTCGGGGAGCTGGGTGAGCTCGGTGAAGGTCGCGAACGGCAGACGGTGATCCTGCGCGTACTTGGTCACGTTCTCCTCGTCGATGAGGATGAGCGCCACCACGTACTTGCGGCGATCGCCGATCACCACGGCGTCCTGGATGTAGGGACTGAACTTGAGCTTGTTCTCGATGTACGAGGGGGCGATGTTCTTCCCGCCGGCCGTGATGATCAGGTCCTTCATCCGGTCGACGATCTTCAGGCGCCCCTCGACCCAGGCGCCCACGTCTCCGGTGTGGAGCCAGCCGTCCTTGTCGACGGCGCGGGCCGTCTGCTCCGGGTCCTTGTAGTACCCGGCGAAGACGTGCGGTCCGCGGGTGAGGATCTCGTCGAACTCGCCGAGCTTCACCTCGATGCCGTCGATGGGCTCTCCGACCGTCCCCACCAGCGGCCTGTCCGGCCGGGTGACGGTGATGACGCCGGTGGACTCGGTCATGCCGTACCCTTCGAGCAGCGGGATCCCGAGCGCCGCGTAGTACTCGAACAGCTCCGGTGAGGCCGGCGCGGCGCCGCTCACGGCGAGGCGGGTGCGATCGAAGCCGAGGCGCCGCTTGAGCGGCCCGAACACCGTCCATTGCGCGAGCAGATGCGCGGCGGAGAGCACGGGGGAGGGGCGTCCCTGGCGGCGTGCGCGCACGAAGCGGTGCGAGAGGTTCAGGGCCGCCCGGTACGCCGTCCGCTTGAACCAGGTCGAGTCCTGCATCCGCAGCTCGATGGTGGAGGCGAGCTTCTCCCAGATGCGGGGCACGCTGGCGAAGTAGGTGGGCGAGACCTCGCGCAGGTTCGCGAACAGGGTCTCCATGCTCTCGACGAAGTTGATCACGTGGCCCATGCGCAGGTGCTCGAGCACGGTGCCGAGGTTCTCGTAGATGTGCGCGAGCGGCAGATAGGAGACGAGCTCGTCGTCTCGCCGCGCGCCCGTCGATGAGATCAGGGCGTCGGCCATGAAGATCGCGCTGCCGTGCGAGATCATCGCCCCTTTGGGCGGCCCCGTCGTCCCCGAGGTGTAGATGAGCATCGCGATGTCTTCGGGCGCGACCGCCGCGAGCCGCGCCTCGACCCGCGCCCGGTCGGCGGCGAGGACCGCTTCACCCTCGCGCAGGAAGGCATCGAACAGCACGACGTGGGGGTCGTCGAACCCCCACAGCCCCTTCTCGTCCCAGACCACGACCCGCTCGATCCGGGTGTGCTCGCGGATCGCGAGGACCTTCTCCAGCTGCTCCTCGTTCTCCACGAAGACGAAGCGCGCCTCGCAGTTGGAGAGGACGTGCTGCACCTGCTCGGCGGCGGAGGTCGGATAGATGCCGGCGGTCGCGCCGCCCGCGGCCATGATGCCGAGATCCGAGTAGAGCCACTCCGGGCAGTTCTCGCCGAGGACGCCGACGTTCTCCTGGTGGCGCAGCCCGAAGCCGATCAAGGCGGCGGCTACCTTCCTCATCCGGTCGGCGTAGGCGGACCAGGTGACGCGGTGCCAGATGCCGAGCGCCTTGTAGCGGAGGGCGAGCTCGTCGCCGCGGGCGTTGGCCTGCTCGACGAGGAGCGCGGGAATGCTGCGTGGCGCGGGGAAGGGTTCAGCGCGCACGGCTGCCGCCGGCGCCTGGAGCGTTTCCGGAACGAGCGTCTTCCCGATTTCCGCGCCCTGGTTCACCAGCGCCTCCGCTTGCGATAGAGCCGCCACGTCTTCACCGAGCCCGTGTCCGCCGCCCCGACGCCCAGGTAGACGTCGCGAACGTCCTGGTTCTCCGCCAGCTCCGCCGGCGTCCCCTGCAGGACGATCCGTCCGCCCTCCAGGATCGCGGCCCGCTGCGCCACTTCGAGAGCGAGCCGGGCGTTCTGCTCGACCACCAGGATCGTCGTCCCCGCACGGCTGATCTGCACGAGCGCATCGAAGACGTGGCGGGAGAGCTCCGGGGTGAGCCCGAGCGACGGCTCGTCGAGCATGAGCAGCCGTGGCTGGCGCAACAGCGCGCGGCCGATGGCGAGCATCTGCTGCTGCCCGCCGGAGAGGGTTTCCGCCTGCTGCGTGGCGCGCTCGCGGAGGAGCGGGAACATGCCGAGGACGCGCTCGAGATCCTCGCGCGCTTCCCGCCCGCGCCGCCCCCACAAGCCCAGGCTCAGGTTCTCCGCCACGGTCAGCTCGCGGAAGATCCCCCGGTCCTCCGGCACCAGGACGATGCCGTGCCGGGCGACGGCCTCGGGCCGGCGCCGCTCCAGCGAGATCCCGCCGAGCTGGATGGTTCCCTTGCGCGGCTGATCCTTCAGCAGGCCGGCGATGGTCTTGAGGAGCGTGGTCTTCCCGGCGCCGTTCGGCCCGAGCACGGCGAAGATCTCGCCTTCCTTCACCTCGAACGAGACTCCCGAGAGCGCGTAGATGCGGTCCAGGTAGAGCGTCTCGACGCTCTTCACCGAGAGCAGCGGGGCTGCGCTCGCCGGAGCAGGGATCATCGGTCCCCCAGATAGGCGCGAACGACGCCCGGGTGCTGTTGCACTTCCACCGGCATTCCTTCGGTGAGCTTCATTCCCTGGTCGAGCACGATCATGCGGCTGGCGAGGCGCGAGGCGACGCGCAGGTCGTGCTCGACGAGCAGCACGGTCATGTGGAAGCGGCCGCCGATCTCGTGGATCCAGTAGGCCACCTCGTCCTTCTCTTCCGCCGTCAGTCCCGAGACCGGCTCATCGAGCAGGAGCAGCCTGGGTTCCGTCGCCAGCGCGCGGCCGAGCTCGACGCGCTTCTGCACGCCGAAGGCGCAGCTCCCCACCCGCGTGTCGCGCCAGGCGGCGAGGTCGAGGAAATCGATGATCTCCTCGCAGCGCTCGCGGTGGCGCACCTCCTCGCCGCGCAGGCGGAGCGCCGCGGCGAAGAGGTTCTTGCGGAAGTGAAGGTGGCGTCCGAGCATCAGGTTGTCGAGCACCGTCATGTGGAGGAACAGGCGCAGGTTCTGGAACGTCCGCGCCAGCCCGCGCGCCGTGACGCGGTCCGGGGAGAGCCCGAGCAGGCTCTTTCCCCGGAAAGTGATGGCGCCGGAGGTCGGCTTGTACAGGCCGGTGATGCAGTTGAAGAGGGAGGTCTTCCCCGATCCGTTCGGCCCGATCACGGCGACGGTCTCGCCCTCCGCGATGGAGAGCGAGACTCCGCCGAGTGCGGTGATCCCGCCGAACCGGAGCGTCAGATCCTGGACCTGGAGAAGCGACGCCCCGGCCATGGTCAATCCCTAGAAGTGCGGCGGGAACTGCTGGAAGGGGACGATCTGCTGCACAGACGAGTCCTTCGCCTTGCCGGCGCGCATCATCCGCACCGCGTTGCCGCCATGGTGGCGGTCCGGGCCGAAGTCGACGGGCGGCAAGAGGCCGTCGGCCGTGTAGCCCTTCAGCGACTCGATCGCCTTGAGGAACTTCTCGCGGGTGAGTTCGCGGCCGGCGCCCTGGAGCCCCGCGACGATGAGCTTGATGTCGCTTGCGCCGGTCACGCAGAAGCCCTCGCGGCCCTTCAGCTTGGGATCGATCCTGGTGATGATGTCGATGTCGCGGTCGGCGGCCGGCTCGCCGCGGATGGCGATGATGGTGTTGAAGTACGCGCCCTCCCAGAGGTCGCCGAGGAGCCGGAACATCGTGTCCCGGTCGTAGAGGGTGAACGAGGCGAAGATCTTCGGGCGGTACCCGACTTTCGCCATCTCCTTCACCAGCGCGGCGGCGTGGGTGGCCGTGGAGTAGAGGATGACCGCCTCCGCTCCCGACTCCTTCATCTTCAGCGCGTGGGTGCCGAGCTCGCGCTCGGTGACCTCGTAGAAGACTTCGCCGACCAGCGAAACGCCATTCAGCTTGGCGATCCCGCGCTTCACGCCCTGGAGGCCCTCCCGGCCGTAGTCGTCGTTCTGGCCGAACACGGCGACCTTCTTCACGCCCTCGATCTTGCTCGCCTGGGTGATGAGGAACTCGCCCTCGTCGGCGTAGTCCGGATAGATCTGGAAGACGCTCGCCCGCCTCGCCTTGGGCTGCTTCGCCCAGACCTGCACGTTCGCCAGCGGGGCGACCAGCGGCAACCCGGCGTCCGCGACGATGTCCTTGGTCGCGTTCAGCACGGCGGTGCCGACGGTGCCCGCCACCACGAAGACGCTGTCCTTCATCTCGTTCATGTTCGCGACGGCCTTGCCGGGGTTGTAGCCGTCGTCCTTGAGGACGAGCTTCAGCTTGCGCCCGTGGACGCCGCCCTGGTCGTTGACGTACTTCGCGTACGCCTCCGAGGCCAGCGCGATGGAGCCCCACGCAGCCGCGGGGCCGGAGAGCGGGCCGGTGATGCCGATCGTCACCTCGGTATCGGTGACGCCCG
>JBGQLA010000022.1:0-24708 GCA_041499865.1 Deltaproteobacteria bacterium
AGCTGCTTCTCGATCCGTCCCACCCGCCCGGTGGCGGTGATGCGGAAGGTGTCGCTGGTGGAGCCGAAGAGGTTCGTCGGATTGCCGCCCTGGCGCGAGTCGATCTCCGGGCGCAGCCGGATCCCGTTCGCCTGCAGGATGGCAACGAAGTCCTGGGCCGACATCCCGAAGAAGGAGAACATCTTCCGCAGCTGGATCTCCTGGAGGATGGTCTGCAGCAGCCGCGGATCCCGCAGCGCCGGGTCGTTGGGAGTCGCGGCGGCGATGAGGATGTTGGTGAGCATCTGCTGCGGATCGTCCGTGTTGATGTTCAGCTTGGAGTTGATGTCCGGCCAGATGGTCAGGCGATCGCCGAACGCGGCCATGTAGCGGTCGTTCACCCCCCGCACCATGAACAGCTCCTCCAGGCTGTCGAAGCGGCCGTTCTTCGCCTGGTACCGGGGATCGTACCGGGAATACGCCGCGTTCTCGTCGCTGAACCCGTTGACGAACGGCCGCTGCGGGTTGCCGGGATCGAGCGCGGTGGCGGTCTCGTCGATGTCGATCCAGTCTTTCATCGCCAGGATCACGTCGTCGCGGCGGACGCGGTCCCGGTTGGCGTCCTCCTCGTCGAAGATGAAGTCGTACTTCGGGTCCGCCGTCATCGCCCGCAGCTGGGTGAGCACCGCCAGCGGCGCGTTGCCCACGTTGTCGAGCGCCTGCACGTTGATCCGGCTGTTCTCGTCGGCGATCCGGGCATGGAAGCTGCCGTCGAAAGCGCCGAAGGCGTGCGTCACCGGGCGCGGCTCGCGTGTGCGCGGAGGCGCGTTCGCCGCGGCGTCCGCCTTGGCGGCCTCGAGGCCCGCGATGTTTCCGGAGAGCAGCGCGCCGAAGGCGTTGGAGTCGATGGGCAGGACCTGCCAGAGACGGATTCCCAGGTTGTTCGACGCCGGCGGCGCGCCCTGCTGCCCCGCAAGCCCGCCGGGGATCGGGGCGGTGGGCCGTGCGGGGGCGCCGCCCGCAGCACCGCCGAGCATCGCGCCGATTTGCCCGCCGAGCTGGTCGACCTGCTTCTGGAAGTGCAGCAGCAGGCGGCTGAGATTGACGGCGGATCGCGCCAGGTACTCGGCGCGCGTTTCGTCGCGGAGGTTCTCCGCCAGCTTGAGCGAGACGCGCGAGCTGTAGCTGAAGTCCACCCCGATGGAGGTGAGGATGGCGATGGTCACCAGGACCAGGATCAGCGCGACGCCGCGGTTCTGGACGGGAGCGGAGCGCATGGTCAGAAGTCCAAGGGGGTGGTGAGCGGCAGGCGCGCCTGGGTGGACCAGGTCCGCTCCTTGCCCTGCTCGTCGTGGACGGTGATCGCGATGCGGATCCGCGGGGGGACCAGGGCCCCGCCGGTGCGCTGGGGGGAGTTCGAGTCCCACTCGTCGCGCCACTCGCGATCGCGCGGATCCCAGCCCTGGACGGTGAACCGGAGCACGTCCTCCGCAAGAACCGCCCTCTCTCCCCCGCGATCGGGCTGCTCGTCGATCTGCGGCTTGACGCGGCGGAAAAGCGAGTTCTTGCCCGTCTCGTCGCGCTCCAGCCGGTACTCGAAGACCGCCTGGTCGGACTCCTTGGCGTCGATGTGCAGCCGCTCGTGCGCGAAGGAGGTGACCATCAGCTGCGCCTCCGCGCGGCCGTCCTTGAGACGGAAGAAGGTGGGCCGCTCCCGGAAGCGCTTGTGGTCGTAGTGCTCGGAGAGGAAGGTCATCGAGACCTCGCGGCCGATGCGGTCCAGCGCGCCGCGCACGGTCTGGTCGCGCTCTTCCGCGCGCTCGACCCGCTGCTTGAGGTCATACGCGCTGTCGAAGGTCTTCCAGGTGAGCCCGCCGATCATGGCCAGCACGGCCACGGCGATCATCACCTCGAGCAAGGTGAACCCGCGCGCCGTCATTGCTGGGTCCCCGGCCGGGGCGGCGTGCCGGGCAAGAAGCCCGGCTGCTGGGGAATCTGGGGCTGCTGCGGCGTAGTGGCCGGCGTCTGGCCCACGGCCTCGGGGAGGATGACCACGATCTGCGAGGCGGAGACGGTGCGGCGCTCCTTGCCGTCCGGCCAGCTGACGGTGAGGCGGATCTCGCGGACGCTCTTCTTCAAGGTCTCGATGAAGGTCTTCGCCTGCGTCTGCAGGACCCCGCCCAAGGGGCCGGCGAGCATGGAGGCCAGCGGGCCGCCCTGCGGAGCGCCGGGCTGTGGCGCGCCGGAGCCGCCCAGCAACGATCCCGCCAGCGCAGCCGCCGCGCCGCCGATGCCGCCCGCCTTGCCCTGGCCGGTCTGCCCTTGGCCGCCCGCACCGCCGACCAGGCTCATCAGCTGGGCGGGATCGAGCTGCACGTCGGGCTTGAGGATCTCCGCGCTCCAGGCGTATCCGGGGCTGCCGTCGGCGGTGAAGTCCCCGTGCTTCTCGTCGTCGAAGTCCGAGAAGCCGTTCTTCTGCAGATCCTCCTCGACGTCGAGCATCTTGCCGCGCAAAAGCAGCGTCGCCTCGGTGGCGCGCCGTCCGTACGCGTGCATGGCCACGGCGCCGCCGTTCAGGCCGGAGAGGGCGACCAGGGCGATGGCGAGGATCGCCAGCGAGATCATCACCTCCAGCAAGGTAAAGCCGCGCTTCATCGGCGCTGCCCCGGCGCGTCGACGCGGTCGGAGACGATCTTCACCCGGCCGGTCAGCGGCGAGACGATCAGGGAGTACACGTCGTCGCCCTGCGAGACGTGGACGGAGGCCTCCTCGGTGAGGCCGCTGGACCAGAAGTAGAGGAACGACTTGCCGGTGGTGTAGCGCTCCGGCTGGTGCTGCACCCAGACGTCGGCGAACTTCACCGCAGCGCCCAGCTCGGTCTTGGGAATGTCGGGCGAGGCCGCGAACGCGCTCTTCTGCGCCAGCTCCAGCTTCACCCGGTCCTCCTCGGACATCGCGTCGCGCGGCTGCAGCTCTTCGGCGCGGGAGGGAATGCGGGCGCCGTTCTGCGACCGCTCGCCTTCGCGCGAGAGGCGCACGTTGGTCTTCGCGCACTCCGACCAGTACGCATTCGCGTCCAGGTCGAAGACCAGGCGGCAGGTATGGCCCCCGATGGCGGCGCTCCCGTAGAGCGCGCGGATGCCGCCGGCGAGCTGGCCGCATCGCTGCCGGAGCTGCGCCCGGGTGACGGCGGACAAGGCGGGGATGGCGATGGCCAGCATCAGCCCGGCGACCGCCAGGGCGACGCCGATCTCGATCAGCGTCATTCCGCTGTCCCGCCGCGCGCGCATCCCGATGGCTACTTCCCCGCCGTCGACGGCCCGGCGGTGTCGCCGCCGTGCACGGAAATGTCGTCGCCGCCGCCCTGCGCCTTGTTGGGCCCGAAGGAGTAGACGTCGAAGCCTTCGCCCGTGCGCACGTAGGCGTACTCGCTTCCCCACGGGTCCTTGTGCAGCTCCTTGATGTACTTGGGGGTCAGCTGCTGGAGCCCCTCGGGCCACTGCCCGGTCTCCACGTGGTACAGGTCGACGCCGTTGGAGATCGCCTTCAGATCCAGCGTCGCGGTGCGCACCTGCGCTTCCTTGAGCTGGTTGAAGACGTTGTAGCCGATGGCGCCGGCGATCAGGCCGAGGATCACCAGCACCACCATGATCTCGATCAACGTCATGCCGCGCGCCGCCGCCCTGCGGGCCTTCCTCAGACGTTCTGCAGACATATGAAAGTCCTCTACTTGGGAACGAAGGTGTTGAGCTGCATGATCGGCATCAGGATGGAGAAGACGATGAAGGCGACGCCGCCGCCCATGGCGACGATCATCACCGGCTCGAGCAGCGAGGTGAGGGCGCCGATGCGCATCTCCACCTGCGCCTCGTAGCTCTTGGCCACGTTCTGCAGCATCTCCTCCAGCTGTCCGCTGCGCTCCCCGATGGCGATCATGTGGTAGACGAGCGGCGGGAACTGGCCGGAGCGCTTCAGCGGCGCGGCGATGGATTCGCCTTCCCGGATCGAGTCGCGCGCGTGCTCGATCACCTCCGCGAGCAGGGTGTTGCTCACCACGTTCTTGACGATGTCCATGGCGGTGAGCAGCGGGACGCCGCTCGCCAGCAGCGTGGCCAGCGTCTTGGCGAACCGGGAGAGGGCCAGCATTCGGGTGAGCTCGCCGAACACCGGCGCGCGCAGCTTGAGGCGGTCCCAGCTCTCGCGCCCGCGCTTCGTCTTCACCCAGTGGCGGACGCCGAACACCAGCGCGGGAAGGAGCGCGAGCAGCACGTACCAGTAGTCGCGGGCGAACGAGGACACTCCGATGAGGATCCGCGTGGTCCAGGGCAGGGTGACGTTCATGTCCTCGAAGATCTTGGTCACCTTCGGGATCACCACCACGAAGAGGATGCTGACGATGGCGATGCCCACCACCATCATGATCGCCGGGTAGAGCATCGCGCCGATGATCTTGTTGCGCAGCAGCGACTGCGACTCGGTGAAGTCGGCGAGCCGGACCAGCACCACGTCCAGGGCCCCGGAGCTCTCGCCGGCGCGGATCATGTTGACGTAGAGGGTGGAGAAGACCTTGGGGTGCTCGTTGAGCGCGTCGGCGAGCGAGGAGCCCTCGTTCACCTTCTGCTTGATCGCCCCCATGATCCGCTTCAGCCGCGGCTGCTCGATCTGATCGACCAGGGCGCTGAGCGCATCGATCAGCGGAATCCCGGCGGCGATCAGGGTGGCGAGCTGGCGGGTGGCGATGGCCAGGTCCTGGGCCGAAACACCGGTGAAGCCGAGCAGGGCACCGACGTCGACCTCGCGCGCCAAGCCGGTCTTCTGCTCGCCCTCCGTGGCGCCGGCCTCGGCCGCGCGCGCCTCGGTGAGGTACACGCCGTCCTTGCGGAGGACCTGGCGGAGCGCCTTGCTGCTCTCCGCATCGCGGATCCCGCGGACGTTCTTGCCGGCCTCGGTGAGGCCCGTGTACTCGAAGACGGGCATTCAGACCCTCAGGCCATGTCCTCCTGCGTGACGCTGAGGACCTCGGCGACGCTGGTGATGCCGCGCATCACCTTCTGCGCGCCGTCGTCCATCAGCGTGCGCATCCCCTTGGCGACCGCCTGCCGCTTGATGGTGCCGCTGTCGACGTTCTTCAAGGTCATCTGCCGCAGGTCATCGTCCAGCAGCATCATCTCGTAGATGCCGGTGCGGCCCCGGTAGCCGGTGTGGTTGCACTGCTCGCAGCCGGCGGGCTTGTAGAGCATGCCGCCGCTGGTCTCGCGCACCGTTTCCGGAGTGAGGCCGATCTCCTTCAGCTCCTCCGCGGTGGGGAGATACGGCATGCGGCAATCCTTGCAGAGCACGCGCACCAGCCGCTGCGCCAGCACGCCCATCAGCGAGGAGGCCACCAGGAACGGCTCCACGCCCATGTCCACCAGGCGGGTGACGGCGCCGGCGGCGTCGTTGGTGTGGACGGTGGAGAAGACCAGGTGGCCGGTGAGCGAGGCCTGGATGGCGATCTCCGCCGTCTCCAGGTCGCGGATCTCGCCGACCATGATCACGTCGGGATCCTGGCGGAGGAAGCTGCGCAGCCCGTTGGCGAAGGTCAACTCGATCTTCGGGTTCACCGCCGTCTGGGAGATCCCCTCGAGCTGGTATTCGACCGGGTCCTCGATGGTCATGATGTTCAGATCGGGCCGGTTGATCTTGCTCAAGGCGGCGTACAGCGTCGTCGTCTTTCCCGAGCCGGTCGGTCCGGTCACCAGGACGATCCCGTGCGACCTGTGGATGAGCGACTCCATGATCCGGAGCTGCTGCTTGTCCATCCCGATCTCCACCAGGTCGAGCAGCACGGTGCTCTTGTCGAGCAGACGCATCACCACCCGCTCGCCGAAGACGGTGGGCGTGGTGGAGAGGCGGATGTCGATGTCGCGCCCGGCCAGCTTGACGCGGATGCGCCCGTCCTGCGGCAGGCGCTTCTCGGCGATGTTCAGCCCGCCCATGATCTTCACGCGCGAGCTGATGGAGTTCTGGAACCGCTTGGGCGGGCGGATCACCTCCTGCAGCACGCCGTCCACCCGGAAGCGCACGCAGATGTCCTTCTCCTGCGGCTCGATGTGGATGTCGCTGGCCCGCTCCTTGGCGGCGCGGAAGAGCAGCGAGTTGACCAGCCGGATGATCGGCGCCTCGTCGCTGGAATCGAGCAGGTCCTGCGGCTCTTCCAATTCGTGGGCGACGGTGTCGAGATCGCCGGCCTCCAGATCGCCGACCAGCTGCTCGGCCTCGTTCTTGGCGCGGTCGTAGACGGAGTTGATGCAGTCGAGGATCGACTGGGTGGGCACCAGCAGCGGAGAGACGGAGGCGCCGAGCAGCATGCGCACGCTGTCCATCGCACCGGTGTCCAACGGGTCCGCCACCGCGGCGACCACGTGGTCGCCCTCCATCCGCAGCGGGAGCAGGCGGGCCTGCTTGGCGAAGTTGATGGGGACCTTGGCGATCAGCTCCTGCGACACTTCTTCGGTGGAGACGCGCATCTGGTACGGCAGCTCGAGTTGCGCCGCCAGCGCCTTGAGGACCTGCTCCTCGGAGCAGGCCTTGAGCGACACCAGCACCTCGCCCAGCCGCCCGCCGCGCTCCGCCTGGGCGGCCAGCGCCTCGTCGAGCCTCTCGCGCGTGATCGCCTGCTGCGCGAGCAGGATCTCGCCGATCCGCATCCCGGAGAAGCCGCGCGGCGCGGGCTCCAGGGCATCGGGTCGGGCGAGTGCGGATGAGATCGGGTCCATCGGCGTTCAACCTTGCGGGGGGGGCTTCTGTTCCGGCTGCGGGGACTCTTCGGGCTTCTCTTCCTGTGGCTCGGCGGAAGGCTGCTCGCCGGGCTCGGTCTTCTCCTCCGGAGGCGCCACCTTCTCTTCCGCCGCCGGCGGCTGCGGGGGCGGCAGCTGCACGCCGGGCGCCGGCTCGCTCTTCGGCTCGACGGGCAGGGGAGCGGGCGCGGGCGCGACCGGCGCCATACGGCCCTTGTCCAACTCCGAAGGAGCATAACGCTGCTGCGGCCGGATCACCCGCTCGTCGGAAGCACCGCTGCCGCCGTTCTCGTACCGGTTCAGCTCCTGGTTCACCCCGCGTCGCACGCGGGCGAGCGGCCCGGGCTTGCGGTCATAGTCGACGGGCGCCTTGTACTGCCCCTCCTCGCCGTAGAACCGCTTCACGAACTCTGCCCGCTCCGCCATCTTCCGCTCGAAGATCCGGCGGTAGTCCGACTGATCGCGGATGATGTACGGAGTGAGGAAGAGCAGCAGGTTCGTCCTCGTCTTCTTCGTCGTCTCGCTGCGGAAGAGCCAGCCCAGCACCGGGAGCGATCCCAGCAGGGGCACCTTCTTCACGTCGCGGATGCTCCGCTCCTGGATCAGGCCGCCGATCACTACCGTCTCCTGGTCCTTCGCCACCACCGTCGTCTTCGCCGTGCGCTTGGAGGTGGTGGGACCGAGCTGCTTGTCGACGCTGGCGATCTCCTCGGTCTGCTCGTCGACGTCGAGCCGGACGTAGTCGCTCTCGTTGATCTGCGGCTTGATGCGCAGGCGCAGCTCGACGTTCTGCCGCTGGATGGGCGCGTAGAGCGATCCCAGGCCGCCCAGGCCGAGCAGGGAGCTGGTCAGCGCGGGGGTGGTGCCGGTGGTGCCCGTGGTGGTCGTGCTGGTGCCCAGCCCGGTGAGGCCTCCGAGCTGCGGCGCGTACGCCGCCTGGAAGGGGACGTTCTGCCCGACCGTGATCTCGCCCTCGGTGTTGTCGGTCATGATCACGTGCGGCGTGCTGATCACGTTCACGTCGCTCGAGCTCTGCAGCGCGTTGAGCAGGATGGCGAAGGAGGGGAGCGAGACGTTCAGGCCGGGCACGGTGATCGGCGGGCCCTGCAGGCCGGCGAGGAACCCGCCCAGCTGCCCGAGGGTGGCGACGCCGCCGATGGAGTTCAGGCCGCCGAGCTCGCTTCCCACCACCAGCGGCGCGTCGCCCCGGGCGCCCCGGAAGCTGACGTCGCTGAGGATGGTGCCGCCGTGCGCCGAGACGCCCACGTCGAGGTCGTTCTCGAGGTTGACCTCCATGATCACCGCCTCGACGAAGACCTGCCGGCGGCGGATGTCCAGGCGCTCGACGACCTTCACCAGATTCCGGTAGTCGGCCTGCGAGGCGATCACCACCAGCGAGTTGGTGTTCTTGTCCGCGGTGATCTTCACCTCCCCGCTGAACAGGTCGGCGCTGATCGGCCCTGTCTGCCCGGCGCCGGCCGCAGCGCCGGGGACGATGTTGCCGGCCCCCGGGGGCCGCGCGCCGGTGGTGCCCGTCGTGTGCCGCGCGGCGGTGCCCTGCGCCAGCGCCTGGAGCGTGGAGGCGACGTCCTCCGCCTTCGCGTTCTCCAGGTAGTAGACGTGCACGCCGCCCTCGCCGGCGGGGACGTCGAGCTGGCGGATCAGCGACATCACCCGGTTGAACGAGCGGGCGCCGGCGATCACGATCAGCTTGTTGGTCCGCTCCTCGGGGATGATCTTGCCGACCTGCACCGGGCCGCCGGTGCCGCCGGGAAGCGGCTGTCCCGGCTGGGGGATCGCCATGGGCTGGCCCGGCTGCACCACCGGCTCGGCCACGCCCAGCTGGCGCACGACGTTTCCGCGCGTGCCGGTGGTCTGCGCGGTGAAGATCTCGGTGAGCTTCTGCGCCAGCTCCTGCGCCCCTGCGTACTGCACCGGGACGATGTGGATCTCCTCCGAGCCTCCGGGCTGGTCGAGCTGGGCCACCAGCTTCTCCAGCCGGCGCATGTTCAGGCCGAGGTCGCTGATCACCAGGGTGTCCGGCGGGAAGATCTGGAAGTCCGAGTCCCGCGAGGTGAACTGGTTCAGCACGTTGCGCATCTGGTCCGCTTCGACGTAGCGGAGCTTGAAGAGCTTGGTGACCATCTGCTCGTTCGCCGGGGGCTCCTGCCCGCGCTCGAGGTAGATGGGGATGTTCGCCCGTGAGGATTGCTTCTTCTCCACCAGCTTCCAGTATTTCCCGACGGGATAGACGGCCCAGTTGTTCGCGTCGAGGGCGGCGACGAACACGTTCCACACGTCGTCCGCCGGGATCGGCGAGTTGGAGAGGATGGTGATCTTCCCCGACACCCGCTCCGGGAGGATGAAGTTGCGCTGGGTGAACTGGCTGACGAACTGGATCACCTCGGTGAGATCCCGCTTGTCGAAGGACATCATCACCGTGCTGGCCTTGTTGTGGATGTCCTTCCTGTCCACCGGCGCGGTGGGCGGCGGCGCGGTGTCGCGGGTCGGCCGCGTCGCGGCGTTTTGCGCGGGCGGGTTCGTCGCCGGTGCCGGCGCGGGCCGGACCGGCTGCGCCGAGGGCGCCGCGCGCGGGGGCGTGAGCGTGCCCTGGCGTCGGGGCGGCTGCACAGGCTGATTCTGTGCGCGCGAGGAAGGCGCGGCCGCCAGCGAGGCGGCCAGCGGCAGCAGGGAAGCCCAGCGCACGTGGTGCACGAAAATCCCCCGGGTCATTCGATGGAGTACGTCTTCCGCAACGTCTCGCCGCGCCGCTCGAGCTCGATCTCGATCCGGCTGGCGTCGCGCAGCTTCTGGTAGATCTCCAGCGCCTTGTCCGGGCTGTTCATCTCGTACCCGTTGATGCGCCGGATCACGTCGCCGTTCTGGATGCCGATCTTGGCGTAGAGCGAGTCGGGGACGATGGAGAAGAGCTTGAACCCGTTCGCCACGCCGTTCTTGAACGAGGGCACGATCCGCGCCTTGGTGGCGAGATCGGAGAGGTTGGTCAGCGCGTTGTTGATCTCGCCGCGCGCCACCACGTACTGGTTCTCGGAGAGCTGCTTGACGCCCTCGCCGCCCTGCTGCGCCTGCGGCATGCCCGGGATTGGTACCACTCCGAGGTTGGGCGCGGAAGCGCCGCTGTCGTCGATGTATTCGTTGACCCCGTCGTGATCGATCAGCACGCGCTCTTTCTCGATCCCGTAGATCCGCGCGCCCTGGTACTTGTCGCCGATGCCGTAGACCTGGGTCTCGTTCACGTCCGGGTTGGTGATCTGGCAGAGCGAATAGCGGGGCGGATCGGCGATGGCCGTGCCGATCAGCGTGCCGTGCAGGGAAGAGCGGACCGGGATCCGGTTCCAGCCGCCGCGCGGGGCCTCGGCGGCCTCCGTGGTCGCGGGTGCGGCCTTGGGAAGCGGAACGTCGAAGAGCTTCGCCACCTTCTCCGCGTTCAGCTCCACGCGCTGCGGCTGCGCCGCGGCCTGCGGCACGGTGCTGGCCTGCTGCACCAGCGCGGGCTTCGGCGCGATCACCGCCGCGGCCACGGTGTTCACCGTGCGCGCGGCGAGATACGCGCCGAGCACCACCGCGAGGGCGTCGAGGGTCCACGAGTAGCGCTGGAGGACCAACTCCATGGAGGGTTGAAACAGCAAGGGCCATGCCAGTGATTCCCCTCGGGGTTCCGGGCGCCCGGGTCGGCCGGAAGGCGGCCGAGCGACAACGTGGCAACGCGCCACGGCGCCGCGCTGACAAAATGTCAGCTACTCTTTTTCCCGATCCAGCTTCCGGTAGATGGTCCGCGCGGCGATCCCGAGAAGCTGCGCGGCCAGGTTCTTGTCGCCCTGCGTCTGCCGCAGCGTCTCCCGGATGACGCGCAGCTCGATCTCTTCCATGGGTGTGCCCAGCGGCACCGTCAGCGTGCGGCCCTCCAGCGCCGCGCCCAGGCCTGCGGCGCGCGCTCCGCCTCCGCTGCGCACGGCCTCCGGCAGATCGTCGGCATCGATCTCCGCGCCGCGGGAGAGCACCACCGCGCGCTCGATCGCGTGCTCCAGCTCGCGCACGTTTCCTGGCCAGGGATAGGCCTCCAGGGCGGCCAGCGCCGCGCGGGTGAGCCCGCGGATGGACCTGCCGTTCTTCGCCGCGTACCGGGCGATGAAATGATCGGCGAGCAGCGGGATGTCCTCCACGCGGTCGCGCAGCGGCGGAAGCACCACCTGGATCACGTTCAGCCGGTAGTAGAGATCCTCGCGGAACTTCCCCTCGCGCACCCGGGTGGAGAGGTCCTGGTTGGTGGCCGCGATCACCCGGCAGTCCACCTTCACGGTGCCGGTGCTTCCCAACCGCTCGATCTCCCCGTCCTGCAGGAAGCGGAGCAGCTTCACCTGCACCGAGGGCGTCAGCTCGCCGACCTCGTCGAGGAACAGGGTGCCGGCTTGCGCGCGCTCGATGCGCCCTTCCTTCCGCTGCACCGCCCCGGTGAACGCGCCGCGCTCGTATCCGAAGAGCTCGGACTCGAGGATGGTCTCGGGGATCGCCGCGCAGTTGATGGGCACGAACGGCCCCTGCGCGCGCTGGGAGTGCTCGTGGAGCGCGCGCGCGAACAGCTCCTTGCCGGTCCCGCTCTCCCCGAGCAGCAGCACGGTGGCGGAGGAGGGCGCGGCCTGCCGGATGATGTCCAGCGTCGCCCGCAGCGACGGGCTCTGGCCGACGATGGGCTGCTCGGCGCCGGCGAGCCGGGCGCGGAGCTGCTTGTTCTCCTGCACCAGCCGCCGCTTCTCCAGCGCCTGCTGCACGCTCTTCAGCACCGCATGCCGCTTGAGCGGCTTGGTGAGGAAGTCGTAGGCGCCGTCCTTCATCGCCGCGACCGCCGCCTCCACCGTGCCGTAGGCGGTCATCAGCACCACCTCCGCGTCGGGGGCGACGGCCCGCACGGCGCGCAGCAGCTCCTGCCCGCTCATGCCGGGCATCATCAGATCGGTGAGCACCACGTCGACGGCCTCGCCGCGCAGCGTGTCGACGGCGGCCTGGCCGCTGCGCGCGAGCAGGATCCGGTACCCCTCGCGGGCGAAGATCCGCTCCAGCGAGTCGAGGTTGGCCTGCTCGTCGTCGACGACCAGGATGGTTCCGCGGCTCTCCACCCGCTCACTATACGGCCTCGTCTGAATGGGCGCGTTCGAAAGGCTGTTTCCGCTTCCGCGGAAACAGCCAGCAAAGGCGTCCAACCATCTCAGTCCCACGGCAGCGCGCGGACCCCCTGCTCTGGGGACAGCCGGCGCGACACGCGCCGGGCTAGTCTCCGAAGAGCGCTTCGACGAACTCGTGCGCGTCGAACTCCTTCAGGTCGGCGACCTTCTCGCCTACCCCGACGTAGCGCACCGGGATCTTCAGGGAGTCGCAAATCCCGATGATCACGCCGCCCTTCGCCGTGCCGTCGAGCTTGGTGAGCACGAACCCGGTCACGCCCAGCGCCTCGTGGAACTGGCGCGCCTGCTGGATGGCGTTCTGGCCCGTTGTGGCGTCCACCACCAGCAGCACCTCGTGCGGCGCCCCTTCCTGCGCCTTGGCGAGCGTCCGCTTCAGCCGCTTCAGCTCCTCCATCAGATTTGCCTTGGTGTGCAGGCGGCCGGCGGTGTCGCAGAGCACCACGTCGATCTTCTCGCTCCGCGCGCGGGTGACGGCGTCGAAGAGCACCGCGCCCGGATCGCTGCCGTCCTTTCCCCGCACCATCGGCACCTGCGCCCGCTCTGCCCAGACGTCGAGCTGCTCGCCGGCGGCGGCGCGGAAGGTGTCGCCCGCGCCGAGGATCACGCTCCTGCCCTTCGCTTTCAGCTTCGCCGCGAGCTTCCCGATGGTGGTGGTCTTGCCCGTGCCGTTCACCCCCACCACCATCACCACCTGGGGCGGCGGGCCCTCGGGGAGCCCGCCGTGCGCGCCCGAGGCCTGCGAGAGGATGCGCTCGATCTCCTCGCGCAGCGCCGCCTTCACCTTGCCGAGATCGGACAGCTCGCGCCGCTTCAGGCGGTCGCGCACGCTCTCCAGCAGCGCGGTCGCGGTGTGCACGCCGACGTCCGCGGAAAAGAGGATCTCCTCCAGCTCCGAGAGCGCCGCGTCGTCGAGCTCCTTGCTGGCGCCGATGAACGCGTTCAGCCGGGCCATGAATCCGCTGCGCGTCTTCGCCAGCCCTTCGGCGAGCGTGCGACCCGCTTCCTGCTCCACCAGCTTCCGCCGCGCCTCCTCCTGCGCGCGGCGCTCGGCGTCGAGGCGCGCCTGCTCCTCCGCGCGCGCTTGCGCCTCGGCCGCCTCCTTCGCCGCGGCTTCCGCCTGGCGCCGGGCCCTCTCGCGCGCCTCCTCGGTCTTGCGGTGCTCGTAGTCGACCCGCCTGCGCAGGGACGCGGCCTCGCGCTCGTAGCGCTCGACCTCCGCCTTTGCCGCGGCGGACCGCGGCTCTCGCGCCAGCGCCTCGCGCGCCGCCTGGAGCGACTGCTCCACCGCGTCCAGCTCGCTCTTCGCCCGCTGTTCCCGGGCGACGCGTTCCGCCGGCGCCGCGACTTCCGGCGCGGCCGCTGCCGGCCGCTCCAGCTTCTCCCGCTTTGCTGGCGGCGGCAGCTCGGAGGGAGGCTTCTTCTTGCGCGACACCGCCGCGCGCACCAGGAGCGCCACCAGCAGCGCGGCGACGACCAGGACGGCGACCGCGATGGCGATCTGGACAGGGTCGAGCGCGGGCAGCACCGGGCTGCGCAGATCGCTCAGGACACCGGAAAAAGCAAGGCCGGCGTGCCGGCCTACTCCGGGAGGGAGGGCGGCGCCTTGGTGCTCACGGCGTCGAGCGGCAGGGGGCGGGCGCGGACCGGCTGCGACGCCACGGCCGTTGCGTGCCAGCTGCGCCTGCTGCCCGTATCCACTGCGCACTTCGCGGCGGAGGCATCGCAGGCGACCACCTGGTAGAAGATGGCCCCTTCCTCCTGCGCGGGCAGCACGGCCTTGTACCCGCCCCAACCGCCGGTCTCGTCCCTCACCATGTCGGTGAGCTGATCCTGGGCGTCGTTCCCGCGCCAGAGCACGGCGACCCGGTCCGGCATCTCTCCGCGGTCCGCGGGCGGGACCACCTGGACACGCACCAGGATCGGCCGGCCGGGCAGGACGCGCACCGGAGGATCGTCGGCGAACAGATACGGTCCCGCCGGCTGGGCGCCGGCCGCCGTCACCGTCGTCCCGCCGCTCCTGAAGGTCACCAAGTACGGGGTCTGCCCATCGCCGGCGCCCTGGACCGTCATCCGCCCGGCCTGGTTCTTCGCCGCGATGAAGTACTCCACGGTGCCGCGGGCCATGGCGGCGGGAATCTGCGTCTCCCAGGCGTCGCCGCCGGTCCGCGCCAGCGGCAGGTTGGTGAAGGCGCTGGTCCCCTGGGCCCGCGCCTGCAGCACCGCGACCGCCACCGGCGAGTCGCTGCGGATCTTCGTCCGGACGGTCAGGTCCCGGCCCTCCGGCGGCGCCGCGGCGGCGCTGTGCTGGATGGCGGGCGGCTCGGGCGCCCGCGCGGCGGTGCGCGAAGGCTTCTCCTGTTTCGCCGGCTCGCGCTTCTTCGCGGGAGGAGGAGCGGCGGCCACCTTGCCGCCCTCGCTGCTGCCCGTGACCGCGAATGCCTTGCCGGAAGAGCCGTAGGCCGCGGGGCCGTTTCCGAGCAGATCGCTCGCCTCGATCCAGTACTCGGTGCCGGGGCCGCCCGGGAAGCTCACCCGGAAGACGTCGTCGTAGTCGTTCTTCACCATCGGCGTGTCCTCCACCTTCCCGCCTGGTGCGCGGTGGTGGAGGACGGCGGAGAGGACGCCGGTCTCGTCGGTGATGCGCGCTTCGACCAGCACCTGGCTGCCTTTCACGCTCGCGCGCACGTCGGAGATCTGGGGCGGCTTCGTGTCGTCGGCGCGGGCGGCGGCGGAGAAGAGCAGGGCGAGTGCGGCGAGGACAGGGGTGCGCATGCGGCGAGAGTACCGCAGGTCGGCGCGGGATCAAGGCGCGGAGGCGGGCATCTCTTGTCGTGCCGCAAGCTCCGCCTCATCGCGGGGAGGGAACGTCCTCCGGGTGCTCGGCCAGATATTGCTTGTGCATCGCATCGAGCTCCTGGTTGCACTGGGAGACGGCAATGTAGCCGTAGATGGCGGAGGCGGCGACGATCGCCGCGGGAATGTAGAAAAGTGATTCTCGCAGCGGTTGGTGGGACTGTCGCCGCATTGGGAGGCCGCTCGTCCGACCGCGCTCACGAACGCGGCGAAGTAGCCCGTCGCGACCGCGCCGGGGACATCCGCCGTCGGGACGAAGGCGGTGTTGCAGACGCCCAGGCCCGTCGTCTCGTTCACGGTGGGGCTGGGGCGGACGCCGATGACGGAGCAGCCGGTGGTGGCAATCAGCGCTGCCGCCCAGACGGTGTTGGCGCGCACCGACCAACACTAGCACCCCGTGTCCGCTTACGCGGCCACGGTGGCTTGCTGCGACAGCTTCACCGAGACGATCTTCGAGATCCCCGGCTCCTCCATGGTCACGCCGTACAGCGAGTCGGCGACCTCCATGGTGCGCTTGTTGTGCGTGATGACGATGAACTGCGAGGTGCGGCACATCTCGCGCACCATCTCGTTGTACCGGCCGACGTTCGCCTCGTCGAGCGGCGCATCGACCTCGTCGAGGAGGCAGAAGGGAGTCGGCTTGATGAGGAAGATGGCGAAGATCAGCGAGACGGCGGTGAGCGCCTTCTCGCCTCCCGAGAGCAGGTTCACCGACACCAGCTTCTTGCCGGGCGGCTGCGCGACGATTTCCACCCCGGGCTCCGCTTCCGGGTTCGCGGGATCCTCGACGAGCTGCAGCTCCGCCATGCCGCCGCGGAAGAGCCGCGGGTACACCTGCTGGAACCGGTCGTTCACCAGCTGGAACGTCTCCTTGAAGCGCTCCTTCGAGGCCCGGTCGATGCGGGCGATGGCCGAGCGGAGCTTGGCGATGCTCTCCTCGAGATCCGCCTTCTGGGTGGAGAGGAAAGCGTAGCGATCGCCCACCTCGCGCGCCTCGTCGATGGCGGTGAGCGAGACCTCGCCGAGCGCCTCGATCTTCTCCCGGAGCGAGTGCATCTTCTCTTCCGCCGCCGGGGCGTCGAGCTGCAGCGCCGCCTCGCGCCGCGCCGCCGCCACGTCCGCGAGCTCCATCAGATGCCGCTCCCGCACCTGCTGCTCGAGGTGGGTCAGCTCCAGCCGCGTTCCCTGGATCTGCAGCTCCGCCTTCCCCCGCCGCTCGCCGATCGCGCGCGCCTCCTCGCGGGCCTTGCGCACTTCCTCGTCGCCTCCGCGGAGCCGCTCCTGCGCGCTCTCATACTGCGCGCGCGCCCGGCCCAGCTCGTCGCGCAGCCGCTCGGACTCGGCGAGAAGGCGCTGCAGCTCGCGCCGGTCGACCTCCGCCTTCGCCTGCAGGGCGGCGTCGCGCTCCTTGCCCTGGGCGATCTCCGCCTGCAGCTTCTCGCGGCGGGACTCCACTTCCGAGCGCGACTCCAGCAGCCGTTCCAGGGAGCGGGCCACGCCCTCGCGCCGTTCGGCGACCGCGGCGGCGCTCACCTTCGCCTTGGTCACCTCCGCCTGCACGGCTTCGGCGCGCTCCCGGGCGCCGAGCAGCCCGCCCTGCAGCGCGCGCAGCCGCGCCTCGCGCTCGGTCTGCTCGCCTTCGCCGGCGGACACCGCGTCTCGCGAGGCCTGCTCCTCGCGCTTCACCTCGTCGAGCGCGTTCTGCAGATTCTCCGCCTCGTGGTGCAGCACCTGGTCGCGCTGCGCGATCCGGCCGAGATCCTCCTGGAGCCGGGCCACGTCGCGCTCCAGCCGGAGCTGGGAGAGCTCCTCCTCGCGCTCCTCGTGCACCAGGCGCTTGACCTGGGTGTCCGAGGCCAGCACCCGGGCCGCGAGCTGCTCGACCCGATCGCTCTGCACCTCCAGCCGGGACTCCAGGTCCTGCACCGTCTCCGCCAGCTCCTGCACCTCGCGCCGCTTGTGCAGCAGGCCGTCCGCGACGCCTTCCAGCGCGCCGCCGCAAACGATGCCTTCCTTGTCCACCACCTCACCCTCGGCGGAGACGAAGGTGCGCTCGCCGGGATTGCGCGCCCAGAGCGCCAGCGCCCGCGCCAGCGTGTCGCAGAGGAAGACGTCGGCGAGCAGGTAGTTGCGCAGCCGCTCGTGCTCGGGGGCGCAGCCGACCACCTCCACCGCGCGCACCGTGTCCTCGGGCGTGGGCAGGTTGGCCGCCTCCGGCACCAGCGGGAGCTGCTCCATCTCCGTCAGCGGCACGAAGGAGGCGCGCCCCTGCGCGGCCTTGCGCAGGTAGTCCACCGCCTTCAGCCCCGCCGCATGGCTCTCGACCAGCACCAGCTGCAGCCGCTCCCCGAGCACCGCCTCGATGGCGCGCTCGTACCGGGGCTCGACGTGCAGCACGTCGGCGACCAGCCCGTACACCCCGTCGCGCCGGCGCTCCTCCTCCTCGCGCAGCATGATCGCCTTCACGCCGCGCCCATAGCCCTCGAAGTTCTTCTGCAGCTCGAGGAGCGAGGTGAGGCGGCTGCGCCGGTCGGCCAGCTCCTCGCGGAGCTTGATCAAGAGCGCTTCGGTCTCGCGCTGCTCGGTGCGGCCCGCCGCCAGGTCCGCCTCGGCGGCGAGCTTGTGCTCGTGCAGCTCGCCGCGCTTGCCTTGCGTCTCGGCCAGCTTCTGCGCCAGCTCGTCGCGCTGGCGGGCGATCTCCTGCGCCCGCGCCTCCAGCTGCTCCTTCTCCGCCGCCGTCTTCTGCAGGCGCGCCGCCAGCTCGTCTCGCCGGCGCTCGAGGTTCACCAGATTGGTCCGGTGGTTCGCGAGCTGGGTGAGCACGCTCACCGCCTGGTGTCGTTCGGCCTCCACCGCGTGCTGGGCGTCGTGGATCTCCCGCAGCGCGGACTGCAGCGACTCCTCCGCCTGCCGCTGCTTCGCCTGGTCCTCCGCGGAGGCGTCGGCCAGCTTCTGCTGCTCGGCCCGCAGCCCCTCTTCCTCCCGCCCGAGCAGCTCGAGCCGGACGCCGAGGAGCGACACCTCCTCGCCGTGCTGCGTCTGCCGGGTCGCGATGGTCTCGCGCTCGCGCTTGCCGAACTCCATCTCCTGCTCGGAGAGGCGGAGCTGCTTGTCGATGCGGTGCGAGTGGTCGGCCAGCTCCTGCACCTGCTTCTCGTCCTCGAGGAGCTGGAGCCGCTCCGCCGAGAGGCCCGTCTCCAGGCGCGCGGCGTGCGCCAGGGCGACCTGCTCCGCCTCCGCGGCCTCGTTCAGCTCCTTTGCATGCGCCGTCTCGGTGTCGCGCAGCCCGAGATACTGCCGGCAGGAGGTGAGCAGCTCGAGCTCGCGGAGCTCGGCGCGCAGTTCGCGGAACTTCTCTGCCTTCTTCGCCGAGCGCTCCAGCGCCTGCAGGCGCTTGGCCACCTCGCCCACCACGTCGCCCAGCCGGAGCAGGTTCTGCGCGGTGGCATCCAGCTTCCGCTCCGCCTGCTTGCGGCGGGCCTTGTACTTGGTGACGCCGGCGGCCTCCTCGATGATCGCCCGCCGGTCCTCCGGCTTGGCGCTGACGATCAGGCCGATGCGGCCCTGCTCGATGATCGAGTACGCGCGGGTGCCGACGCCGGTGCCGAGGAAGAGCTCGGTGATGTCCAGCAGCCGGCAGGCGGCCTTGTTGATCTGGTACTCGCTGTCGCCGTTGCGGAAGAGGCGCCGGGTGATGGTGATCTCGCCGAACCCGGCGTACTGCGGGGGGACGAGGCGGCCGTCGTTCTGGAAGGTGAGCGACACCTCCGCCATGCCGGTGGCGGCCCGCGACTCCGACCCGGAGAAGATCACGTCCTCCATGGCCCGGCCGCGCAGGTGCTTCGCGCTCTGCTCGCCCATCGCCCAGCGGATGGCGTCGACCACGTTGCTCTTGCCGCACCCGTTGGGGCCCACCACCCCGGTGACCCCGTCGTCGAAGGAAAAGACGACCCGATCCGCGAACGACTTGAAGCCGGAGATCTCCAGGCGCCGGATTTTCATCGACCCGCAGCATCACCACGATCGGCCGCGATTCTCAAGCTTGATTCGAGCCCCGAAGCTGTGCTCAGCGCGGTGCCGCCGGGCGCGAGAGATGCCCGCTCCGCGCGTCGCAGAAGCGGAGAGGCTCGGCGGCCCAGTTTCCGGCGTACTCCACCCCGATGCGCGGCCCGCGGACGATGCGCGGACGCGTGCGCCGCGGGAGCACGATCAACCCGCCCGACGGATCGCAGAGGTCGGCGCGATTCTGCGAGAGCTTGACCCCGAACGCCTTGCACAGGTTCCCCGGACCGCGGGCGTTCCGGTGCAGCCAGGGCAGCGAGTCCGGCAGCGGCTCCGCCGCGCGGATCAGCACCGCGTTCGCCTCGCTTCCCGGCCCGCAGACGCAGTTGAGCATCGGGTGGATGCCGTAGATCAGGTACACGTACGCGTGGCCGGGCTCCCCGTACATCACCGAGGTCCGCGCCGTGCGGCCGGCGCGCGCGTGGCAGGCGAGGTCGTGCTCGCCCACGTACGCTTCCGTCTCCACGATCCGCCCCAGCGCCCAGCCGCCGCGCAGGCGCCGGGCGAGGACGCAGCCGAGCAGCGCGGGCGCCACCTTCACCGCGTTGCGATCGTAGAAACTGCGCGGAAGCGGCTCCACGGAGCAATGGTAGACTGCCTTCCATGGGGCCGCAGCTTCAACTGGTCACTCCGGAGAGCGGCGATCCCGGACCGCTCGCCTCCTTCCGCGCCGACGCGCGCCTGCGCTTGTGGGGGGCGGGTGCCTGCGCGTCCGTCTCCATCGCCCTGACCGCGATCGGGTACGACCGGATCCTGCCGCCGGTGGTGGCGGGGCCCGCGGCGGCTTCGTTCCTGCTCTGGTCCGTCTATCTGCTCTCGACCTTCACGCTCCGCCGCGCGGTGCGCTACCGGCTCACGCCGCAGCGGCTGGAGGTGGAGCGGGGCATCTTCGGGCGGCGGTTCGAGAGCGTCGATCTCTGGCGCGTCCGCGACGTGGTGCTGGAGCAGAGCTTGATCGAACGGCTGCGCGGAGTGGGGCGCATCACCGTGCTCTCCACCGACCAGGTGGAACCGGAGCTCCTGGTCGGACCGGTGGCCGCGGCGAAGCCGCTCTACGATCGGCTCCGCGACGCCGTGGCGCTGGCGCGCAAGGAAGCGCGCGTCATTCCCCTCGGCTGACGCTCCTCAGGCCTCTTCCGGGATCTCCGGCTTCCCGAACCGATCGTCGAGGAAGATCTCGTACCCGATCGATCCCTCCACCCAGGGCAGCACGCTGTTGATCCGCGCGTGCTCCGGATCCGCTTCCAGCTCCCGCTCCTCCTCCTCGAGCCGGCCGAGGTCGGGAAAGGCGAAGCGCAGCAGCACGGTGTTCATCGGCCCGGAGAGGCCGTAGAGGACCTCCGGCACGCAGCAGGCGCGCCGCTTCCGGTACTCGCGCAGCGCCTTCACGCCGCGCACGAACTCGTGCAGCCGGCCCTGCTGGACCACGCCGCGCATGAACAGGTACGCGCTCATGAGAGCGCCTGCCGCAGATCGGCGATCAGGTCCTCCGGATCCTCCAGCCCGACGCTCATCCGCACCATCCCCTCGTCGACCCCCGCCCGGCGCAGCTCTTCCGCAGTGTACCCGGTGTGGCTGAAGAGGATGGGCAGGCTGGTCAGCGTCTCCGGCCCGCCCAGGCTGGCCGCCCGCGCGATCAGCTTCAGCCGGTCCCAGAACCGGAACGCCTTCTCCTTCGTGCCCACGGTGAAGGTCACCATCCCCCCGAAGCCGCTCATCTGCCGGCGGGCGAGATCGTGGTCCGGGTGGCTGGGCAGCCCGGGATACCAGACGCGCTTCACCGCCGGCTCCGACTCGAGCCAGCGCGCCAGCGCCAGCGCGCTGGCGGACTGCCGCTCGATGCGGACGGCGAGCGTCTTCAGGCCGCGCAGCAGATCGTAGGCGACGTGCGCATCGAGCACCGAGCCCAGCCTGCCCGCCACCTGGCGGATCCTGTCCACCAGCTCCTGGCGGCCGGCGATCACCCCGCAGAGATGGTCGCTGTGCCCGTTGAGGAACTTGGTCGCGGAGTGCATCACCAGATCGGCGCCGAGCGCGAGCGGCTGCTGCACCAGCGCCGGGCCGAAGGTGGAATCGATCAGGGAGACGATGCCGGCGCTCCGGCAGGCCCGGGCCACGCCGGCCACGTCGATCACGCGCAGGGTGGGGTTGGTCGGCGACTCGAACACGCAGAGCGGCGAGCCTCCCCGGCCGCAGGCGTCGATCAGCCCCTCGGGCTCGGCCATCCGCGCCTTGACGCCGAATCGGCTGAGCACGTCGCGCAGCAGCTTGTACGTTCCGCCGTACAGCGCCGTCGACGCGACCACCTCGTCGCCGCCGGAGGCGAGGGTCATCACCGCCGCGGTCATCGCGCCCATGCCGCTGCCGAACAGCATGCAGGAGGCGGCGCCCAGGATCTGCGCCACCGCTTCTTCCGCGGCGCGGACGGTGGGGTTCTCGTCGCGGCTGTACATGAAGAGGCCGCCCTCGCCGCGCCCGTAGCGCTGCACCGCCTCCGCGCTCTCGAAGCGGAAGGTCGTGGACTGCACGATGGGAGTGGTGAGGGGCGCGTTCGCGCCTTGCGGCGCCCCGGCATGGACGGCGATGGTGGCGAGCTTCATCCGGCGCGGTCTATCCCCAGCCATCGCGCCGTTCAAGCGGGCGTGTGCCGCCCAAGAAAAAGCCCCCGGACTTCATGTCCGGGGGCTCAAGAATTGAAGCGCTTCGATGCCGGACTGGCGGGGGGGGACCTTTCGCCCGGCGAACGAACGCCTCAGGCTTGGTAGAGCAGCATCCGTGCCAAGCCGCGTCATGTTGATTTTCCTAGAGAACTACATGCGCGCACACCCGCTTTGCATTGCAGATCTGCAATCCGGCCTTTCAGTCCTGAGAGAACGTCGCATCCGGCGGCGCCAGGAGGCCGTTGCCGAAAAGGGGAACGGCGACTGTCCCAGGGCGCTGCGCTGGTGCGCGCGCCCGGCAGGGGCTAGTTGGGCGCGAGCAGTTGCTCGAACTCCGGCGCGGTCTTGATCCCGTCGAACATCGGATCCGCCGCCAACCAGCTTCGCACCTTCGCCGGCTCTTTCTCCAGCGCCTTGCGCAGGGCCGCCAGCGCGTCGGGGTGTCGATCCCAGAGCGAGTACAGCGCCGCGACGTTGTAGTTGAGCAGGACGTCGTCGGGATTCAGCTCCCGGGCCTTGACGTAGCAGCGCTCCGCTTCCTGGTAGAAGCCCTTCTGCGCGTAGGAGATCCCCAGGTCCAGCCAGCCCTCGTAGTTCTCCGGCTCCAGGCGGACCACCTCGTTGAGCAGCCCGATGGCGGCGCGGTAGTCGCCCTCGTCCATCAGCATCGCCGCCAGCTCATGGCGGGCGAGCGGATCCTGCGGGTCCAGCTCGATGGCCGCCTTGAACTCGGCCTTGGCCTCGTCGCGCTGGTCGAGATCCGCGTACGTCATCCCCAGGTTCAGGTGCGCGTCGGGGTACTCGGGGTCGAGCTCGATGGCTTCCTTGTACTGCTCGATGGCCATGTCGTGCGCGTGGGTGGCAAGGAAGCAGGCCAGGTTGTAGTGCGCGGTGGGGCTCTCCGGCTCCAGCTTGAGCGCGGTCAGGTACTCGTCCAGCGCCTGCGCGTAGAGCTTCTTCTCCGAGTAGACGGTGGCGAGGTTGTCGTGCGCGTGCGCCGAGCTGGGATCCAGCTCGATGGCCTTCTTGAACTCCTTGATCGCCTCGTCGAGCCAGCCCCGGTCGGCCAGCTCGATGCCGCGCGAGTTGTGCTCGTCGGACCGGAGGATCTTGTCCTGTCCTCGATTGTCGCGACCCATGGGCCCTCAGATAACACGAAAAGATGGCGCAAACCTTCCGCGCTTGCGCCGGTTCCGGGCGCGGCCGAGCCTCCTCTCAGTCGCCCGACGTCGCGTTGTACTTCCCGAAAGTCTTGAGGTTTTTGTTCGCCTTCACGGTGGCCTTGCGGGCGGTGTTGCTCGCCTGGTTGCCCGCCAGGCTGTCGGTGGTGCCGGCGAAGAGCTCGCGGATGTCGCGCCCGAACACGGTCACCACCCCGATGGCGGCGATGGCCACCAGGGCGACGATGATCAGGTACTCGCTCAGCCCCTGACCCGATTCCAGGCGCGCGAGCCGGCGAATGAAGGTTCCCATCGGCGCTCCTTTCGATTCGCGGCACCGTACCTCCGAACGGAGGCCCCGTGCATCGGTCGACGATCGGACGATTCGTCAGACAAGTGGCGGAGCGCGCCAAGACGCGGATAATCGGTGTGTGCGGGTAAGGAAAGTGGAGCAGATCTGCGAGGAGCTGGCGCGCACGGTGGGCGCGGCCTCGGACTCTTGCATCGTCGCCTGGGACGACGGCGCGGCGCCGCGGATCGTCTTCGCCACCGGCGACACCCAGGCGGTCCTTCAGGTCAAGGCCGGGGAGCTGGTGGGCCGTCCGGCGAGCTCGCTGTTCTCCGGCGGCGAGCGCGCCGCCCGGGATCTCGCCGCCGTCTGCGCCAACGTCCCCGCCGCGGAGGAGCGCCCGATGCTGCGCGGCGGGAAACCGTTCCCGGCGCAGCTGCTGCTCCGCGGAGTGACGGGCGGAGCCGTCGCCCTGATTCGCGATCTGACGGTGAACCGGCAGCAGGCGGACGCGGCGCTGCGGGCCGAGGACCTGGCGCGCTTCGCCTCGCTGGTCGCGCACGAGGTGCGCAATCCCCTGAGCGCGGTGAAGATCGCGCTGCAGACGCTGGAGCGCCACGGCACGCTGACGCCGAACGATCTGCGCCGCACCTCCATCGCCCTGCGCGAGGTGCTGAACATCGAGCTCCTGCTGAACGAGGTGCTGGAGTTCGCCCGGCCGCCCTCGCTCTCGCGGGTGCCCGCCGACCCCCGCGGCCCGGTGGAAGAGGCGGTCGCTGGCGTGGAGACGGAGTGGTCTGCGCGCGGCGTGACCTTCACCCGCAGGATGCCGGAGCGGATGCCGCCGGCGCCGATCGATCCGGTGCGCGTCCGCACCGCGGCGAAGATCCTCTGCCGGCAGGCCGCGGTGGCCGCCGAAGAGGCCGGCGGCGGCGCCGTCGAAGTGACGATCCGGGAGCTCGCGCCCGGCTGGGAGCTGTCGGTCGCGGGTCCCGGCCAGACCCTCGCCCCGGAGCTGCGCGAAAAAGCCTTCGTGCCGTTCACGCCGCAGCGGGCCCGGGGCAGCGGCCTCGGGCTCGCGGTGGTGGCCCGGATCGCGCGCGAGCACGGCGGGGCGGCCCGCATCGAGGAGCGCCCAGGCGGCGGAAATGTTATTTCTCTGACGTTTCCCGCGTGATCGCGATGGACCACATCCTGATCGTCGACGACGACCGGTCGATCCGGGAGCTCCTCTCCATGCACCTGGAGGAGCGCGGATTCGGCGTGCTGTCGGCTTCCACCGGCGCCGAGGGCTTCCGGCTGGCCGAGGAAACCTCTCCCTCCGCCATCGTGCTCGACATGCGGCTGCCCGACGCGTCCGGGATCGATCTGATCCCGGAGCTGAAGAAGCGCGCCGCGGAAGCGCCGGTGCTGATGATCACCGCGCACCACGACATGGCCACCACCATCCGGGCCATGAAGGCCGGCGCCTTCGACTACATCCACAAGCCGATCGACATCCAGGAGTTCGACGTCGCGCTGGACCGGGCGCTGGAGGTCCGCCGCCTCTCCCGCGGCAACGACTACCTCGCCGTCGACGGCGGTCCCGCCTACAACATGGACGACATCGTCGGCACCTCGCCGGTGATGCAGCGCCTGTTCAAGGACCTCGGCCGCGTCGCCGCCTCCCGGGCCACGGTGCTGATCCAGGGCGAGAGCGGCACCGGCAAGGAGCTGATCGCCAAC
>JBGQLA010000023.1:0-24504 GCA_041499865.1 Deltaproteobacteria bacterium
ACCTGGTGCACCCAGCGCTTCCCGACGTAGGGGACGTCGCAGACGATGCGCGGGGTGGCGAACCCGGGCAGGTACCCCATGATGTCGTGCTGCAGCTTCTGCGCTTCCGCCACCGTGGTCCGCCAGTGCTCCGAGTTGGGGATCATGTCGCAGAGATAGAAGTAGTAGGGCAGCACCCGGGCGTGGTCCTGCAGCATGAAGCAGAGATCGAGCAGGTCCTTCTGCGAATCGTTCACGCCCCGCAAGAGCACGCCCTGATTGCGCACGTCGCGAAAGCCCATCGAGAGCAGCGTGCCCGCCGCCTTCCCGAAGAGCGGCGTCACCTGGTTCGCGTGGTTCACGTGCGTGTGCATGGAGAGGTTCACTCCCCGCTCGAACGCCTTCCTCGCCAGCCGCTCCATCCCGGCGAGGACCTCGTCCTGGAGGAAGTGCTGGGGAATGCCCATCAGCCCCTTGGAGGCGAGCCGCACGTCCTTGATGTTGGGCAATTCGAGCAGCGCGGAGACGAACGGCTCCAGCTGCTGGATGGGAAGGTTGGCGATGTCGCCCCCGGACACCACCACGTCGCGCACGCTGGGCGTGACCCGCAGGTAGTCCAGCATCTGCTGGTGCCGATCCTTCTGCGGCACTTCGAACTTCAGCTTCTTCACCTGCGGGACCGAGTTCCCCACCAGGTCCATGCGCGTGCAGTGCCCGCAATACTGCGGGCAGGTGGAGAGCATCTCGGCGAGCACCTTGGTGGGGTAGCGGTGCGTCAGCCCTTCCACCTTCCACATCTCCGCCTCGTGCAGGCTGTCGCGCGAGGCCTTCGGGTGGCTGGGCCAGTCGGTGCGCCGGTCGCTGAACGCCGGCAGCATGTAGCGGCGGAGGGGATCGTCGGCGAGGTTCTCCTCGTCCATGGTGTTGATCATGTGCGGCGTGATCAGCATCGACATGGTGGCGCGCTCGCGGACGTCGCGCTCCAGGTCGCGGGCGAGGTCGTCGGTGAGGAAGGCGCCGAGCGCATCCTTCAGCTCGGCCAGGTTCTTCACGGTGTTCTTGCGCTGCCAGGTGGCGTCTTCCCACTCGGCGCGCGAGACCCTGCGGTATCCCGGCAGCCGGGTCCAGTCGGGCTCGAGGTATTCGCGGTCCAGCGGGTACTGAAAAGGCTGCCCGGTCGCCTTCCTCGCCACGGGCCGTGCTGCCGTCTTGCTCAAGGATGCCTCCGCAAAGCGTGAGTATCCGCGCGACGGGGGCCGGTCAAGGCGCTGCGCAGCGCGCCCGCGAAGGGTACACTGGCTCTCGTGCTGCGCTTCAAGGTCGGTCCGTTCCCGGTGCTCGTGTACCCGTGGTTCTTCCTCAGCGCCATCCTGCTCGGCGCCGGATACGGCTTCGGCTGGAAGATGGCGGCCTGGATCTTCGTGGTGTTCCTCAGCGTGCTCGTCCACGAGCTTGGACACGCGGTGGTGGGGCGCATCTTCGGGGGCCGGCCGGAGATCCGGCTGGAGGCGTTCGGGGGGGTGACCTTTCCCCAGTTCCGTGCGCCACCGCCGCCGCGCCGCCAGTTCGTGCTCTCCTTCGCCGGACCGATCGCGGGGCTGCTCCTCGGGGCTGCCGCGTACTTGCTGATGCGCGCCATTCCGCCGGAGAGCGGCTCGATCACCGCCTGGATCATGGGCCAGTTCATCTGGGTGAGCGTGGTCTGGGCGGCGTTCAACCTGCTGCCCATCCTCCCGCTCGACGGCGGGCACATGCTGCTGGCATTCGTCGAAGGGGTGCGGCGCCGGCCCTCGGTGGCGCTGGTGTCCTGGTTCTCGGTGGCGATGTGCATCGCCGTCGCCGGCGCGGTGACCTGGTACTTCGGCCCCGATCCTTTCGCCCTGCTCTGGCTGGGATTGTTCGCGCTGCAGAACTTCCAGCGCGCCAGGGCCGCTGGAGCGCAGCCCGGGGGACCCGCGGCGCCGGCAACGCCCGGGCCGCAGGAGGACGCGACCGAGCGCGCCGACGTGAACGCGGCCATGGAGGAGGCCCGGAACGCGCTCCAGCGCCGGGATTACGATTCCGCCCTGGCGGTGGCGGTCCGGCTGGACAGCGCCGGGGGGCCCTACCGGCAAGCGGCGGGGCTGCGGCTGCGCGCGGGCATCGAGCTGGCGCGGGGCGACAACGAGTCCGCCGCGATGTTCGCCGGCCAGAGCTACTCCATCTGGCAGAGCGCCGACGCCGCGGTGGTGGCCGCGCGGGCAAACCTGCGCGCCGGCGCCAAGGATCGGGCGCGGAACTGGCTGCGCCGGGCCGTGGAGGCGGGGGCGCCGGCCTCCGCGGTGCGGGCGGACCCGGAGCTGGGCTCCATCGCCTGATCGCGTACCTTTCCATTCATCTTTCCTAATATTGAAAAATTGACTCAACTCCGCACGCGCCCCGATAACCGGGGACCGCGCCTCCAGGGCGCGACGGAGGGGATCTACGTGACTCTCGCTCGCAAGGTCGTGCCCGGCGCCATCCTCGTGCTCGTGGCCGCGTGTTCCAACTCCACCGCGCAGCCGCCCGCCGGCAGCGTCGGCGTGATCGCCGACGTCGCATCGCTGGCGAACAACGGCGCGCTCGCGCACGTCACCGCCATCGTCACCGACGCCAACGGCGTTGCGGGGACCGGGTCCGTCGTGTTCACCGCATCCGCCGGAAACCTGAACGCGAGCGGCAGCGTCACCGCCACCGCCGCTCTCGACGGAAACGGCCACGCCACTGCGACCTACGCCTGCGACGTGGCCGTCGACCCGGCCCACTGCGGCGCCGGAACCGTGCTGATCACCGCCGCCTGGTCCGCCGTCACCAATGGCACGCACATCGCTTTGCAGGGCGGCGGCGGTTCCGGCAGCGACGCCGGATCGACGACCGATGGCGGCAGCCCCCCCGACGCAGGCCCGGTCGTCGTCGGCCCCGTCGGCCCTCCGGCAGCCATCTTCGAAAACGCCACCGCTCCCTCGCTCCTCGGCATCAAGGGTTCGGGGATCCAGGAGACCGGCGTGATGAGCTTCCTCGTCACGGATGCCAGCGGCAGGGGTGTCTCCGGCGTCACCGTCACCTTCGGCCAGACCCAGCCGGCGCTGGTCACGCTCGCCAACACCACCGGCGTCACCGTCGCGGACGGCAGCGTGACCGTCTCCTACAACGCCGGCTCTCAGGTTGGCATCAGCGCAATCACCGCCGCGGTGGGAGCCACGGGCATCACCGGCTCGCACCCGATCGCCGTTCGCGGCGCGAAGCCGTCGGCATCCGGGTTCTACTTCCGCTGCGCCCGCACGAACCTCCCCGTCTACACCACGACGCTGGAGTACGAGGTCACCACCTGCGTGGTGCGGCTCTCCGACCGCTATGGCAACCGGGTTGGAATCGCCACGCCGGTGAGCTTCGCCACCGAGGCGGGCTCGATCAGCGCCAGCGCGGTCACAAAGCCGTTCGACTTCCAGAATCCCAGCGACCCTGACGAAGGCAGCGTGTCGGTGACCTTCTCCAGCGACATGGGCAACGGCTTCCGGCCGGCGGAGACCACGCCGCTTGTGGCGAACCCGGCGCAGTTTCCCAAGCCGCTGTTCGCCGAGCCCTCCAGCGGCTCCGCGAACCCGCGCGATCAGCTCGTCACCATCATCGCAATGGTCCGTGGAGAGGAAGCGTTCGTCGACGGCAACCTGAACGGCCAGTACGACAATGGCGAGCTGTTCGTCGATCAGGGCGACCCCTTCATCGACTCGAACGACAACAACGTCCCCGACCTGGCCACCGAGCCGCGCTTCTGCGGCGGCGCGGACTGCGCCACGTACCATGGGCCCAACGGCGTCTGGGACTCGGACCGGACGATCTGGGTGCCGACCTGGGTCGTGTTCACGGCCGTGGGCGACGCGAACATCGGTCCCTGGAACCCGACGAGCTGCCTGGATTACACCGACAACAACCTGGCGAATCCGATCCTCGCCACGTCCCTGGTCAAGGTGCTCGACCCCTGGTTGAACCTCCCCACCAACGGAACGACCTTCAGCGGCGCGCTCACCGCAGCGCAGGGAGGGTTGAAGCTGACGACGTTCGGCGGTCTCCCGATGCTCGACAACGTCGGGTCGATGGATCCGACGTGGGAAAGAGTGTCCGCCGCGAACCCGGGCCAGTCCTGCACGGTCGCGAACACGGTGAACGGCGCCTGCACGATGCTTACCGAGTTCGGGGCCTGGGATGACGGATCGGTGATGGGTCTGGAAGTCGCGAACTCGAACAAGACGCCCACGGCTGCGGCTCCCGGCCATGCCTGCGGCGTCAAGACGCCGGGGACCAATGTGGACGGATTTCAGGTCGACGTGACTGTAAAGGGGCCGAATTCTTCCAGCGTCGGCTCGCGCGTCGGCACATACGGGTTCTGATTCGTGCTCCATCAGGCTCCCCGCTCCTGCTTGCTGCAGGGGCGGGGCGCTGGCGTCTTGTCTCCTTGACCTGCGCGTCCTCGCGAAGCATCTTCCGCGGCCCCCATGCCGTCCCGACGCGCAGAGCTGTTCCCACAGGCCACCGACGCGGAATGGCGTGACTTTCGCTGGCAGCTCCGCCACAGCGTTCGCTCGGCCGCGGACCTCTCCCGGTGCCTCGAGCTTACCGACGACGAGCGGCGAGGGTGCCTGGAGACCCGCGACGTGTTTCGCCTGGGCATCTCGCCCTACTACCTGAGCCTGATCGACCCGGAGCACCCGTACTGCCCGATCCGGATGCAGTCGATCCCGGTGCGCGCGGAGGCGCGGACCGCTCCCGGCGAGCTGCGCGATCCGCTGGGCGAGGACCGGCACCGTCCGGTGCGCGCGATCGTGCACAAGTACCCGGACCGGGTGCTCCTGCTCGCCGTCGACCACTGCTCGGTCTATTGCCGGCACTGCACGCGGAGGCGGATCACCTCCGGCGACGAGGGTGGCATCTCCCGCGAGGAGCTGCAGGAGGCAATCGGGTACCTGCGCGCGCATCCCGAGGTCCGCGACGTGCTGATCTCCGGCGGCGACCCGCTGCTCCTCTCCACCCCGCGACTGGTCGAGCTGCTCGAGCAGATCCGCGCGGTGCCCCACCTGGAGATCATCCGCATCGGCACCCGCATCCCCGTCTGCCTCCCGATGCGGGTCGACGAGGAGCTGGCGCAGGCGCTGCGCAGGTTCGCTCCGCTCTTCGTGGTCACGCACTTCAACCACGCGAAGGAGATCACCCCGGAGGCGCGCGAGGCCTGCGAGCTGCTGGTCGACCACGGCATCCCCGTCGAGAATCAGGCGGTGCTGATGCGCCGCGTGAACTCCAGCGCCCGCGCCATCAAGGACCTGATGCAGAAGTGCCTGACCATGCGCGTGCGGCCCTACTACCTGCACCAGATGGACGTCGCGGAAGGGCTCGAGCACCTCCGCACCCCGCTCGCGAAGGGCGTCGAGATCCTCCGCGAGCTGCGCGGCTGGACCAGCGGCCTCGCCGTCCCGCACCTCGCCGTCGATCTCCCGGGCGGCGGCGGCAAGGTCACCGTCCAGCCGGAGTACGTCGTGGAGAAGCGGGCCCAGGAGACCGTGTTCCGCAACTATCGCGGCGAGCGCTTCTCCTATCCCGAGCCGCGCGAGACGGACTGCAGCGTGCCGTACGACGAGGTGTTCTACGGCGCGGAAGCAAAGGCTCCGCCGCGGCTGCGGGTGCTCCGGTGATCTCACAGGTGCTGGAGGCGGTGGCGGTCTGGATCCAGGGCGTGATCTCCGCGATGGGCTACGGCGGCATCGCCGGGCTGATGGCGGTCGAGAGCGCGTGCATCCCGCTGCCGTCGGAGGTGATCATGCCCTTCGCCGGCAGCCTGGTGCCCGTCCGCTTCAGCCTGTTCGGCTGCGGGCTGGCGGGCGCCATCGGCTGCGTCGTGGGCAGCGTCCCCGCCTACTACCTCGGCGCGTACGGCGGCCGGCCCCTGATCCTCAAGTACGGCCGCTACATCCTGCTCTCGAAGGAGCACCTGGACTGGGCCGACCGCTTCTTCGCCCGGCGCGGCGACGTGACGGTGTTCGTGGCCCGGCTGCTTCCCGTGGTGCGCACCTTCATCGCCTTTCCCGCCGGCGTGGCGCGAATGCCGATGGGAAAGTTCATCGGCTACACGTTCGCCGGATCGTTCCCCTGGTGCCTCGGGCTTGCCTGGGTGGGAATGAAGCTGGGCGAGCACATCGACGAGCTCAAGCCCTGGTTCCACCGCTTCGACGCGGTGCTCGTCGCCGTCGGGCTCCTGACCGTCGCCTGGTTCGTCCGTAAACAGATCAAGTCGCGCCGCGCGCTCTCCTGAGTCCGGCCGCTTCCGCGGCTGGGAACGGCGTTGCCCATCCGGGGAGTGGAACCGCGGGCGCCGCGATGGCCGTCCACTTGCACCGCTTTCTCGCCGGACGCGGGCGGGGGAGGGGCAGATGGCGGCAGGGCGGGTCGGATTGATCGTCGTGCTGGCGGCGGGAATCGGGTGCGCGCATGTCGGCGCGTCGCGTCCGGACAAGCCCGGGCTCGCTGCCGGAAAGTACGCCCTGGAGTCGATCCGCTCGCGCGCGCAGCTCGACGGACAGGACCAGCTGATCGAGATCAACGAGGCGGGCACCAAGCTCACCGACGCGAACGGGGCGGAGCACGTGCTCACCGAGCGGGGCGCGCTGGTGCTGGTGGAGAACGGAACATGTAGACTCGCGCTCGCCGTCTCCGTCGACGGAGAGGAGCCGGGGATCTCCGACCGCGCCTGCAGCTGGCGGATGGAAGGCGATCAGTTCCTCCTCGGCGACGCGAGCGGCGCGGGCACGCGCACCGTGTACCTGGTGCGCAGGAGCAACGGGCGCGTGGTGCTGGAAGGCGTGAGCGACCTGGACGCGCAGGGCAACGTGGTGGGCGACGCGCGCGGCGAGCGCATCGTGCTGGTGGAGCGGGCGGCGGAGTACGCCGGGCGATCGGCCGACCGCACCTCCGAGGAGCAGGCCAGCCGTGAGATCCAGGAGTACCTGCACGATCTGTAGCCGCCCCTGGCCCCGCGTTAAGATGTGGCCGTGCGGCTCTTCATCACTTCCAGGCTGCTCTCCGCCGCCGGCGTCCCGCACGGGTTCTCGGTGCGTACCGGCGGAGTGTCGGCCGGCGCGTTCTCCTCGCTCAACCTGGGGCTCTCGGTAGGGGACGACGAGGCAGCGGTCCGCGAGAACCACGACCGGCTCCGCGGGGCGGCGGGGCTGGCCGGCCGCATCGCCACCGGTCATCAAGTCCACGGAGACCGGGTGGTGGACGCGCGGCTCCGGGAGATCTTTCCCTCCAGCGAGACCCAGGAAGACGGCGCCGATGCCTTGCTGGCGCTTGCGGAGGGCGCGGTCGGGGTCCGGGTGGCGGACTGCGTGCCGGTCCTCCTCCACGCCGGAGAGGCCGTCGCGGCGGTCCACTCCGGATGGCGGGGGACGCGGCTGCAGATCGCCGGGCGGGCGGTGCGGGCGCTGCAGCACGCCAGCGGGGCGGACCCCGCGGAAGTGCTGGCCGCCATCGGTCCCTGCATCGGCCGCTGCTGCTACGAGGTCTCGCCGGAGCTGGCCGCGGCCTTCCGCGCCCTGTTCGGCCCGGAGGCGGCGGACGATCCGGCGCGAAATCCCAAGCCTCACCTGGACTTGCGCTATTGCGTGGAGCGGTCGCTGCTGCAGGCCGGGGTGCCCGAGGAGCGGATCGAGCAGGTCGAAGGGTGTACATCCTGCGACATCGACGCTTTCTTCAGCCACCGCCGTGACAAGGGCCGTACGGGTCGCCATCTGGCCTTCATCGAAGCCCGCGGGTCCTGAGCTCTTTCTTTGACATGTCAGGCCCCCCGCGTAGATCATCACGGGACGCGACGCGTGTGCCGCGCCTCGGGGGAATCTGCTTGCGCTTCCGCTCTCTTGCCATCGCCGCGCTGCTCGCCGGATGCGCCGGCGCGCCGGCGCGCCCGTCGGTGGAAGCCGAGGAGCTGAAGGAGCTGCGCAGCCAGATCCAGGCGCAGTCCGCGCTGGTCGCCCAGCAGCAGCACCGCATCGAGGAGCTGGAAGTGAAGCTCGCGGCGCTCGCCGCCCGGGCGCACCCCGCGGCGGCCCATCCTGCTCCTGCGCCGCCGGCGCGGCCCGATCCGCGGCCGCCGCTCAAGACGGTGAAGGCGGGAGGACGGTTGCGCCGCGCCGACCGGATCAATCCGGTCGAGCATGCGCCGCGGCTCCCCGTCTCCGTCGAGCTGCGCGACCCCGACGAGAACGCGCTGGCCCTGCTGGGGACGGACCCGGCGATCGCCCGCGAGTTCGACGCGGATCACACCTGGGCGGAGGCGGTGCGGAAGCTGAACGAAGGCCGGCACGCGGAGGCGGAGATCGATCTGCTCGCCTTCGTCGCCGCCTGGCCCGACCACACTGCCGCCGACAACGCGCTGTATCTCGCCGGCCTGGTGCGCGAGGTGCGCGGCGACTGCGCCGGCGCGCTTCCGCTCTTCGAGAGCGTGCCGCAGAAGTATCCCGCCGGCGACGCCGTGCGGCAGGCGCAGCTCGAGCGCGGGCGCTGCCTGCGGATTCTCGGGCGCAAGGACGAAGCGAAATCGGTTCTCGGGCAGTTGTCCACGGAGCACCCCGACGCGCCCGAGGCGGCGCAGTCGCGGCAGCTCTTGCTGGATCTGTGAGGAGGAGCGGAATGCGGACGCGAACGATCGCGCGGTGGCGCAGGGCAGCACTGGGCGGGGCGATGGGCATCTTCCTGGCGATCCCTGCGCGCGCGCAGCAGGATCAGCCGCCGCCACCGCCGCCTCCGCTGGCTCCCCAGCCGCAGGCGCAGGAGCCGGCGGCCGTGCCTCAGGAAAAAGCCCCGGCGCGGCCTGCGCCGGCGGCCAGGCCACCCCGCGAAAACGCCCCCATCACCGAGCAGAGCCCGCGCCCGGCGCCCGACGCGAACATCAAGCCGGTGCCCGGAGCGCCCGACGAGTACACCATCCAGAAGGGCGACACGCTCTGGGACCTCTCGCAGAAGTTCCTCAGCAATCCCTGGTACTGGCCCAAGATCTGGAGCCTGAACCCGAGCATCGAGAACCCGCACTGGATCTATCCGGGCAACAAGCTGCGCATCGTGCCCGGGGAAGGCGGGGAGCAGGCGCCGGCCCAGGTCCAGGAGGAGACGGAGGCGGGCATCGACGCCACCGCGGCCAACTCGCCCGAGGAGCCGCAGCCCGGCGCTTCTCCCGATACGCTGGTCTCGCCGCCCACCACGCCGGACCTGGACGTGGTGAGCAAGAACAGCAGCGAAGGCAGGTCGTCGCAGAACAGCGTCAGCGTGAGCGGGAAGCTCACCTTCTCGCCCCCTCCGGTCCTCACGGTGCGGACCAGCGGCCTGATCACGCCGGAGGAGATGCGCGAGTCCGGGACGCTCGAGGCCTCGTTCGAAGAGAAGCAGATGCTGGCCACCTACGACACCGCGTACGCGCGGTTCCGGAACGACGTGCCGGCGAAGCCTGGCGACAAGCTCCTCATCTTCCGCCCGGAGGGGAACATCACGCACCCGATTTCGCACCGGACGCTGGGCCGCCAGACCAAGACGCTGGCGGTGGCCAAGGTCCTCTCCATCCAGGGAACGCAGGCCACCATCCAGATCGAGCGGATGTTCGAAGAGGTGGAGCGCGGCGATCTGGTGCGGCCCTGGATCGCGCAGGACAAGCGCGTCGCGCCGCGGGCGAACACAGCGGACGTGGTCGGACGCATCGTGCAGGCGGTCAATCCGGGCCTCACCACGTACGGCGAGGCCAACGAGGTGTTCATCGACCGCGGGTCGGAGGACGGCGTGCAGGAGGGCAACACGTTCGCCGTGGTGCGGCAGGGGGACGGGCTGAGCAACGCCTTCGTCACCCAGTCGTACACCGCGGGCGAGCAGGGCCGGCGCTCGGCGAAAGCGGACGTGCCCGAGGAGAACGTGGGCCTTTTGCTGGTGGTCGACACGCGCGAGCACCTGAGCACCGCCGTGGTGGTGAAGAGCGTGCGCGAGCTGCAGGCCGGCGACATGGTCGAGATGCGCTCGGCCGGCTCCGGCGGCGGAGCGCAGTAGAGCGGTCTTGAGCCAAGGCAGCCAGAGCGCGTCGGACGCTGCGGGGCCAGTCGGGCCTGAGGCGGTCGCCGCCTGCGCCCTTTCCGCGCTGCCCGGCGTCGGGCCTTCGACGCTCGGGCGCATCGCGCACGTCTTCGCGTCCCTGCGGCAAGCGCTGGAGGAGGGGCCGGCCGAAATCCTGCGGCGCGCCGACGAGCTGGCCCTGAGGACCGAGACGCGCGAGTACCTCGCCGAGAGCCCGAACCTGCCCGAGCTGGGTGCCTGGGCGCTGGGCGCCGCGCGAGCGGCCGGGGCGCGGGTGCTGTTGCCCAACGACAAGGGATTTCCCACGCGGCTCCGCAATCTCCCCAACCCGCCGCAGCTCCTGTACGTGCGCGGGACGCTCGCCGCGGAAGCCCGGCGCGTGGCGGTGGTGGGCGCGCGCGCAGCCGACGAGGTGGGACTGGAGCTCGCGCGGAGCTTCGGAGACGGATTCGCCCGCTCGGGCGTGGAGGTCGTCTCGGGCGGAGCGCGCGGCATCGACACCGCGGCGCACGAAGGAGCGCTGTGGGGAGAAGGGAGATCCATCGCGGTGCTCGGGTGTGGCATCGACGTGACGTATCCCTCGGAGAACCGCGAGCTCTTTCAGCGGCTGGCGAACGGCGGCGGCGCGGTGATCAGCGAGTTTCCGCCCGGCACCCAGCCGGCGCCGGGGAACTTCCCTCGCCGGAACCGCACCGTCGCCTGTCTCTGCGACGCGGTGGTGGTGGTGCGCGCGGCGCTCCGCTCCGGCGCGTTGATCACGGCGGCGCACGCGGCCGATCGGGACATCCCGCTCTTCGCCGTTCCGGGGGATCCGGGCAACCGGCGCGCCGAGGGCTCGAACGGCCTGCTGCGGACCGGAGCGGCCAAGGTGGCGACCGGTCCAGCGGACGTCCTGCAAGCCTTGCAATGGCGCGTTCCGGAAGGCCTTGCCCCAGAGGATGACGCACCGCATGCAGGGGTCTGGGCATCAAATATCGCGACAGAGAGAACGGACGAGGCCCTCGACGCCGCGGGCGTCAAGCTGTGGAGACTTCTGGACGAGAGGACCCCTGCTCATGTAGACGACCTCGCCCTTCGCGCGCAGCTCCCTGCCCGGGAAGCGCTGGGCAAGCTCGCGGAATTGGAGCTGAAGGGCATGGCTTTGCAGAGGCCCGGGAAATACTTCCTGCGCCGCTGAGCTTTTGAACCCATTTGGGAGTGCCGGCATCGATCGCCGCCCCGAGGGACCATGGCAACCAGCAAGGCAGCAGCGAAGACGACGAAAGCCCGGAAGACGACGAAGAAGGCAGGCGGCGACAAGGAGGGCGCGACCCGGGCGAAGGGGAGCACCCTCGTCATCGTCGAGTCCCCGGCCAAGGCGAAGACCATCAAGAAGTACCTGGGCGCAGGCTACGTGGTGAAGGCCTCCGTCGGCCACGTGATGGACCTGCCCAAGAGCAAGATCGGCGTCGACGTCGAGAACGGGTTCCAGCCCGTCTACGAAGTGATCGAGGCGAAGAAGAAGGTGGTCGCGGACCTCAAGTCCGCGGCCAAGACGGCGGAGCGCCTGCTGCTCGCGACCGACCCCGACCGCGAGGGCGAGGCCATCGCCTGGCACGTCTACGAGCAGCTGAAGCGCACCAAGATCCCCGTCTCCCGGATCCTCTTCAACGAGATCACCAAGAAGGCGATCCAGGAAGCGATCCTCAAGCCGCTGGAGCTGAACAAGGATCTCTACGATGCCCAGCAGGCGCGCCGCGTCCTGGACCGGCTCGTCGGGTACCAGATCTCGCCCATCCTCTGGAAGAAGGTGCGGCGCGGGCTCTCCGCGGGCCGCGTGCAGAGCGTCGCGGTGCGGCTGGTGGTGGAGCGCGAGGAGGAGATCTCCAAGTTCGTCCCCGTCGAGTACTGGAGCATCGAGGCCGACCTGCGCGCCGCGCTGCCTCCGCAGTTCCGCGCCCGGCTGATCCGCCTCGACGGCGAGAAGGCGGAGATCGGAACCGGCGACGTCGCCCATCCGCTGGTCGACGAGCTGAAGGCGGAGAAGTTCGTGGTCACCGAGGTGACGAAGAAGGAGCGCCGCCGCAACGCGCCGCCTCCGTTCATCACCTCCAAGCTGCAGCAGGAGGCGGCCAACCGGCTGGGCTTCACCGCCAAGAAGACGATGACGCTTTCGCAGCGGCTCTACGAAGGAGTGGAGCTGGGCGAGGACGGCCAGACCGCGCTGATCACGTACATGCGCACGGACTCCGTGCGCCTCTCTCCCGACGCGGTTGCGGGAGCGCGCGGGTACGTGACCGGGCGCTGGGGCAAGGACTACCTCCCTGCCGAGCCGGTGCAGTTCAAGACCAAGAAGAGCGCGCAGGACGCGCACGAGGCCATCCGTCCCACCTCGCTCGAGCACCCGCCGGAGCGGGTGAAGCCGTTCCTCGAGAAGGACATGTTCCGGCTGTACGAGCTGATCTGGAACCGCTTCATCGCCTGCCAGATGGTGCCGGCGGTGTTCGACCAGACCACCGCCGACATCCAGGCGGGGCGGGCGACGTTCCGGGCCACGGGGCAGATCCTCAAGTTCCCCGGCTATCTCGCGGTGTACGGGCAGGAGGCGGAGCAGCCGCCCGAGGAAGCAGGCGCGGAGAAGATGGAGGGCGACGACGAGGAGAAGGGCGACGTCTCCCGCCAGCTCCCGCCGCTCGAGTCCGGCCAGGCGCTGGAGCTCGTCGATCTGATCTCCGAGCAGCACTTCACCCAGCCCCCGCCGCGCTTCACCGAGGCGTCGCTGGTGAAGGAGCTGGAGGAGAAGGGCATCGGCCGGCCCTCGACGTACGCGGCGATCCTCTCCACCATCCAGGCCGCGACGCGCGAGTACGTGGAGAAGAAGGAGGGCCGGTTTTTCCCCACCGAGCTGGGGAAGATCGTCACCGAGCTGCTCCTCAGCGCGTTTCCCAAGGTGATGGACGTCCAGTTCACCGCGCGCATGGAGGAAGAGCTGGACGAGGTCGAGGAAGGCAAGGTCGAGTGGCAGTCCGTGCTCGGCGAGTTCTACGAGCCGTTCAAGAAGAGCCTCGCGGCGGCGGAAGCGCAGATGCGCGACGTGAAGCGCGAGGAGAAGCCCACCGACCTGGTCTGCGAGAAGTGCGGCAGCCCGATGGTGATCAAGTGGGGGCGCATGGGCCGCTTCCTCGCGTGCTCGGGATATCCGGACTGCAAGAACACCAAGGACTTCATCGAGGAGAACGGGAAGATCAAGATCGTCGAGGATTTGCCCACCGACGAGGTCTGTCCGACGTGCGGCAAGCCGATGGTGAACAAGCGCGGGCGGTTCGGGAGGTTCCTCGCCTGCTCGGACTATCCGGCCTGCAAGACCACGCGACCGATCACGCTCAAGGGCGTGGTCTGCCCCGACTGCGGCGGCGGGCTCGCGGAACGTAAGTCCCGCTTCGGGAAGAGCTTCTTCGGGTGCGTGAAGTATCCGGAGTGCAAGTTCGCGGCGTGGGACCGGCCGATTCCCGGGCCGTGTCCGCAGTGCGGGAAGGCGTATCTGCTGCAGAAGTACACGAGGCGGGACGGGGCGTTCATCGCCTGCCCGGACAAGGAATGCGGGTACCGGCGGGAAGCGCCGGAGCCCGGGTCGGAGACGGCGACGCCCCCGGTCGTGCAGGCCTCCTGACGAGAGTTCGGGGACTTCAATTTCGGGGACACAATACGAATCTCGTGCGACGCGTCCGCGCGGTTACGGGCGATTTGGAAGCTCGCGAGGTTGCGAAATCGGGACGAGCCGCTCGGCTCTGTATCTTCCGCGTCGAGCTCCGCTCGACGCGGTGTTTGGGC
Source organism: Deltaproteobacteria bacterium (assembly GCA_041499865.1). Classification (GTDB taxonomy): domain Bacteria; phylum Myxococcota; class Myxococcia; order Myxococcales; family 40CM-4-68-19; genus 40CM-4-68-19. The sequence goes on from JBGQLA010000023.1 coordinate 13,903, forward strand.
TTGCCACGGCTTCGGGAGGCGTATAGCAACGGCGCGATGCAGAGCGTCGTGCACGTGGTCGGAGGAGGGCTGGCGGGGACGGAGACGGCGCTGCTGCTGGCCGACTCGGGCGTCGACGTCGTGCTCCACGAGCAGAAGCCCGCGAAGAGATCACCTGCGCACAAGGACGACGGGCTGGCGGAGCTGGTCTGCTCGAACTCGCTGCGCTCGGACAACCCGCACAACGCGATCGGCCTCTTGCACGAGGAACTGCGGCGGCTCGGGTCGCCGGTGCTGGCGCAGGCGGATCGGGCGCGCGTTCCGGCCGGAGATGCTCTTGCGGTCGATCGGATCGCGTTCAGCGGCGGCCTGACGGCGCGGGTCGCGTCGCACCCGCGGATCCGCGTCCTCGGCGAGGAAGTGCGCGAGCTGCCCCAAGGCCCTGAGCTCTGCATCGTGGCCACCGGTCCCCTCACCGGCGAGGCGCTGGCGCGGTCGCTCGCCGAGGCGGTGGGCGCATCGCAGCTCGCGTTCTACGACGCCATCGCTCCGATCGTCGCTGGAGACTCGGTGGACCTCTCGGTCGCGTTCGCGCAGTCCCGCTACGGCAAAGGGGAAGGCGCGGATTACCTGAACCTTCCCTTGTCGCGCGACGAGTACGAGCGGTTCGTCGACGAGCTGCTGGGCGGCGAGAAGGTGGCCGCACACGCGTTCGAGGAGCCGCGCTACTTCGAAGGCTGCCTCCCGATCGAGGTGATGGCCGAGCGCGGCCGCGACACCCTCGCCTACGGGCCGATGAAGCCGGTGGGCCTGAGCGATCCGCGCAGCGGAAAGCGCCCGCACGCGGTCGTGCAGCTTCGGCGCGAGGACAAGGCGGGCACGGCCTGGAACCTGGTGGGCTTCCAGACGCGGCTCACCTGGCCCGAGCAGAAGCGCATCTTCTCTGCCTGCATCCCCGGGCTGCAGAGGGCCGAGTGGGTCCGGCTGGGTCAGGTGCATCGCAACACGTTCCTGAACGCCCCTGCCGTCATCGCCCCGGACGGCACGCTGAAGGCGCGCCCGCACGTGTACTGCGCCGGCCAGATCACCGGCGTCGAAGGATACGTGGAGAGCGCAGCGTCGGGGCACGTCGCCGCCCGCCGCGTGCTCGCGCGCCTGCGCGGATCGGCGTTCGCGCCGCCGCCCGCGACCACGGCGCTGGGCGCCCTGCTGCGGCACGTCAGCGGAGAGGCGCATCCGGACGGCTACGGCTACCAGCCGACCAACGTGGTCTACGCTCTCTTTCCGCCGCTCGCCGAGCGCCATAAGAAGCAGGACCGCAAGGCGCGCCTGCTGGCGCGGGCGCGGCGCGACCTCGAGGCCTGGGCCGCGCAGACGGCTATCGCGCTGGACCCGGGACCCGCTCCATGGCCTTCCACCGAACTGCGGCCTTAGCCCTCCTCTGCGTCGCCTGCAGCGAATCGGCGCCCGGGAGGAAGCTGGCCTCCGGGCTGGCACGCGGGCTGATCGCGCAGGACGGCGCGGTCGCTTTCCTCCTCGACGCGCGCCGGCCGGCCGACGACAGGGTGCCGGAGGATCTCCTCGCGGGCGATCTCTGGCTCGACGACCGCGAGGTGGGCTCCGGCGTCTCCACCGGCGAAGGCGCGTACGCGTTCTCGCCCGGCTCCGGAGAGCTGGCATTCCTCGCCGCCTGGCGCTTTCGCGACGGCGAGGGCGAGCTGTGGGTCGCCTCGCGCGGGAGCGCGCCGCGGCAGGCGGCGAAAGCGGCGCGGAGTTTCGCCTGGTCGTCGCGCGGAGAGCTGGCGTACGTCGCTCGCGACGCGGTCGGTATCGGCGACCGGGCGGTCCCGCTGACCGGAGTCCAGTCCATCGCCTGGGCGCCGGACGGCCGGCGTCTCGCCGCCCGCGCCGCCGCCGCGTCGGGCGGAAAATTATGGGTCATCGATGCGCAATCCGTTGCCACCCGCGAGGTTGCCGTCGCCACCTCCGACTTCGCCTTCGCGCCGGACGGCGCGATCGCGGCGCTCGGGCCGCCGCCGCCGAAGGGCGGAGACCGTCCGCTGCTGGTCGACGGGGTTCGACTCGCCGAAGCGACGGCCTTCACCTTCTCGCCGGACGGACGGGAGATCGCGCTGCTCTCCACCGGCAAGCAGCCGGGCGAATCGAGCGGCCAGCTGTACCGGATGCCGAGGTCCGGCGGCGCTCCGCACCCCGTGGCCTCCCGGGTCACCGACTGGCGCTGGAGCGCAGGCGGCGATCTGCTCTGCCTCGCCCGCTACGACCTGCGGGCGCGCGCGGGGACGCTGACCGCCGCGTCGCGCGGCGGCCCGGCAAGAGAGATCGCCCAGCGCGTGCAGAGCCTCTCCATCTTCGGCCGCCGCGTGCTGTACCTGATGCAGGTGCCGCTGAAGGGCGATTTCAAGATCGAGCTGTGGGGCGTGGATCTGGCGGCCGCCGAGCCCGCTCCACACCGGATCGACGAGGGCGTCTACGGCTGGGAGCTCTCGCCCGACGGCAGCACCGTCTACTACAAGGCCCGCTGCGCCGGCGGCTCGCGCAGCTGCTCGCTCCTGCGCATCGGGTTTTCGGGCGGCACGCCGGAGCTGCTCGCCGCGAACGTCGCGGGATTCGATCTCTCCCGCGACGGCGCGCGGATCCTCGTCCAGCAGCCGCACCGGGGAGCCGCGCGCGCCGTCGACCTGGCGGTGATCTCCGCCACCGGCCCGGCGCAGCAGGGCGTGAAGCCGTTCGTGCAGGAAGCGGATCCCGGCTCGCGCTTCGCCGATGCCGCCGGCCGCAAGGTCGCATATGCGATCATCGCGGCCGGCAAGGGCGGCGTGTTTCTGGCGGACGCGCCTTGAGCGCAGCAGAATCCGCCGATGCATCCCGAGATCGAGGCCTTCGCGGCGCACCTGGCGCAGGTCGAGCGCGCCTCGCCGCAGACCGGGCGCGCCTACGTCTCGGACCTGCGCCAGCTCGCGGCCTTTCTCGACGAACGGGGCACCCCGCTCGACGCGGCGACCCGCGACGATCTGCGCGCCTTTCTCGCCTCGCGCTTCGCCACCAACTCGGCGGCGACGCTGGCGCGCAAGCAGGCCAGCCTGCGTGCGTTCTACGAGCACCGGGTGCGGATGGGGCACATCGCCGACAGCCCGGCGCAGCGCCTGGTGTTCCCCCGCCGGCGCATCTCGCTGCCGAACGTGGTGGCGGTGGACGACTGCTTCGCGATCGTGGAGGCGCCCGCGACCCGCACGGCGGCGGGCCTGCGCGATCGCGCGGCGCTGGAGCTGCTCTACGGCGCCGGCCTGCGCGTCTCCGAGCTGGTCGGTCTGGATCTCGCCGACCTCTCCCAGGACGCCCTGCGCGTGCGCGGCAAGGGGCGCAAGGAGCGGATGGTTCCCCTGGTGCGCAAGGCGCGCACCGCCCTCGACGCGTACCTGGCGCGGCGCCCCGAGCTCGGGCCCGGGGACGGTGCGCTGTTCCTCAACCGCCGCGGCCGCCGGCTCACCTCGCGCAGCGTCGCGCGCCATCTCGCGAAATACGCGCTGATCGCGGGCGCCCGCCGCCACGTCCACCCGCACGCGCTCCGCCACAGCTTCGCCACCCATCTGCTCGACATGGGCGCCGACCTGCGCGGCATCCAGGAGCTGCTGGGCCACGCCTCGCTCTCCACCACCCAGCGCTACACCCACGTCTCTTCGGAGCGCCTGCTGCAGATCTACGAGGACGCGCACCCGCGCGCGCACAAGAAAGCGCGCTAGCCGCTGCCGCCCAAGGCGGCTTTGCGGCTACGTTTGAACCCGATCATCCCTCAGCAGACTTTGAAATGCGTTCTCTAGGAGCGATCGCGCCTGTTTTTGGCGATGGCGAACTGCCCCTCGAGGAACGAGAGCATCGAGGTGCCTTCCGCGGCGAGCTGCTGGGGGATGAAGGACCGCCGGGTGAGCCCCGGCAGCGTGTTCAGCTCGAGGAAGACCGGCCCCGACGGCGAGCAGATCACGTCGGTGCGCGAGTATCCCTCGCAGCCGAGGGCGCGGTGCGCCGCGAGCGCCAGATCCTGCGCCGCCCGGGAAACCTCGGCGGGCACTTCCGCGGGCGTGATCTCCTGCGTTCCCTTCCCCAGGTACTTGCCTTCGAAGTCGAAGGCCCGCCCCTGATCGAGGCGCACCTCGCTGGCCGGCAGCGCCCGCGGTCCCTTGGGTCCGTCCACCACCCCGACCGTCAGCTCGGTCCCGGAAACGAACTCCTCCGCCAGATACCTCTCGCCGGAGCGGTCGATCAGGTGGGCGGCTTCCTCCGCCTGCTTCCCGGACTCGAGGTGGTAGAGCCCCACGCTGCTGCCGCCGGCCACCGGCTTGGCGACGACGCGGCCGTAGAGGGCGATCATGTCCCGCAGCTCCTCGCGCATCACCTTGGGGTCCTTCGAGAGGTGCACCGAGTGCGCGATGCGCACGCCTGCGCCGCTGGCCACCTGCTTTGCGACTTCCTTGTCGAAGGCGCACGCGCTGGCCTCCGCGCCGGGGCCGGTGAAGGCGATCCGCCGCGCTTCCAGCATCCGCTGGATGGTGCCGTCCTCCCCTTCGCCGCCGTGGAGCGCGAGGAACCAGATTCGGGAGGGCGCGCTCTCGAACGCGGCGACCACCGAGGCGAACTCCGCCGGCGCCGTGGGGGTGAAGTCGCGCTCGAACGGGCGGTCGAAGCCCGCCAAGGCCTCGCGCGCGACCTTGTGCACCGCGCCCGTCGGAGCGAGGAACCAGGCCTCTGCCTCGTCGACCACTGCGGAAACGTTCTGCGCGGAGGCGACCGCGACCCGCCTCTCGTTGCTGGTGCCGCCGAAGAGAATGATGACGCCGGACCCGGACATTGCCGGAAACCTACCATCGCAAGGGCGCCGCCGCAGCGTTAGCATCCCGCCCGATGAAGATCCGCTCGACGACGGTGGTGTGCGTGCGCAAGGACGGCAAGGTCGCGCTCGGCGCGGACGGCCAGGTGACGCTGGACAAGACGGTGCTCAAGCACGGGGCGAAGAAGCTTCGCCGCCTGGGCGACGGGTCCGTCCTCGCCGGCTTCGCCGGCGCTACCGCCGACGCCTTCACGCTGTTCGAGCGCTTCGAGGGAAAGCTCAAGGATTTCAACAAGAATCTTGCCCGGGCCGCGGTGGAGCTGGCCAAGGACTGGCGCACCGATCGCTTCCTCCGGCGGCTGGAGGCCCTGCTCATCGTCGCGGACAAGGAGCGCACGCTGATCCTCTCGGGCACCGGAGACGTGGTGGAGCCCGACGAAGGCGTCGCCGCCATCGGCAGCGGCGGTCCGTATGCGCAGGCGGCCGCGCTGGCCTTGCTCAAGCACTCGCAGCTCGGCGCGCGGCAGATCGTCGAGGAGTCGCTGCGGATCGCGGGCCGCATCTGCATCTACACCAACGACCAGATCTCGATCGAGGAGCTATGAGCGCATCCCATGACCCCTCCGCGTCGCGAAGTCGACCGATCCGCAGCGCCGGGCGGCGTCGCTCCTCCTCGGCGTGGTCGTCCACGCTTTCGTCGTCGCTCCTTGCGCGGCTCGCGGCTCCGTCGCCTCGCTCGGTCCGGGGTCATGGGATGCGCTCATGACCGCCGGCAAGGATCTCAACCCGCGCGAGATCGTCGCGGAGCTGGACCGCTACATCGTCGGGCAGGCGGCGGCGAAGCGGGCAGTGGCCATCGCCCTGCGCAACCGCTGGCGGAGGTTCCGGCTCCCTGCCGAGATGCGCGACGAGGTGATGCCGAAGAACATCATCCTGGTCGGGCCGACCGGCGTGGGAAAGACGGAGATCGCCCGGCGCCTGGCGCGGCTCGCGGGCGCGCCGTTCGTGAAGGTGGAGGCCTCCAAGTTCACCGAGGTGGGCTACGTCGGCAAGGACGTGGACTCGATGATCCGCGATCTGGCGGAGGCCGGCGTGGCGCTGGTGCGGGAGGAGCGGCAGAAGGAGGTGCAGCCCCGCGCCGAGGAGCTCGCCGAGGAGCGCCTGCTGGACCTGCTGCTTCCCGGATCGCGCGACTCCACCCGGGAGAAGCTGCGCGGGATGCTGCGGGCCGGCGGGCTCGACGACCGGACGGTGGAGGTGGAGATGCAGGAGCGCGCCGCCCCCACCATGCAGATCTTCGGCTCGCAGGGCATGGAGGAGATGGGCCTCAATCTCCAGGAGATGCTCGGCAACCTTCCCTTCGGGAAGAAGAGCAAGAAGCGCAAGCTCCCGGTGCCCGAGGCCCGGCGGGTGCTGGCGCAGGAAGAGGCCGAGAAGCTGGTGGATCGCGAGTCGGTGGTCCGCGAGGCGCTGGAACGCGTGCAGTCGAGCGGGATCGTCTTCATCGACGAGATCGACAAGGTGGCGCTCCCCTCGGGGCAGGCGCACGGCCCGGACGTCTCGCGCGGCGGCGTGCAGCGCGACCTGCTCCCCATCGTCGAGGGGAGCACCATCAACACCAAGTACGGTCCGGTGAAGACCGACCACGTGCTCTTCGTGGCCGCGGGCGCGTTCCACGTGGCGAAGGTCGCCGACCTCCTGCCCGAGCTGCAGGGCCGCTTTCCCATCCGGGTCGAGCTGGATCCGCTCTCGCAGTCCGACCTGGTGCGCATCCTCGCCGAGCCGCGCAACGCGCTCACCCGCCAGTACACCGCGCTGCTCGGGGCGGAGGGCGTGGAGCTGGTCTTCGATCAGAGCGGCATCGACGAGCTGGCCAGGGTGGCGCAGGAGATGAACACCCGGGCGCAGAACATCGGCGCCCGGCGGTTGCACACCGTGCTCGAGAAGGTGCTCGAGGACGTCTCGTTCGCCGCCCCCGAGTTCTCCGGCAAGACCGTCCTGGTCGACGCCAGCTACGTGCGCGAGAAGCTCGACCGCGTCCTCAAGGACGAAGACCTCTCCCGGTACATCCTCTAGAGGGGCTTCCTCAGCTTCGCGGCATCGCGCGCTTGGCGACGGCCTTGCCCTGGCCCTGCACCTGGACCACGCCCTGCTCGAGCAGCTCGCAGAGGATGCGGGCGGTATCGAGGCGCTTGAGCCCGCAGATCGCGTAGAGGTCCTCGAAGGAGACCTCGCCGTCGATCTGGGCGAGCACGAACCCGGCGCGCGGGTCGAGGTTCAGCCAGATCACCTCGTCCGGAGGGATGGCGATGCGCGGCCGCGCGTCCATTCCGCCGATCTTGCTCTCGAACATCAGGGTGAGGTTCTGCTCGCAGACCTCGTACTGCTGGAGCGCGTCCTTGTCGTTCGGCTTCCGCTCGAGCACCTTGTTCAGCAGCTCGAGCGCGCCGGAGAAGTCGTTGAGAGCCACCAGCTCGCGCGCGCCGCGCATCCAGACGTCGGTCTCGTCGTCGGACACGGCCTCGCCGGCGGGCGCGTCGTCGTGCATCGACCAGGCGCCGTTCCCGCCGTCGCCGGGATCTTCCCGCTGCGGGATGGCCATCGACGGGCCGTCGTCCCACGGGCTGGCAGGCGGCGGAGGTGGCGGCTTGGGCGCGGGCCGCGCTGCCGGAGCGGCCTTCGTCTTTTTCGCGGAGGCGGCGGGCGCCTTCGCGGGCGGTGGCGGCGGCGCCGGCGGGCGGACGGACGGCAGCGGCAACGGCGGCGGCGTGGCGTCGGGAGCCGCCGCCTGGGCCTGCGCGGGAAGCCACGGGTGAGGAGCAGGCGCCGCGGCGATGGCCGTCTTGTTGCCGGGCGCCATCACGGCGTGGATCCGCTCCAGCGCCGAGCGGAGGAACTCTCGCGCGCGCAGGTTGGTGGGCTCGAGCAGATACGCCTCTTCCCAGGCGCGCACGGCGTCCAGCATCCGCCCCTTGCGGTAATGGTCGAGCCCTTCGAGCAGCAGGGCCGAGAAGCGGCCGCCCCCGCCTGCCTGGCTCATCGCGCGCCTCCGCTGCGCGCGAGCGCGCCCTTGAGCGCTTCCAGCATGCGCTCGAGCCGCTCCAGCGACCCGGCCAGGGCGTCGCTCTCGCGCTGTGCGAGCTGCAGCCGGGCGACGGAGAGGGCGGCCTGGGCGCGCTGCAGGGGCTCCTGCCCGAGGCCGTTCTGCGCCGCCCGGGTGAGCCGCGGCCAGAGGGCCTCGAACTCGCGGAACAGCTCCTCCGCGCGGGTCTTGCGATCCTGGAACTTCGGATCCTCCTTCTGCGCGAGCATCCAGTCCTCGTTCGACTGCGCCGCCCGCTTGATCTCGTCCTCGGTGAGGCCGGAGGAGGCGGTGACGGTGATGCTCTGCCGGGCGCCGGTCTGCACGTCGATGGCGGAGACGGAGACGATGCCGTCGGCGCTGATGTCGAAGATCACGTCGATGTCCACGCCGCCGCGCGGGGCCGCGCGCAGCCCGGTGAGCATGAACTCGCCGAGCAGCTCGTTGTCCACCGAGACCTCGCTCTCGCCCTGCAGCACGGTGATCTTGGCGGAGGTCTGGTCGTCCTTGACGGTGGTGAAGACGTGGTGCGCGCTGGTGGGAACGGTGGTGTTCTTGGGGATGATCTTCTGGAAGAAGCCGCCGGCGATGGCGATGCCCAGGCTGTGCGGCGTGACGTCCAGGAGCAGCATCTCCTGCTCCTCGTGCAGGAGCATCGCGCCCTGGATGGCCGCGCCCAGCGCCACCGCCTCGTCCGGGTTGACGTTCTTCGCCGGCTCCCTGCCGAAGAGGCGTTTCACCTCGTCCTGGATCTTCGGCATCCGCGTCTGCCCGCCGACCAGGAGCACGTCGCCGAGCTGGGCCGCATGGACCTTGGCCTCTCCCAGCACGGTCTCGCAGACGTGCAGGCAGCGCTGCACCAGATCCGCGGTCATCTGCTCCAGCAGTTCGCGCGAGAGCGTGGACTGGAGGTGCAGCGGGCCGGCCTGGGGAGAGGCGGAGATGAAGGGCAGGTTGATCTCCACCTGCTTGAGCGAGCTGAGCTCGCACTTCGCCTTCTCCGCGGCGTCGCGCAGCCGCTGCAGGGCCATCTTGTCCTTGCGCAGGTCGGTGCCGTGCTGCTTGAGGAAGGGCTCGGCGAGGTAGTCGATGATCCGGCTGTCGAAGTCCTCGCCCCCGAGCAGCGAATCGCCGCCGGTGGCCTCGACCTCGAACACGCCCTTGAACATGTGCAGCACGGTGAAGTCGAAGGTGCCGCCGCCGAGGTCGAACACCGCCAGCTGGCGCTCCGCCTGGGCCTTGCCGAAGCCGTACGCCAGCGCCGCGGAGGTGGGCTCGTTGATGATCCGGATCACTTCCAGCCCGGCGATCCGGCCGGCGTCCTTGGTGGCGTTGCGCTGCGAGTCGTTGAAGTAGGCGGGGCAGGTGATCACCGCCTTGCTCACCGGGGCGCCGAAGAACGCCTCGGCGTCGAGGCGCAGCTCGGTGAGCACCATCGCGGAGATCTCCGGCGGCGAGTACTGCTGATCGCCCAGCTCGATGCGCACGTCGTCGTGCGGACCGGCGATGATCGTGTACGGCATCCGCTTCAGCGTCTCCTGCGTGCTCTTCGCCGACCAGCGGCGCCCCATCAGCCGCTTGACGGCGACCACGGTCCGTTCGGCGTTGGTCACCGCCTGCCGGCGGGCGAGGGCGCCGACCAGACGCTTCCCGTTGCGCGCCATCGCCACCACCGAGGGGGTGAGGCGGTACCCGCTGCGGTTGGGGATGACGGTGGGCGTGCCGTCCTGCACCGTGGCGCAGACGGAGTTGGTGGTGCCCAGATCGATCCCGATGACCAGTTCGCCCAATCTCTGCCTACAGCGCCTTGAGCAGCGCCTTGGCCTCCTTGTGATCGGGGTCCTTGTCGAGAAGCGCCGTCAGCTCGTTGCGGGCGCGCACCTTCATCCCCCCACCGATCAGCAGCCGCGCGAGCAGCAGCCGCCCTTCCGCATCGTCCGGGTTCAGCTGGACCGCGCGCGTCGCCCAGTTGGTGGCCGCGCGGTTGTCCGACGTCTCCACCGAGCAGCGCGTGGCGCCCATCGCCGCCTCGAAGCTGGTGGGGTCGTTCTGGAAGGCGGCGACATAGCCCGCCATCGCCTCCGCGAACTTCCTCCGCTCCTCGCGCTCCTTGGCCGAGGCCAACGCCGAGCGGGCGCGCGCTTTCGCCTGCTCCCGCTCCAGCTCCACCAGCTTGGCGCCGATCTCCTTGCGGTTCGGGTCCAGCTCCCGCGCCGCCTTGAGGGCGAAGATGGCCTGGGTGCGCTCGCCGTTCAGCGCGTGCTCCACCGCCTCCTCGTAGAGCCGCCGCGCGGCGCCCATCCGGGCAAAGCCCTTGGTGCGCAGCAGGCGGTCGCGGCGCTCGTGCGCGCGCCGCTCTTCGTCAGCGCGCGACAGCTCCCGGCGCTCCAGCGCCGCCGGGTGGCGCTGCGAGAGGTGTGCGCGGTGATCGCGGTCATAGGCGGCGCGCAGGTCCTCGTCGGAGAGGACCTGGTACGCGGCGGAGAGCCGCTGGAACCACTTGGAGAGGAGCGGCCCGTACGGCCCCAGCTCCTTGCGGAACCAGGCGTCGGGATGAAAGCGCTTGGATCGCTCGAGGTACGCGCGCCGGACGGTCCCGCCGTCCGCGTCGGCGTCGAGGTCGAGCAGCTCGTAGTGCGTCAGGCGGTCGCCCCCGGATTCGAGCTTCTGCAGCTCGTTCTGCATGTCGACCGGAAGA
>JBGQLA010000024.1:0-24206 GCA_041499865.1 Deltaproteobacteria bacterium
GTCCCGCTCGCCCTCGCCGATGACGATGGTCCCGCGGATGTTCAGCTGGTTGAACGCCTTGCGCATCGCGTCCACCGCGGCCTGGTCGGCGAGCTTCTCGTCGCCCCGGCCCATCACCCGCGCCGACGCCATCGCTGCCGCCTCGGTGAGCCGCACCGCCTCGAGCCCGATGTTCCTATCCATTGCGGTTTCCCTCCATTTGGGGCCCCACGCGGCTCCCGGAGCCGGCGGATTCCAGTTTCTCAAGCAGCCAGTCCGGAGCGCGCGTCGGCCGCAGCTCGCGGCCCACGCACACGTGCAGGGTGTGCCCGAGAGCGATCACCGCGTCGTCGGCCTCGCGGCGGACCTTGTACTCGAACCGGATCTTCACCCGGGTGTGCGTCTGGGAAAGATGGACCTCGAGCAGATCGTCGTATTTCGCGGATTTGAGATATTGCACCGAGGCCTCGTACACGGGCAGCAGGATGCCACGCTTCTCGATCTCGCCGTACGAGAGCCCGAGGCCGCGGATGAAGTGCCCGCGGGCGCCCTCGAAAAAGCGCAGGTAGTTGCCGTAGTATACGACCCCCATCTGATCGGTGTCGCCGTAGATGACGCGGATGCGGTAGGGCTCCACCCGCCGTCGTCTATCACTGCCCGACGCGATATGCGACCAGCTGCAGCCGGGTTTGTTCCTGCTGCTTGCCCTGCGCGTCGACGGTGCTGGTGACGAGCTGGACCATCCCCACCCCCCGCGCGTACGTCCACTCGGTGACGAACTTTCCCTTCTTGCCCAGCGGCTGCTCGTTCCGGACCACCGCGCAGTGGGTGAAGGTGCCCGCCCGGGTGACCGCGCTCGCGTCCATGCCCACCACTTCGAAGCGCTGCACGACCAGGTTCTCGACCGCCGTCCATTTCGCGCCGACGACCAGCGGGGTGCGCAGCAGGTACCGGTCGGCATCGCGGACGCCGTCGCTCTCGTAACGGAGGCGGCCCCGGTGATCGTCGATGAACCAGGGCCCGTCGCGCCCGACGATCTGGATGGTCTCCTGCCGATCCGCGCCGCGCAGCGCGTACGTCCAGGAGTTGCCCACCGCCAGCGGGTAGTAGACGGTCGCGTCCTCGCCCGCCGCGCCGGCCGGCGCTGCCTGGGGACCACTCTTGCAGGCGGAGGCGAGCAGGAGAAGAAGAGCGAGCCTTCTCATGGCCGGGCGCGCCGCCGCCGCGTCGTCCGGGCGGCGTCCTCTTTCTTGCGGCGGACCAGGTCGTCGTAAGCGCCCTTCGCGGCGCGGCGCGTCTCCTCGTCGGGCGCCCCGCTCTCCAGCGTGAAGAGGAACGCCTCCGCCTCCGGCCCGCCCAGGCTGGCGATGGCGTAGAGGATGGGGCCGGCGTCCTCCGGGCGGCGATGCCGGGTCATGTCGATCAGCGGAGTCACCGCCCGCCGATCGCCGATGGCGATCAGGGCGCCGGCCGCGCGCCGGGCGACCTCCGGATTCGGATCCTGCAGGCGCGCGATCAGGTGCGGCACCGCCGCCGGGCTGCGGCGGTCGGCGAGCACCCGGATGGCGTAGTCGCGGATGCGCGCGTCGGGGTCGGTGAGGTCCTTGAGCAGCGCTTCCTCGGTCTTGTCGCGCGCCTGGATCTGCTGGTCGAGCGCCGCGACCGCGTCGCGCAGGGCCGCGTCGAGGGCGGCGTCGAAGGCGGCATGGCGGGCGCCCGGATCGAGGCTGTCGTCCGCGTGGGTGGGCCTGCGCGCGGAGCCTTCCGCCACCAGCCGCTCCACCTCGAACTTCGCCCCGGTGGAGGTCATCTCCAGCGTGACCGCGACGTCCGCCACCTCGTGCTCGACGAGGGGCTTCCCCGGGTCGAACGCGGGGGGCGGCGCGAGCGTGCGCTGGGCGCGATCGATCTCGAGCTGGATGCGCACCGGCCCGCCCTCGCGCACCCGGAAGCGGCCGCTGGCCTCGAGCGCGGCGCGAACCTCCTTGCGCAGGTTGTCCGCGGATTCGGCGATCTCCGGCTTGCCGGCCAGCGCCGCCTCGCTCACCACGATGTTGCCCACCACCAGCGCGCCGTTCGACGCCGACGGCTTGCAGGCGGCGGCGACGACGGCCAGTGCGGCCAGGCTTTTCGCGGGATGCATCGGCGCGATCCTCGTTCCGATGCTAAGGGCGCGCGCCGTCCGGGTCAAAACTCGTCCGGTTCCGGCGCAGGTGGCGCGGCCGCCGGCTCTTCGCCGGAGGTCGTCTCGCCGGCGGGCGCGTCCTGCGCCGGCGGGGTGGGCGCGTTGACCACAGTCGGGCCCGGAGGCGGCGTGAACCGCAGCGTCCCCGCGGGCTGTCCCCAGGCCTGCTCCGCGGGAGTGGTGGCGCGCGGGCGTTCCTCGCGGCCGCGGCGCCTGCTGCGCACTTCGCGGAGCTCGTCGCCGGCCGGAGAGGGCTCCGGCGCCGCCGGGTCCGTGGAGGCCGCGGGCTGTTCCGGCGCGGCCTGCGCTTCCGCCGCAGGCGCGGGCTCCGGAGCTGGCTCCGCCTCCGGTTCGAGGGGCGCAGACGCGGCGGGCTCGGGCGACGCGGTGGGCTCGGCTTCTTCCGGGCGCTCCTCGCGATCGCGGCGGTGGAAGCCGCGGCCGTCCGACCGCTCCTCGCGCTGGCGCAAGAGCCCGGCGAAGAACGCCTCGTCGACGTCGGGGACCTCGACGCTCTGGACCGTGACGCCCACCCTGCAGGCGATCATCTCCTCGGGCAGCGCCTCGCCGGCGTACAGCGCCACCGGCGCCTGCCCCGCGGCGCTGGCCTCGCTGCGGGCATCGCGGCCCGCCTCGCCCGGCGCCAGCACCAGGCCCATCTGGGCCGAATAGTGCGCGAGATCCTTGCGCAGCTCCTGGACGTCGCTCCGCCCGATCTCGCGGCTGCCGCGGATCAGCTTCACCGCGACGCGCAGGTCGGAGACGCCGCGCCGCTGCCGGGCGAGATAGAGCGGGCCTTCCTTGCTGCGCTTCGCCACCCGCACGTCGCGCATGCCCATCTTCTCCAGCAGCGCCGCGCAGAGGTTCTCGAACACGGCCGTCTCCAGCTCGGCCAGCCGCCGCCGGAGCGCGCGGGTGACCGCGCGGCGCACCTCCGCGCCGAGCTGCGCCGCGCCCATCGGGCGGGCGCCGACGTGCGGCGCGCGCACTTCTTCCGGCAGCGCCGCGACGGGCGGGAACTCGACCAGCGTCACCCGCTCGCCGTCGACGATGAACGCCGGCTTGCGGCCCGCCTCGGTGCGGCGGCGGTTGTCCTCCAGCAGCGCGGCCACCAGCGACGGGAGGTCGCGCACCAGCGCGTCGGAGAGGAGCTGCCGGCGCAGCAGATCGGCCGCGAGCTCGGCCAGCGGCGCGCCCGTCTGGCGCTGCGCGAGCGCTTCGAACACCACTTCCGCCGGCGGAGGAAAGCGGCGCTGCCCTTTGCGGCCCTGGTCCTGGCGCCGGCGCTCGGCCTCGGCCTCCTCGTAGCCTTCCTCGTGTTCCGCCTGCAGCTCCGCCAGCCGCTTGCGCGCCTGCGCGTGGATGGCGCGCGGCTCGCGCTCGCGGGGGCGGTACGGGGGCTCGCTGCTCTCCAGCGGCTGCATGGGCGGCGCGACCGCCTCGATCTGCGCTTCCTGCGGCACCGCCCACTCCATCAGGGCGAACGTGCCTTCGGGCTCGACCGCCACCACCTTGCGCTCGTCCTCGCGCTTCGCCATCGCGGCGAGGCGCTGGCCCATGGTGATCTCCGGATCCTGCCCGACGTGGGAGAGCAGGTTCTCGCGCACGGCGGCCTCGGCGATTTCCTTGAAATGGAGGGGCTTTCCCGCGCGGCGCAAGACCTCGACGGCCGCTTCGGTGAACGTCATGTGAACTCCGCTGGAGTGCGGTCGGGACCAGGTGGAGGCTACCCTTCCGCCGCTCCAAGAAATGATGAATGAGCGTATTGAGTTGCGCGGTTTGTGTCAACGAACTTGCTCGCTGCCGCCGCAGGCAGCCTGGCGACCAGGCTCGAGCGCGATTACTCCTTGGCAGACCCTGAAAATGCGTTCTAGCTTGCGCGGATGATCCGGATCCGCCCTGGCCGGTCGTGGCGCCTGAACCCGACGTATCTCGGCGAGCTGCGCTCGCTGACCGGGGCGAAGGCGAAGGGTTTCACCGGCGCGGACATCTTCGACGTCCTCGGCATCGAGGTCTTTGGCGTCGACATCGCCGCCGGATTGGGCGAGGCGCGGGTGCTGCAGGCGGTGGACGAGCTGGCGCAGGCGCTGATCCGCATCGGCGACGGCCAACCGGCCGCGCAGGCCACCATCGGGCCCGGCCCGACGGAGCTGGTGCTGGAGGCGCGCGGGCCCGACCTCCTGCTCACGCTGGTGACGCTGGCGCCTCCCGCGCGCGTGCTCGCCTCCAGCCTGGTGGTCGATGCGCAGAAGATGCGGACCGCGACGCTGCACGCGGCGCGCGGGCTGCTGCTCGATCTGCTGGCGATCAGCCCCGCCCTCTCCGATGCGCGCCTGGCGCGGCGCCTCGGCTCGGCCTGCGCGCAGCTCGCGCGGCGCGCGCAGCGCGGGGCGCCGCACTGGCCTTCGCGCGCATCGGAGCCGCAATCGCTGCTCAGCCACGTCCACCGCAAGCCGGAGAGGCTCTCCATCCAGCTTCCACCGGAGACCATGTCCCGGTTGCGCAGCTCCGCCGAGGTCCCGTTCGCGCCGCTTGCGGCCCACGTCGGACGCGGCTCGGTGACGCTCTTGCGCACCGGGGCGCCGGGGCTCACCTGGGAAGGGCCGGTGTTCCTCTTCCTCCGCAACCTGCTCGCCGACGCGGAGCGCCTCGTCGAGGCGTGGGAGAGCGGCGAGCCCGCGTTCGTCATCCCCTTCGGGACGCACGAGCTCCGCTGGGATCTCACCTCCGATGCGGTGCGCGCGCAGGGGTGGAAGCGGCCGCTGCGGCTGCCGCCGCTGCGCCTGGCCAGGCTGGCCGCGGGCGCGGCGGAGCTCTACGCGGAAGAGACGCTGCGCCACGGGGCGGACGAGCTGGGAGCGGACCTGCGCGACCGCGCCCTGTCCCTGCTCCGGCACTGCACCGATCTGGAGACCGGCGATCTCCGCCGCGCGCCTGGCGCGGTCGCCGCGCCGCCCCCGCGCGAGTTCCACGAACGGCGCCTGCCGCTGGCGAAAGGGCGGATCCGGCGGCTGGTCTTTCGCGAGTGCTGGCGCCGTCCGGCGGAAGGAGTCGTGCGCGCCATTCTCCTCCCGCAGGGCCGCCTGGTCCTGGAAAGCAGCCAGCACATCGCCGGCTTCGACGCGGCGACCGGCAAGGAGCTGTGGCGGGTGCCGGCTTCGCCCTCCGCGGTGGATCGCGGGTCGGACATCTTCTACGCGGAGCCCGGCGACGCGGTGGTGCGCCTGGACGCGATCTCCGGCGAGGTCCGCTGGAAGCGCCGCCTGCGCGGAGCAACCCTCCCGGCGCGGCTCTGGACGCTCCCCGCGGGGCTCCTGCGCTCCTTGCCCGGCGAAGGGCTGGCACTGATCTCCGACTCCGGCGCGCTCTCCTTCCGCGCCCGGCTGCCCGGCGGCGCGCCCCGGGAGGTTTCTCTCGCGTCCGGGGTGATCGTGACCGCTCTCTCATCGGGGTCTTTGGCGGGGCTCGATCTGACCGACGGGACGGTGCTCTGGAAACGCCGCCTGCGGGCCGCAGCCCTCGTCCCCTGCGGAGAGCGGATGCTGGCGCTCTCGCGCGGCGCGCTCGCCTGCCTCGATCCCGCGACCGGGAAGCCGGTCTGGGAACGCGAGGTGCCGGAGGGCGGGCGCGAGCTGATCGTGCACGACGGCATCGCCGCGCTGCTCGCGGGCGGCAAGTGCCTGTCGTTCTCGATCGCCGGCGGCGAACCGCGGCCGCCGCTGGACGCCGGAAAGGCGACCTGGCTCCTCGGCGAGGAGGAAGGTCCGCTGATCGCCGCCGGCCCGTCCGGGGCCGCGCAGCGCCTCGACGGCCGCAAGCGGTGGTCCCTCGAGGCGGCCGGGGAGTCGTCCGCTCCGGCGCTGCTCCGCCGCGGGGTCCTCCTGCTCCACCGCGGCGAGACGGAGCTCTACGACGCGGCGGAAGGGCTCGCCGTCGCGCAGCTTCCCGCGGCGCGCGCCGCGGCTCTCGGCCCTGATCTCGCGTGCGTGCTGCTCCACGGCGGCGAAGCCAGCCTGCACCGGCTGGCGACGCACCTCAGCGTCCTCTGATCACCACTTGACCGGCGAGAGGTCCTGCGAGGTGTACTCGTTGAAGATCACCCGCCGCTGCTGGTGCAACACCGGGACTTCCACGTCGCGCGAGTAGGTCAGCCAGATGTTGATCGCGGCCGGGATCTCGGTGCGCTCGATCCGCAGATCGCCGTCGTCCACGTCGATGCGCATCTCGGTGAGCACGCGGCCGTGGTCCTCGACCTTCTGGTCGAAGAGGTGGTGCAGCTCCTTGAAGATGTACTCGTGGATGCGGCGGTCGTCCTTCTCCCGGTACGACATGTTCGCGGCTTCCTTCAGCACGCGGCGCACCTCGAAGTTCTCCCAGTACGCCGGGCCGTAGGTGGCGAACCAGGCGACGCCGGCGACGATGCCGACGAAGAGGAGGACCGTGATGAAAGTGATCCCGCGGTCGCTGCGCCTGCGCATCGCTGAGCCCCTGCGCCGCCTCCAGCGGCTGAGGCTACTTTACACCACGGAACATCCGGTCGAAACGAATGGCCATCGGCCCGCCGAAGGAAATCCAGATGATGCTGGCGCGGCCCTTGATGTAGCTGAAAGGGATCTGGCCGGGGCCACCTTCCACACGGCTGTCCTGCGAGTTGTCGCGGTTGTCGCCCATCATGAACACCCGTCCCTCCTCCACCACGAAGGAGCCCGAGGCTGCGGGGGAACGCTGCAACCCGGTGTCCTTGCGCAGCAGGATGGGGTGAATGTGACCGTCGAGGTCCTCGATGTACTGGCGGGAGACCACCTCGATGTCCCCGTCGACGTAATCGGAGTGGTCCTTGTAGGCATAGTCCCCCACCTCCGTCCGCTTCTGCTCCACCCCGTTCACGTAGAGGACGTTGTCGCGGATGTCGATGCGGTCCCCGGGGAGGCCCACCACACGCTTCACGTAGTCGGTGTCCGGGCGGTGCGGGTTGATGAACACCACCACGTCGCCGCGCCTGGGCGGCGACTCCCACAGCTTGTGCACGTGCGCCGGATCGGTGAACGGGATGCGCAGCCCGTAGCTCATCTTGTTGACGAAGATGAAGTCGCCCACCAGCAGGGTGGGGATCATCGATCCGGAAGGGATGTGGAAGGGCTCGAAGACGAACGCGCGCAGGAGCAGCGCCACCAGGATGGCGCCGCCGATCGACTCGGTGTACTCGCGGACCGCGCCCTTGCGGGCGAACGCCAGGTGCTTGTCGAGGACCGCGTCGAGCGTGTGCCGGGCCTGCACCGCCGGCATTCCCAGCCGCTTTCCCAGCGCGTCGTCGACGCCGGAGATGGCGCCCTGCACCTCCGCAGCCCCGCTCTCCGAAAGCCGGCTGCGGTTGCGGCGGAGCAGCCGCACGGCGTTGCGGCGCAGCGACTTCGCCTCGTTCCGCGCGCGGCTGCGCACGCCCCAGGGCGTGGCGGAGCCGATGGTGGAGAGGATGAAGATGGCGAGGAACACGCAGAGCGAGCCGAGGAGGAAGTTCTGCTGCCGGAGCAGGTGCTGCGCGACCAGCCCGACCACCACCGTGCCGCCGACGATGCCGGCGAGCCTGCCGTAGCCGGCCTGGGCATAGAAGGCCCGCGGCCCTTTGTCGGCGGCGGAGACCAGCTCCATCTCGCGCTTCGCCTGGGCTTCATTGCGCGTCTCGGCGGCCGCGGTCATTCCTCCACCCGGAGCACGGCCAGGAACGCTTCCTGCGGGATCTCGATCTGGCCCACCGACTTCATCCGTTTCTTGCCTTCCTTCTGCTTCTCCAGCAGCTTCCGCTTGCGGGAGATGTCGCCGCCGTAGCACTTGGCGAGCACGTTCTTGCGCATCGCCTTCTGCGTCTCGCGCGCGATCACCCGCGAGCCGATGGCCGCCTGGATGGCCACCTCGAACATCTGCCTGGGGATCTCTTCCTTGAGCTTCTCGCAGATCGCCCGGCCGCGGTGGTAGGCGCGCTCGCGGTGCACGATGGTGGAGAGCGCGTCCACCGGCTCGCCGTTGATCAGGATGTCCAGCTTCACCAGGTCCGCTTCCTGGTAACCGAGCGGCTCGTAGTCGAGCGAGGCGTAGCCGCGGGAGATGCTCTTCAGCTTGTCGAAGAAGTCGAAGACCACCTCGGCGAGCGGGATCTCGTAGGTGATCTGCACCCGCTTCGTACCCAGGTAGCGGATGTCCTTCTGCAGCCCGCGCCGATCCTGGCAGAGCTGGAGCACCGCGCCGACGTACTCGTTGGGCACGTAGATGTGCGCCAGCAGCATCGGCTCCATCAGCTTCTCGATCTCGCCTTCCGCCGGCAGCTTCGCCGGGTTGTCGACCGTCACTTCCTTGCCGTCCTTCTTGATCACCTTGTAGACCACCGAGGGCGCGGTGGTAATCAAATCGAGGTTGTACTCGCGCTCCAGCCGCTCCTGCACGATCTCCATGTGCAGGAGCCCGAGGTAGCCGCAGCGGAACCCGAATCCCAGCGCCTGGGAAGTTTCCGGCTCGTAAGTGAAGGCGGAGTCGTTCAGGCGCAGCTTCTCCAGCGCGTCGCGGGTGTTCTCGTAATCCGTGGAATCAATGGGGAAAATCCCCGAGAACACCATCGGCTTGATCTCCTTGAACCCGGGGACGGGCTTGTCGGTGGGCCGCTGCGGCTCGGTGAGCGTGTCGCCCACCTTGGCGTCCTGGATCACCTTCACGTTCGCCACCACGAATCCGACCTCGCCGGCGATCAGGTCGGGCTTGGCCTGCGCCTTCGGCGCGAAGACGCCCACTTCGCTCACCTCGTACTCGTGGCCGTTGGACATGAAGAGGATCTTCTGCCGCGGCCGGATCGTGCCCTCCTCGACCCGCACCAGCATGATCACGCCGCGGTAGGAGTCGTACCAGCTGTCGAAGATCAGCGCCTTGAGCGGCGCCCCCGGATCGCCCGAGGGCGGCGGCACGGTGTGGATGATCTCCTCCAGCAGCTCCTCGATGCCCGTGCCCTCCTTGGCGCTGGTGGCGATGGCCTTGCTGGCGTCGAGGCCGATCACCTCCTCGATCTCCTTGCGCGTGCCCTCCACGTCGGCGCTGGGCAGGTCGATCTTGTTGATCACCGGGACCACGGCGAGGTCGTGCTCGAGGGCGAGATAGACGTTCGCCAGCGTCTGCGCCTCGACGCCCTGGCTGGCGTCGACGACCAGCACCGCGCCTTCGCAGGCCGAGAGCGAGCGGGAGACCTCATACGCGAAGTCGACGTGACCCGGGGTGTCGATCAGGTTGAGGACGTAGTCCTTGCCGTCGACGCGCGAGCGCCAGTTCATCCGCACCGACTGGGCCTTGATGGTGATCCCGCGCTCCCGCTCCAGCTCCATGTTGTCGAGGAACTGGTCCTGCGCTTCGCGCTGGCTCACCGTCCCGGTCTTCTCCAGCAAGCGGTCGGAGAGCGTGGACTTGCCGTGATCGATGTGCGCGATGATGGAGAAGTTGCGCAGGTGCTGGTTCTGCTCGGCCATTCTGCCTTTCCGGGAGCGCGGGGGATAACATGCGAAGCCGTGACGCACAATGGCGAGCAGAGCAGCCAGGGAGGCGCCCGGGTCCGCATCGCGCCGCCCCTCTGGTTTGCGGCGGCGATCGGGATCGGCGCGTTCCTTCCGGGGCTCCGCTTCCGGCCGGGAGCGGCCGGCGTGCTCGCGGGGATCCTGGCCGTCGCCGGAGCGATCGGACTCGGCCTGCCCGCGGTCGGCTGGTTCCGCAAGACGGGCCAGGACCCGAAGCCGTGGATGCCGTCGCCGCAGCTGATCGTGCGCGGGTCCTACCGGTTCAGCCGCAATCCCATGTACGTCGGGTTGACGCTGATCGTGCTGGGGATCGCGGCGATCTCCGGCCGCGGCTGGATGGCGGCGCTCTCGTTCTGCGCGCTCGCCGCGGTGCACTTCACCGCGGTGCTCCCGGAGGAGCGGTACCTGGCGGGAAAGTTCGGAGCCGCCTACCTCGAGTACAAGTCGCGCGTGCGCCGCTATCTCTGATCCCGGGCTTTCACAGCCCGAGATGGCGGCGGAAGTACTCGATGGTCGGCTTCAGCCCTTCCTCCAGGGGCACCTTCGGCTCCCAGCCGAGGAGCTTTCGGGCCCTGGTGATGTCCGGCTGGCGCTGCCGGGGATCGTTCTCCGGCAGCGGTCGCACCGAACGGACGCGCCCACCCCGGCCCGCCAGCCTGCGGGTGATCTCGGCGAACTGGATCAGCGTCATCTCCAGCGGGTTGCCGAGGTTCACCGGGTGGGCGTCGCCCTTCTCCACCAGCGCCAGGAGCCCTGCGACCATGTCGTCGACGTAGCAGAAGCTGCGGGTCTGGCTGCCGTCGCCGAAGACGGTGAAGTCCTCGCCGCGCAGCGCCTGGACCACGAAGGTGGGCACCACCCGCCCGTCGTCCGCGCGCATCCGCGGCCCGTACGTGTTGAAGATGCGCGCCAGGCGCACCGGAACGCCGTGCACCCGGGCGTAGGAGCTGACCAGCGCTTCGGAGAACCGTTTCGCCTCGTCGTAGCAGGCGCGTGGGCCGACGGGGTTGACGTTGCCGAAATAGTCCTCGCGCTGCGGGTGCTGCAGCGGATCGCCGTAGACCTCGGAAGTGCTCGCGTGCAGCAGGACGGCGCCGGCCGAGCGGGCGAGGTCGAGGGCGTTCCTGGTTCCGCTCGAACCCACCTCCAGGGTCTGCAGCGGCAGCTTCATGTAATCGATGGGCGAGGCGGGCGAGGCGAGATTGAACACCACCGCGGCCCGTCCGCTCACCGGGATCGGGCGGCAGATGTCGTGCTCCAGCAAGGTGTAGCGGGGGTTCTGCTGGTGCCGCGCGACGTTCTCGCGCCGCCCGGTGAGGAGGTTGTCGACGGCGACGACCTCGTCGCCCCGCTCCAGCAGCCGATCGACGAGATGGCTGCCGATGAAGCCGGCGCCGCCCAGCACGACGGAACGCACCTACTTCGTCCTTCCGTACCGATCCTCGAGCCGCACCACGTCGTCCAGCTCCGGAGTGGAGGCCTCGAGGATGTCGCAGTCGGTCTGCGCGATCATCCGGTGGCGCAAAAGCGGCGTGATGTGGAAGGACTCCCCGGGGCCGAGGAGCTTCTCCTGGAGCGGCTCGTTCTCACCGCCGGTCTGGAAGAGCATCTGGCCGTGCAGCACGTGGACGGTCTCGTCCTTGCGCCGGTGGTACTGCAGGCTCAGGGCATGGCCCTTGTTGATGTGCAGCACCTTGCCCACGTACCGCTCGGTGCGGGCCCAGATGAGCTCGTATCCCCACGGCTTCTCGACGCGTTCGGGCTTGATGGTCGGCATGGTCAGCGGGTCGGCATGACGACTGCGACGGTGCGCAGCTCGCGCTCGACGTCCTTGCGGAAGCGCATCGCCGATTCCCGATCGCGGAATGCGCCGACGCGGATGCGGTACCAGGTTCCCTTGCGGCCGAGCTTCGCCTCCACCACGTACGGGCGAAGGCCCGAGCTGCGCACCCGGCTTTCCAGACGAGCGGCTTCCCCGCGATCCTGCGAGGCGCCCACCTGCACGGTGAACTCGCCCAGATCGCGCGGCGGCGGCGCGAGCGCGGGGAGCGCCGGGGCGGCCACCTGGACGGGACGCGACGGCGGAGGAATCACGGTGGCGGACCGCGGCGGCGGTGGAATGACGCTCGCCGCGCGGACCGGCGCCGGCCTTTCCGCCGGCGGCTGCGACGGCGGGTTCGGCGCTGCGGGCGGCGGAGGGGCTTTCGCCGGCTCGGGATGCGGCGCGGTCCGGGCCTCCGGCCTGCGCGCTTGCGCATCGAGGGCGGCGAGGCCGGCGGCGGCGAGCTCCGCGGAGGGCGCGGTCTTCTTTCCGATCAGCACGCCGAGCGAGAAGACGCCGGAGAGGAGGAGCAGCGCGCAGATCGCCAGCGCGACCACCTGCCGGTCGTCGAGGGAAAACTGCCGCCTTTCGCGCAGCCGCTCCACGTCCCGCATCCTGGCGGGGTGTACCAGACTCCGGGGGGACGCCGCTACTCTTCTTCCGCCGGCGCGTCCATGCGCTCGGGCGCCTCGACGCCGAGCACCGAGAGCGCGTTCGCCAGCGTCTGCTTCACCGCCCACACCAGGAAGAGGCGCGCCGTGGTCTTGCGCGGATCGTCGGAGATGACCCGCTCGGTCTTCTTGTACTTCGTGTAGTAGCCGTGGAACTGGCCGATGCTCTCCTGCAGCCAGAAGACGACCTTGTGCGGCTCCAGGGCCAGGGCCGCGTGCGCGATCAGCTCCGGGAACTGCAGGACCCGCTTGATCAGCTCGATCTCTTCCGGCAGCGTCAGCGCGTTCAGCGCTTCCGGGTCCCAGGAGGGAGAAACGCCCTTCTCCTCGCGGGCCTTGCGCAGGATCGCCGCGCAGCGCGCGTGCCCGTACTGGACGTAGAAGACGGGGTTGGCGTTGTCGCGCTTCTGCGCCAGGCCGATGTCGAAGTCGAGCGCCATGTCGCCGCGGCGCAGCAGGAAGAAGACGCGCGTCGCGTCCCGCCCCGCCGTCTCCAGCAGCTCGCGCAAGGTGACGAAGTTCGCCGCCCGCTTGCTCATCCGGTACGGCTGGCCGTCCTTCATCAGATTCACCAGCTGGAAGAGGATCACCTCCAGCTCGCCGCCGAGCGCCGCCACCGTGGCTTTCATCCGGGAGATGTACCCGCCGTGATCGGCGCCCCAGACGTCGATCAGCCGCCGGTATCCGCGGGAGATCTTGTCGAAGTGATAGGCGACGTCCGCCGCGAAGTAGGTGGGCTCGCCGGTGGTCTTGAAGAGGGGCCGGTCGCGATCGTCGCCGAAGCGCGTGGTCTTCACCACCCGGAGCGGCTGCGCGACGTAGTCCTCCTCGTCGATGTCCATCCCCTTGGGAGGGGGCAGCACCTCCAGCGCGGTCATGCCCTTGTCCTCGAGCACCCGGATGGCGGCGGAGAGGCGATCCTGCTCGTGCAGCGTCTTCTCGCTGAAGAACCCGTCGAAGCGGATGCCGAAGAGCTCCAGGTCCTGCTTGATCAGGTTCTCCAGGATGTACGAGGTGGCGAAGTTCCGCAGCGGCTCGCGGAGCTCCTCGAACGGGCGCGAGGGATCGCCGCCCGCCTCCAGCCAGGCGCGCGCCACGTCGATCACGTACTCGCCCTGGTAGTCCTCGGGATCGAGCGGCACCCGGCGCACGTCCGGGCGCAGCTCGGTGGCCCGGGCCAGCGTGGCGTGCGCCAGGCGGAAGACCTGCCCGCCGGCGTCGTTGATGTAGAACTCGCGGAACACCTCGTATCCCGCCCACTCCAGGAGATTGGCGACCACGTCGCCGATCACCGCGCCGCGCCCGTGGCCCACGTGCATCGGGCCCGTCGGATTGGCGCTGACGAACTCCACCATGGTGCGCAGGCCGCGGCCCGCGTTGCTGCGCCCGAACCGCTCCCGCTGCTCCCACACCTCGCCCAGCGACCGGTGCCAGACGCCCTGCGCGACCCGGAGGTTGAGGAACCCGGGACCGGCGATCTCCGGTTTCGCGGCGAGGAGGCCCGCGGGATCCTCGAGCCGGTCCGCGATGGCCTGCGCCAGCGCGCGCGGGTTGGGCTTCTTCGCTTTGGTCGCGCTCGCGTGCTGCCTGGCGAAGGCCATGGCGGCGTTGGAAGAGAAGTCGCCGTGCGCGGCCTGCTTCGGCGCGTCGAGCCCGGCCGGGTATTCGCCGGGCGGCAGGAGGCCGTCCTTCACGCACCGCTGCAGGGCGCTCTCCACCAGCCCCGCGATCTGCTCCTTCACCATGCCGGGCCTTCGCTGAACTCGCGATCGAAGAGCGGGCGCAGGCGGTCCCAGCTGGCATGGAGGTGCTCGATTATCACCTTGGTGTCGCCCAGCACGGGCATGAAGTTGGTGTCGCCGTTCCAGCGCGGCACCACGTGCCAGTGCAGATGGTCGGCGATTCCCGCCCCGGCCACCCGGCCGAGGTTCATCCCCAGGTTATAGCCGTGCGCGCGGTACGCCTCGCCGACCAGCCGCACCGCCACCCGGAGCTTCTCCGAGAGCTCGTCGTTCTCCTCGCGCGGGAGGGCGACCAGGTCCGAGGCGTGCGCCCGCGGGACCACCATCAGGTGTCCGTTGGTGTAGGGGAAGCGGTTGAGGATGGCGAAGGTGTGCCGGCTCCGGCCGAGGACCAGGCTCTTGCGGTCGTCGGTGGCGCGGGGCAGATCGCAGAAGATGCATCCCTTCTGCGGCTCTCCCTTCTCGATCAGCTCCATCCGCCACGGCGCCCACAGCCGGTCCATCACCTCACCAGATTCGGCGCGAGGAACATCAGGCCGCCCTGATCCGGGACGGCGGACCGGACCCCTTCCGTCGCGCCCTGGAAGGCGCCCTGGAACGCGCCGCGCATCAGGTCCCGCAGCGAGAACTCGTGCTCGCGCGGCGGATACTGGACCCTCGGCTCTCCGCTCTGGCCGGCCAGCTCCCAGGCGGCGGCGACGGCGTCGTCGAAACCGCCCAGCTCGTCGACCAGCTTCAGCTCCTTGGCGCGCTTGCCGGTGTAGATGCGGCCTTCGGCGATCTCTCGCACCCGTGCCTCCGGCAGGCCGCGGCCCTGCGCCACCGCCTGCACGAACTGCCCGTAGACGTCGTCGGAGAGGCTCTGGATCTCCTCGCGATCGGTGTCGTGGAGGGGGCGGAAGGGCGAGAGCGTGTCCTTGTACTTGCCGGTCTTCAGCGTGGTCTGGTCGATCTTCGCCCACTCCAACAGGCCGCGGACGTTGAAGTGCATGAAGATCACGCCGATGGAGCCGGTGAGCGTGCCGGGCTCGGCATAGATCCGGTCCGCCGGGGCGGAGATGTAGTAGCCGCCCGACGCGGCCAGCGCGCCCATCGAGACCACCACCTTCTTCTTCGCCTTGATGCGCTTGATGGCGTCGTGGATCTCCTGCGACGGCGCCACCGACCCGCCGGGCGAGTCGACGCGCACGACGATGCCCTTGATGTCGTCGTCCTTCTCGTACTTCTTGAGCAGCTTCACCACCTTGTCGGCGTCGACGCCGGCGGGCGCGGACTCCCCGATGGTGCCCTTGGCCTCGACGATCCCCAGCCGCGCGCCCACGCTGGTCTCGGTGTCCAGGCTGACGTTCGCGGAGACGCCCTTCACGGCCGAGTACGCGAGCAGCATGAACCCGAACAGCACCAGGAAGAGGCCGCCGAAGATGACGCCGAGCACCACCGCCGCGCGCTTGTCCAAACCGGGTCTCTCCTTCTCGGGCAAACGCCGCTTGCTACCACTCGGACCGTGTGGGTACAAGCGCTTCCCGTGCCCTTCCGGCGCATGCTGACAGCCCTGGTCGGGCGTGTGCCAGGAGCCCGGGGCGCCGTGTTCTGCGACTTCGAAGGCGAGTCCGTCGAGCTGGTGATCCGCGATTCCGCGCTCTCCGAGTACGAGATGAAGGTGTTCGGCGCGCAGGTGGCCGCGGTGTGGCTGTCGGTGCAGACCGGCGCGCGCGAGCACGGCGCGGGCGGGCTGCTCGAGCTGCGCGCCCGGTGCGACGCGGGATCGCTGCTCTGCCGGGCGCTGCCCGAGGGGTATTACGTGGTGCTGCTGCTCGGCCGGGGCGCGCCGCTTGCGCCCGCCGCCTTCGCGCTGCGCTCCGCGGCGATGGAGATTGCCCGGGAGATCTAGACCAGCATCCGGAGAGTGTTGCCGATGATCTCCTGTGAGGACTTCCGACCGCGTACCTGCCCGCGATGTCCGCGTCTGGACTGTCAGCGATGTCCCCCGGACTGCGCCGGGAGCAGGCGGGAGGTGGATGTCCGCTGATTCAAGTTGGGAAGACGATGCCCTTCCAAGCCTCCATTCTCGTGTCGCGATGCCCGTGGATCGCACCTTTTCTCCACACCTACAGCGCTCCTTTGCCGCGCCGGGCGTACCGCACCAGCGCCGGGAGATCGGGATGGTCGGGGTCGAGCTCGAGCCCGGAGCGCGGATGGCCCGGGCCGGTGACGACGCCGCCCCACTGTTCCCGATCCCCGACGGGCAGGCCGTCGGGATTGAGCAGCAACGGATCGCGCGCGTCGAGATCGTGCGCCGACGCCAGGTAACCGAGCGCGGCCTTGTCCGCCCCCTTCCCGTTGACGGCGAGCAGGGCGAACCCGGCGAAGTTGAGCGCGGCGATCCGCTTGTCGAAGACCGGACGGGTGGGTTCGCGGGCGATCAGCACCGCGACCCGCGGCTTTCCTTCCTCCTTCGGCCGCCAGAGCCAGGCCTGCGACTCGCCGGCGCGCACCAGCTTCGGCCGGGGGATCGCGTCGGGTCCGAGCCCCGGGCGCGGGCTGCGCGTCAGCCGCGTCGCCGTGCCGCGCCCGACCCGCAGCTCCCAGACGTCGGTGGTGTCGTCGGCCTGGCGCCAGCCGAAGAACAACCGCTCCCCGGCGCGATCCCAGGTCATCTCGCCGTCGGCGAGGGCGCCGGCCGGCGGCGCCGCCAAGGGCTGAGCCCGGAGGGTGGGGAAATCGAGCAGCGAGAACAGGGTCTGCCCGTTCGTTTCCAGCGCGACGGCCAGCCGGTGGCCGTCCTCGGAGAGCGCGAAGGCCTCGACCTCCTGCTCCGGCGCGTACAACGTCTTGCGCGCGCGTCCCTGGACGGCGATGGAGTCCACGCCGAGGGTCGCGCGGCCCGCGTCGGTGAGGATGAACACCGTGCGGCTGTCGGAGGAAAAGCGGGGCTGGCGGAAGCGGGCCGGCTTCTCCGACGAGACGAGGATCACGGCGCGCGCGGTCCCCAGGTCCGCGAGCACGACCGACTCGGACCCCGCCCGCCGCACCAGCGCCAGGATCGAGCGCCCGTCCAGGGATGGAGGTCCGAGAGCGAAGAGCCCCGCCAGGGCTTCGCGCAGCGGAAGCGACCCCGCCGCGACCTGGTGCCCGGCGGCCGGAGGGGCTTCGGTCACCTCGGCGGATTTCCGCGTCTCCGGAGAAAACGTCCGCAACGAGACCTTTTCCCCGGCCTGGACCGCGTAGAACAGCCTCTTGCCGTCGCGGCTGAAACCGCCGAGGAGCTGATCGCCCGGGTCCGGGTCGATGGGAACGG
Source organism: Deltaproteobacteria bacterium (assembly GCA_041499865.1). Lineage (GTDB taxonomy): Bacteria > Myxococcota > Myxococcia > Myxococcales > 40CM-4-68-19 > 40CM-4-68-19. Next base: position 17,245 of record JBGQLA010000024.1, read on the forward strand.
CCGCGGAACCGTCATCGCCCACCAGGAGGAGGCGGCGGTGACCGTCTCGCAGCGCGGTCACGACCAGTTGCTTCGCCTCGGGCGGAAGGTATCGGACTTCGGTCGCTCCCTCGGGTTCGTCGGTGAGCTGGACGGGATAGCTCCCGGAGGCTGCGACGGACGCCGCCTGGCGTGTCCCGAACAGGGTGGTGAGGAAGGCCACACGGGTCCCGTCGAGCGAGGGGGCGGGCGCCCAGGCGGCCGCTGCCGCCTCGAGGTGGCGCAAGCGCGCCGGCAGATCTTCGGCGGGCGCTGCCAGCAGCAACGCGAGGGCGATCATTTGAATGCGGACCTCCTCCGGTCGTTCTACTCAAGGGCGTGGCCGAAGGCGACTGCCGGGCGTCGCAGTTGCTGCTCTCTTGACGCGCCATGGGCGCGCCCGCAAAGGAATGCGCATGCGCCGGATCCTCTTCGCACTGTTGCTCGCCGCCGGATGCATCCACGGCTCCTCCGCCGTCCAGCGTGACAGCGGCGCCGTGCGCGCCATCGCCCAGCAGGAGCGCTGGGCCCAGCAGGCCCTGGCGTCCCGGCCCACCCGGAGCCAGCTCGATGCGATCCGCTCCAGCGACTACGCCGCCGTGGGCCGGGCGCGCGGCGATCTGAAGCGGCTGCTCCAGGCGATCGATCGCGGCACCTGGATCCGGAGTACCTCGGCGGAGCTGATGGCCGACGATACCGACCCCGAGCTCGCCAGGGCCTTCGATCGGGCTGGTCGCATGCGAACCGAGGCGGTGCAGGCCGCGGACGAGCTGGCCTCGGCGCTCGCCGAGGCCAAGGGCGGGCTGACGATCGGCGATCTGCGCCCCGGCTTCGACGCCGTGCGCAAGGCGCAGGCGAGCGAGGACCGCATCGCGCGGCTGCCGCTGCGCGCGGGCGGGGTGCGGCTCGTGCCGGCGCCCCTGCCGGTGCCCCGCCCCTTCGTCGCCGGAGCCGCCCGCCTGGTGTCCGCCAATCCGGAGCTGGCGCGCGACCTGGATCGCCTGGGACCGGAGGAGGCGGCGCAGATCCGGGCCCGCCTCGCCGACGTCGACCGCGAGAAGGAGGAGCAGAAACCTTCGCAGCCGGCGTTCGCCCCGGCCCCGACGCAGGAGGCGGAGGTTCCCCCACCTGGGGAACCGAAGGAAGCGGAGGCGCCCTCGCCCACCTTGAACATCGCCAACGACGCCGCGGCGCTCCTGGCGAAGCGCGCGCCGCGCTCCATCACCCTGCGCGAGGATGGCCTGTTCGAGCTGTCGTACGACGACGCCGACTACCTGGTGGATCCGCAGGGAAAGCTGATCCGGAAGGAAGCGCCTTCCCGGAAGTAGTCCCACGGCAGCGCGCGGACCATCGCGGCGCTGCGGGACAGCCGGCGCGACCCCGCGCCGAGCCAGCCCCACGGCGTCAGCGCTGGAAGTCGTAGACGCTGCCCAGCCGGAGGATCCCCGTCAGCTCGTCGAGCGCGGCGAGGCTCTCCTGCGCGAGGTGGGGATCGGCCAGGTCCGCCGCAACCACCCGATCGCGGTAGTGCCTGCGCACCCATCCTTCCAGCTCCGCCCCGAGCGCGTCGTCCCAGAACACGCGCGCCTTCACCGCGGCGCGATCCTCGTCGTCGAGGACGATGCGCTGCCGCAGGCACGCCGGCCCGCCGCCGTTCTCCATCGACTGGCGCAGATCGAGATGGTGCACGCTCTTCACCGGCCCGCCGGACTGCGCCACGGAGTCGAGGAACTCGCGCGCGGGCCCATCCTCGCGCGACTCCTCGGGCGCGAGGAGGGTCATGGACCCGTCGGGCAGGGTGAGGAGCTGGGAGTTGAACGGGTATGCGGACACCGCCGAAGCCAGCGGGAGGTTCTTTTCGGTGGCCAGGTGAGCGATGAACGCCGGTCCAAGCAGCTCTCGCAGCTTCTCCAGGACCGCCGCGGGCTCCACGAAGGCGAGCTCGTGCAGGAGCAGCAGGTTGGCGTTGCCCACGGCCAGCACGTCGGTATGGAAGGCGCCGCCGTCGATCCCGCGCGGATGCTGCTGCGGGAACAGGGCGCGCGCCGGATCGACCTGGCCGAGGCGGGCCAGCGCATGCGAGGCTTCCCGCGTCTGCCGCGCGGGATACCGCACCGGCTCTTCCGGCGCGCTCCCGAACGACCGGCGTCCCCAGGCGAAGAGGTGCGCCGCCGGCCGCCCCTCCGCGTACAGCCGGGTGTGATTCGCGGCGCCTTCGTCGGCGAAGTGCGCGCCGCCGGGGAGCGGGTCGTGGACCTCGAATCGGCGCGGGTCGGCGAAAATCGCGCGCAGCACGCGCGCGGTGGTCTCCGCCTCCAGCGCGCGGTGGAACATCGCGGTGAGGTTCGCGGGGACGAGATGCAGCCGCCGATCCGCCGCATCGGACGCGGGGACGCAGGTGGCGGCGTTCGCCGTCCACATCGCCGCAGCGCTGGAGCTGATCCGGAGCAGATGATCCTTCAGCTCCGGATCGGCCGCCGCCCGGGCGATCACCTCCGCGTCGGAGCCGCGGAACCCGAGGCGCCGCAGCGTCCGTAGCGACGGCCGCTCGTGCGGCGGCAGCACGGCCTGGCCGACGCCGAGCGAGGCCACGAAGCGCATCTTCGAGAGGCCCTGCAGCGCGGCGCCGCGCGGGTTCGCGGGCTGGCCTGCGTGGGCGAGCGACGCCACGTTGCCGCGGGAGAGGCCGGCGTAGTTGTGCGTCGGGCCGACCAGGCCGTCGAAGTTGTACTCGCGCGCCGGCACGCGCGCGTTCTAGCACGTCCCCGCAGGGAACTCGTTCAGCCCTTGCCGCCGTAGAAGCGGAACACGAGCTCGGCGACGCAGGCCGGCTTCCGCTCGCCCTCGACCTCCACCGCGGCGCTGAGCAGTCCCTCGGCGCCGTTGGGAATCCTCGTCACCTCGCCCAGCTTCACCTTCAGCCGGTAGCGCTGGCCTTCCTTGAGCGGCGCCGGGAAGCGGACCCTGTTGAGCCCGCAGTTGATCACCATGGCGAAGTTCTTCACCTCCACCAGCTCGAAGAACAGGGCGGCGATCAGCGAGAGGGTGAAATAGCCGTGTGCGATCGGCTTGCCGAACGGCGACTCGCGCGCGGTCCGCTCGCGGTCCACGTGGATCCACTGGTGGTCGCCGGTGGCTTCGGCGAACTTGACGATCGCCTCGTACGTCATCTGCCGCCACTCGGAGACGCCCAGCTCCTTGCCGGACAGCGCTTCCACCCCCGCCACGCCGTCGATCACGGTCTTGCCCACGGTGCACTCCCGGTCTCTCGAAGGGGCCTCTCTTAGCACGGCTGCGGTAGGGTGGCCGCGGTGCGCAGATCGACTACATCCACTGCACCTTCGACGGGAGCGCCGATGAGAGTCCTGCTCGCCTTGCTGATCGCCCTCCCCGCCCTTGCCCGTGAGCGAGAGGGCGTGGTCGCCCCTCCCACCATCCAGGTGGAAGGCAAGACGTTGAACTTGATGGGCATGGGCCTGCGCAAGAAGCTCTGGTTCAAGGTGTACCTGGCCAGCCTCTACCTCGAGAACCCAACCGAGGACGCCGGCCAGGTGATCGCCTCCGATCAGATCAAGCGCGTGCAGATGAACATGCTGCGCGATCTGGAGCGGGGGAAGATCGTCGAGGCGGTGCAGGAGGGCTTCCAGCGCAACTCGGGGCCGCAGATGCCCAACCTCCAGGAGCGGCTCGACCGCTTCCTGCGCGCGATCCCCGACCTGCGCGGCGGGCAGACGATCGTGATCACGTACTACCCGGGGCGGGGAACGCTGATCAAGGCCGGCGGCGGCGAGGAGGTCTCGCTTCCCGGCAAGGACTTCGCCGACGCGCTCTTCTCCGTCTGGCTGGGGAAGCAGCCGGTGGACGGCGAGCTGAAGCAGGAGATGCTGGTCAACCGCTGACCACATCTCACTCGAGGACGCGGACCGGCAGCACCACCATCTGCAGCCCCGCGAACTGCAGGCGCCGCTGCATGGCGTAGGCGGTCTCGTTGTGCAGGAAGCGATCGAACCAGCGCTCCCGCTCGAAGATCAGCTTCCCGGCGAAGAAGATGGCCCGCGGGTACTCGCGCGCGATCTCCTGCGCCACCCTCACGCTCTCCGCCACCGCCTCGGTGCCCATCGCCACCCGGTAGTCCGCGGGCAGCCCGAGCCGCTGCGCGTGCTCGGCGTACTTCTTCATCCCCTCCTCGGCCTGCTCGCGGACGCGGTCCACCTCCTCGACGCCCTGGAAGGTGGCGCTGTCCACCACGCCCACGGTCACGAACAGCACGTTCTGGAAGTAGCGGGGAAAGAGCTTCAGCACGGTGAGCAGCGAGTGGATGCCGAGGCCGGAGTAGCCGCCGACCAGGAGGACGGCGGTAGGCTTCTTCGGGTCGAGCGGCTTCTCCGTCACCGGCGAGGAGGGCAGCGCGTCCAGGATCTGATCCAGCCGCTTGAGCCGCGCGAACACCCCGGCGTAGTGCCGCTTGATCGCCATGCAGAGCGCGATCAGGGTGCCCGTCGCCACCACCGTCAGCCACCCGCCCTCGCGGAACTTCTCCAGCACGGTGATGGCGAGGATGGTCACGCAGAGGGCCCCGCCCACCAGGTGGATCCAGATGTGGCTCTTCCAGTCGCGCTGCTTGCGGCGGGTCTCGTGCTTGAGCCAGTAGCGGATCATCCCGATCTGCGTGAGCGAGAAGGTGAGGAACACGTTGATCGAGTACATCACCACCAGCGCGTCCACCCGGCCGCCGGTGTAGAGCAGCATCGCCAGGCCCGCGCCCCCCATCAAGAGGACGCCGTTCTGCATGGTGAGGCGATCGCTCAGCGCGCTGAAGCGGTGCGGGAACCAGGAGTCGTGCGACATGTTCGCCATCACGCGCGGACCGTCGATGAAGCCGGTCTGGGCGGCGACGAAGAGGAGCAGCGCTTCCGAGAGCAGGGTGAGGAACACGAACCATCTGCCCACCGGAAGACCGAGGAACCGCACCTGGCCCGCCACCTTGGCCGCCAGCAGCGAGTTCATGGTCTGGTCCGGCGACGCCCTGACGTCCAGCAGCAGGTAGCAGAGGATGATCCCGGCGGCGGTCACCGCCAGGCTGATCGCCATGTATGCCATCGTCCGCTTGCCGGTTTGGACCCGCGGCTCGCGCATGATCTGCAGGCCGTTGGAGACCGCCTCGATGCCGGTGTACGTGCCGCCGCCCAGGGAGTACGCGCGGACGAAGAGGAGCGCGAGGCCCCCGAATCCCAGCGTCGCCATCCCGTTGGAGAGGCCTGCCGAGACCTCGCGCACGACCTCGTGGGCGCGGCCGAGATGCAGGCCGATGCCGGCGCCGATGACGACCGCGTGGGTGAGGAGGAAGGCGAGGAAGATCGGCATCAGCACCGTGACCGACTCCTTCACTCCCCGCAGGTTGAGCAGGACGAGGACGAGCACGCCCACGAACTCCACCACGAGCTTCATCGGCACGCCGGCGACGGCGACGCTGGCGAGGCGGGCGCCGTCCGGCAGGACGCTGAAGACCGCGTCGCCGCCCGCGGCGATGGAGATGGAGATGGTGAGCACGTAGTCGACGACCAGCGCGCTGCCGCTGACGAGGCCGGCGCGCGGCCCGAGCAGCCGGGAAGCGACGATGTAACCGCCGCCCCCGAAGGGAAAGTGCTCGATGACGCGGCTGTACGCAGCCGCGATGATGATGACGGTGAACGCCGTCGCCGCGGCCAGGAACACCGCCAGGTACGTGTGCTGGCCCAGGTTCTTGAACGCCTCTTCCGGGCCGTAAGAAGAGGAGGAGAGGCCGTCCGCCCCCAGGCCGACCCAGGCGAGGAAAGCGACCAGCGAGATGTGGCGGAAAAGGTGCGGGTCCTGCAGATCTTTCGGGCCGCCGAGAAGAAAGCGCTTCAGCCGCTGCGCGGCACGCGGACGGGGCGGAGGCGGCTCCGACGACGGCACGGGCAAGCTCATCGCGATAGACGCTAGCAAGCACGCGCCGCGCCGTCTTCCGGTAGTTGAGGCGCGGGTGGGAAGGGAACGTTTCATTGCAAAGTGCAATCACGGGCTGCCTTGGATCCTGCATTCCGCAACCATGCACGCCTTCAAGGCGAGGGCGGCGGGCGGCACGACCTGTGCAGAATCGGCGGACGTGCGCGAAGGATTGCGGATGGCGCCGGAGCCCCCGCGGGAGATGAAGGCGTTCCTGCTGGCGCAGCTGCGCTGGGAGCAGCATCGGGCTTCCCGGCTGGTGCTCGTGCACATCCTCGCCGTTTCGGGACTCTTCTGGATTCCCTCGGAGCTCCTCGCCTGGGTTTCCCTGCCGCACTGGATGCGGGCAGGCATCGCCGCCGCCTGCGCCGGCTGCTTCCTCTGCGCCCTGTTCGCTGGGATGATGGAGTGGCGTTGGGGCCGTGAGCGCGATCGCCGCGCCGGCGTGCTCCCGCCGCGCTGGGGCAGCGATTGAACGATCCGGCGAACCGCATGCCGCGGGACCTCCGGGTTCTGGTGGTGGACGACGAGCGCAACATCCGCAAGACGCTCGCCGTCTGCCTGGAGGGCCTGGGGTGCGCGGTCACGGAGTGCAGCTCCGCCGCGGCGGCGATGGATTCGCTGGCGCGCCTGCCCCACGACCTCGCCTTCGTCGATCTGCGGCTGGGCCGGGAGAGCGGGCTCGATCTGCTCGGCTCGCTCCTGGGGGAGCGTCCGGCGCTGGAGGTGGTGATCATCACCGCCTACGCCACCATCGACACCGCCGTCGAGGCGATCCGGCGCGGGGCGCGCGACTACCTTCCCAAGCCGTTCACGCCGGCGCAGATCCAGCGCGCCGTCGAGCAAGCGCGCGCGCGCATCGAGATGTCGCGCAAGGTCGCGGATCTGGAGGGACAGCTCGCAGACGCGACCCCCGAGGTCAGCCTGTCGGACCCGGGCGCCGCGATGCGCTCGGTCCTCGACGTGATCGCCCGCAC
>JBGQLA010000025.1:0-24156 GCA_041499865.1 Deltaproteobacteria bacterium
CTGTTCGGATACTCGCTCGCCTTCGGTCCCGACAAGGGAGGCGTGATCGGCGGACTGGAGTGGCTGGGCCTGAGCGGCGTCGGCCCCGGTCCCTCCTCTTATGCGCCGACCATCCCGCACCAGGCGTTCATGCTCTTCCAGATGATGTTCGCCGTGATCACCCCCGCGCTCATCACCGGGGCGTTCGCGGAGCGGAAACGCTTCGCGGCTTATCTTCTCTTCGTCCTCCTCTGGACCACGCTGGTCTACGACCCGCTGGCGCACTGGGTGTGGGGCGAAGGCGGCTTCCTGCGAAAGCTCGGCGCGCTCGACTTCGCCGGGGGCACGGTGGTGCACCTCTCCTCGGGAGTCTCGGCGCTGGTCTGCGCCCTGGTGATCGGCAAGCGCAGGGGCTACCCCCACACGCCCATGCCGCCGCACAACCTCCCGCTCACCATGCTCGGCGCCGGTCTGCTCTGGTTCGGCTGGTTCGGGTTCAACGCAGGCAGCGCGCTCGAGGCCAGCGGGGTCGCGGCGAACGCGTTCCTCACCACGAATACGAGCGCCGCCGCGGCGGCGATGGGCTGGATGCTGTGCGAGTGGAAGCTCCGGGGAAAGCCCACCGCGCTCGGCACCGCATCCGGGGCCGTCGCCGGGCTCGTGGCGATCACTCCCGCGTGCGGCTTCGTCGGTCCGCTTGCGGCCATGGCCATCGGCGGGATCGCCGGCGCGCTCTGCTTTGGCGGCTGCCATCTGAAGTCACGGCTGGGATATGACGACGCGCTCGACGTGGTCGGCGTGCACGGAGTCGGCGGGACCTGGGGCGCGATCGCCACCGGGCTGTTCGCCTGGAAGGCGGTGAACGGCGCCGGCGGAGACGGGCTCTTCCACGGCAATGCGGGCCAGCTGGGGACGCAGCTGATCGCCATCGTCGCAACCATCGCCCTGGCGGCGCCGATGACCTTCGTGATCCTCAAGGTGGTGGACGCGCTGGTCGGCGTGCGCGTCGGCGCGGACGCCGAGATGACCGGCCTGGATCTCTCGCAACATTCCGAGAACGCGTACGTGCTGGGCGGCCCGAGCATCGGCGAGCACGTCGCCTCCTCCCACGACGAGCGCTCGCGATTGGGCGGGAGCGCGCTGGTGGGCGCGCTGGGAAAGAGCTGAGATGAAGAAGATCGAGGCCATCATCCGGCCCTCGCGACTCGAGGAGGTCAAGGACGCGCTCAACTCAGTGGGCGTGAACGGGATGACCGTCAGCGAGGTGAAGGGATTCGGGCGGCAGAAGGGGCACAAGGAGCTGTACCGCGGCGCGGAGTACATCGTGGACTTCGTGCCCAAGATCAAGATCGAAGCGGTGGTGCAGGACGACTTCGTCGGCCAGGCCATCGACGCGATCGAGAAGGCGGCCCGCACCGGCAGCCTCGGCGACGGGAAGATCTTCGTCCTGGAGGTCGTCGAGGCGGTGCGGGTGCGCACGGGGGAGCGAGGCAACACGGCGCTCTGACCGCCGCTGCGGCGGCGATGTCCGCTGGATCAAGAGCGCCGGTCCGCAGGGGCCGGCGCTCGCGCCTTGCTTTTCCTGCTGCGTCGCTTCCAGCCCATGCAGCCGAGACCAAGGGCGGAGACCTCCGGCCCGTTCCTTCCCAGCGCGCGCGTCTGCATTCCGGCGATCCAGCCGCGCAGCCTTCCCTGCGCGACCCGAATTCTGTAGTGAACGGCGCATGACTGCCGCGATCGCCGCCCTCCTCCTCGCCGCCGGTGCGCCGGCGACCGATGCGTACCTCGATCAGACGCGCGCCCGCTGGGAAGGCGTCTCCAGGCAGATCTGGGAGTTCTCCGAGCCCTCCCTGCAAGAATCGAAGTCCGCGGGCCTGATGGCCGACCTCCTCGAGAAGGAGGGGTTCAAGGTGACGCGCAACATCGGCGGGATGCCCACGGCGTTCGTGGCCACCGCGGGCTCCGGCTCGCCGGTGGTCGGGGTTCTCGCCGAGTACGACGCCCTCCCCGGCCTCTCCCAGCAGGCCGGCGAGGCGAAGAAGGACCCGCGGGCTGCGGACGCGCCCGGGCATGGGTGCGGTCACAACCTGCTGGGAACGTCGGCGCTGGCGGCGGCCGTCGCCGCGAACCATGTCCGCGCCGCGCAGAAGCTTCCCGGAACGATCAAGATCTTCGGCACGCCGGCGGAGGAGATCCTGATCGGGAAGACGTTCATGATCATGGCGGGCGCGTTCAAGGACACCGACGTGGTTCTCTCCTGGCACCCGAGCGACAAGAACGAGATCTCGTACGGGACGCGCCTCGCGCTCACGGCCACGGAGGTCGAGTTCTTCGGCAAGACGGCGCACGCGGCCGCCTCGCCCTGGCTGGGGCGCAGCGCGCTGGACGCGATGGAGCTGTTCGAGCACGCGATGTCCTTGATGCGCGAGCACGTCCATCCCACCGCCCGCATCCACCGCGTGATCAAGGACGGCGGCAAGGTGGCGAATATCATCCCCGACTACTCCAAGGTCCAGGTCTGGCTGCGGGACAAGAACATCGAGAGCGTGGAGGAGATGCTCGGCAGGATGCGAAAGGCGGCGGACGGCGCCGCCCTGGGCACCGAGACGCGCGCGAAGGTCACCGTGCTCGCCTCGGTGCGCGACCCGATCACCAACACGGTGCTGGGGAAGATCCTGCAGCGGGAGCTGGAGCGCGTCGGACCGCCGCAGTTCGACGACAAGGACCAGGCTTTCGCCAAGGCGCTGCAGAAGGAGGTCGGTGCGCCGCAGGCGGGACTCGCCACCGAGGCGATTCCCTTCGGGCCGGGCCATGGCAACACCGCTTCCTCGGACATCGGCGAGGTCAGCGCCGCGGTGCCGCTGGCCGAGTTGACGATCGCCGCGCGCCCGCTCGGCACCGCCTCGCACCATTGGGCGCAGACCTCCTGCGCGGCGCACCCGCTGGGGTTCAAGGGGATGCACGTGGCGGCGAAGGTGCTCGGCGCATCGCTCGCGGACCTGCTCTCGGACGGGAAGGCCGTCGCGCAGGCGAAGGAGGAGTTCGCGAAGTCCACGCAGGGCAAGCCGTACGTCAGCCCGCTCGCCGCGGACGCGAAGCCGCAGGTGTTCTGAGATGGGCGCGTTCCGCTGGGAGATCCCCGCGCAATTCAACATGGGCCGGGACGTGGCCGACCGCCAGGGCGGCGCGCTGGCGCTGATCGAGGTCGAGCCGTCGGGCCAGACGCGCGAGTTCAGGTTCGACGAGATCGCGGCCCTCTCGAACCGGCTGGCCAACGTCCTCGTCGCGCGCGGCGTCCGGCGCGGAGATCGCGTCGCCATCCTCCTCCCGCAGCGCCACGAGACCGCGGTGGCGCACGTCGCGGCCTGGAAAGCCGGGATGATCTCGGTGCCGCTGTTCACCCTCTTCGGCGAGGAGGCGCTGGAGTTCCGCCTGCAGAACAGCGGCGCGAGCGCGCTGGTCACGGATCGCGAGCAGCTTCCCAAGCTGGCGAAGCTGCGCGACCGGCTGCCCGAGCTGAAGACCATTCTCTGCGTGGACGGCGCCGCCGACGGCGCGCTCGATCTGCACGCGCTGCTCGCGCAGGCCGCCGATCGCTTCCCGGCGGTGGACACGGACGCCGAAGAGCCGGCGCTGATCATCTACACCAGCGGCACCACCGGGCAGCCCAAGGGCGCGCTGCACGCGCAGCGGGTGCTGATCGGCCACCTGCCTGGCGTCGAATACCCGCACGACGGGTTTCCGCAGCCCGGCGACCGCTTCTGGACGCCCGCGGACTGGGCCTGGATCGGCGGGCTCTTCGACGTGGTGATGCCGGCGTGGCACCACGGCATCTGCGTCTTGGCGCACCGGCCGCGGAAGTTCGATCCCGCGGAAGCGATGCGCCTGATGGCGCGGCACGGCGTGCGCAACGTGTTCATGCCGCCCACGGCGCTGAAGCTGCTGCGTGCCTCGGGGGTCCGCGATCCCGGCGTCCGCCTGCGCAGCCTCGCTTCCGGCGGCGAGAGCCTGGGCGAAGAATTGATCGACTGGGGCCGCGCCACGTTCGGGCTGACGATCAACGAGTTCTACGGACAGACCGAGTGCAACCTGGTGGTGGGCAACGGCGCAGCGCTTCCGCCCGTGCGCCCGGGCTGGACCGGGACCGCGATCCCGGGACACACGGTGTCCATCGTCGACGACAAAGGGCGCGAGCTGCCGCCGGGCGAGATGGGGAGCATCGCCTACAAGCGGCCCGATCCGGTGATGTTCCTGCGCTACTGGCGCAACGACGCCGCCACCTCGGCGAAGTTCCGCGGCGACTGGCTGATCAGCGGCGACCTCGGGGTCCGCGACGAGAAGGGCTACTTCCGTTTCGTCGGCCGCGACGACGACCTGATCACCAGCGGCGGCTACCGCATCGGACCGGGCGAGATCGAAGCCTGCCTCTCGCGCCATCCCGCCGTCGCCATCGCGGCCGTGGTCGGCTTCCCCGATCCGATCCGCACCGAGGTGGTGAAGGCCGTCATCGTCCTCAAGGAAGGCTTCACGGCAGGCGACGCCCTCGCCAAGGACCTCCAGGAGCACGTCCGCTCCCGCCTCGCCGCCCACGAATACCCGCGCATCGTCGAGTTCGTCACCGAGCTCCCGCTCACCGCGACGGGCAAGATCATCCGCCGCGCCCTCCGGTAATTCGGGTAATTCGGGGACACAATACGAAATTCGTCCGCCCCATCGATCGGAGACTCGGGGCCAACTTGATTCCGTGGCAACGCGATCGCCGTGACACGGGGAACTGCGTCCGCAGACCGGAAATCAGACGAATTTCGTATTGTGTCCCCGAATTACTGGCGGAGGTCGCGGGGGAGCCAGGACAAAGCTTCGGTCATGGTGCCTCGGGGGCGGTATTCCAGGCCAACGGAGCCGGTGTAGCCGAGGTGATCGAGGTCATCGAGGAATTCGCGGATGGGTTGGGTGCCGGTGCCGGGCTGGTTGCGGCCCGGAACGTCCGCGATCTGGACGTGCCGGACCAGCGGCGCATGTCTGCGCAGGGCTGCGCGGGCGTCGGCCTTGGCCATTCCCACATGGTACTGGTCGAGTTGCAGGCGCACCGATGGCGAGGCAGCGGCCTCGACGAGCGCGGCGGCCCGCTCCACCGTGTCCGCGAGATATCCGGGCATGTCGATGGAGTTGATCGCCTCGACCAGAAGGGTTGCTCCGGCCTTCTCCACCAGCGGGACCGCGGCGCGCAGGTTGGCCACCGCCGTGCGCTCCGCGACTTCGCGCGGTATGCCCGCGGGGGGAATACCGGCCAGGGCATTGAGCAGCCGGGTGCCGAAGCGCGCCGCGGCCTTCGCGGCCTCCCGCACCGTCGCAAGAAACTCCTCCTCGCGGCCGGGAACGCTGAGCAGCCCGCGCTCGCCCTTGGCCCAGTCTCCCGGCGCGGGATCGAAGAGCACCAGGTCGAGGCCGAACTCCTCGAGCGCGCCGACGACGCGCACCGGATCCAGCTCGTGAACGAAGAGGATCTCCACGCGCCGGAACCCGGCCTGGGCGGCCGCGCGAAAGCGTTCGTACACGTCCAGCTCAGGCCAGAACATCGTGAGATTGGCGGCAAACCGCGGCATCGTCGTTCACCCCTTCCGCGGCCGATCGACCGTCACGCCCGCGGGCTCCTCCCACAGCTTCACCAGCGCCGCCATGTCCTCCTCGGCGAGCCCGCGCCCGCAGGCCTCGACGAAGCGCTGCTCCGCGAGCGCGCCGAGGAGCAGGGGCACCTGCGCGCGCTTCGCTTCGGCGTGGATGATCCCCAGGTCCTTGAGCAGCAGCCGCACCGAGGTCGCGGCGCTGAAATCGCGGGAGATGAACCGCGGGAGGTTGCGCGTCATCATCGTCGAGCCGCCGAACGACGTGCCGATCACCTCCAGCACGATCTTCGGATCGGCGCCCAGACTGGCTCCCAGCACCGCCGCCTCGGCGATGGCCGCGGTGTGCACGCCGACCAGCAGCTGGTTGACGAGCTTCACAGCCTGGCCCGCTCCCACGCCACCGCAGAGGCGGATGTTCTTCCCGAACGCCCGGAAGACCGGCAGCGCGAGATCGAACGCGGCCTGATCGCCGCCCGCCATCACGGTGAGCGTGCCCGCTTGCGCACCCGCCGGACCCCCCGACACAGGCGCGTCCAGGAACTGCGCGCCGCGCTTCGCGAGCCAGGCGGCGCAGCGCCGGTTCAAATCCAGGCTCACCGTCGAGCAGTCGACATACACCTGGCCCGCCCGCGCCGCGGCCGCCATCTCCTCGTAGACGCTGGCAACGGAGTCGGGCGTGGGCAGCGCGGTGAGGATCACCTCTGCCCGCTCCGCCGCCTCCGCGGCGCTCCTCGCGGGAGTCGCGCCCATCCCCGACAACTCGTCGACGGGGCCTCGCGAGCGGTTGAACGCGTGGACCTGGTGGCCGGCCTTCTGGACCCGGGCGGCCATCGGACGGCCCATCTTTCCCAGACCGACAAACGCAACCTGTGCCATGGCGCGCGTTCTACCACGGCGTCCTCGCCTGGCTGCTGCCCGGGCCGCCGGGCTGCGCAATGCCGCACGGGGCCCTATCTTCGATGCCGTGCGCCTGTCCGTTCTCGCTGTCGTGGCACTCGCCTGCGCGAACGGGCGCAAGGACCCGTCCGCGTCCGTCGGCCCGAACGATGCGGGACCGGTGGATGCGGGACCGGTCGCGGATGCCGGACCTGCTCCGGACGGCGGAACGACGCCGGGGCCGGGGTGGGTCGTCGCCTCGCGCGAAGATTTCCAGCAGGCCGAGGTTCCCGACGCGGCATGGACGCCGGACCCGGTCCCGGACGATGGGCCCTTCTCCGACAACGGCGTCTTCTTCCGCGCGCGCGGCGTCACTCCGCCGAGCGGGTATCGCATCTCGGCGCCGCTCGGCGCGGACGGATGGCTGCGGATCGAGTCGTATACCCGCTCCGCGGGGCGCGCGTTCCACGACCTCGCGGCGGTCGCCACCGACCCCGCCGATCCCACGAACCGCGTCCTGCGCGTCGCCTCGCCGGCCCACACCGACGCCACCGTGATCCGATCCTCCACGCCGCTGCCGGAGAAGTACCGGATCTCGCTCCGCGTCGGGTTCGCCGAGTTCGGCGACGGAAAGGGCCTCAACGGATACACGGGAGGCGAGTCCGCGGAGCCGTGGTGGCCCGGCGACGACGCCACCCAGCAGAACGGCTTCTACTTTCTCACCATCCTCGACGCCCAGCCGCGGCCGCACAACAACACCTGGATCCACCACCACCGCAAAGTGGTGATGGACGCCGACAACAACTTCCCGGCCTGGACGGAGGTGTACGACGGAAGCGGTTTCCCGCTGAACGGAGAGCACCCGATCACCATGTTCGCGCTCGACGGGCGCGGCGCGGGCACGGAGAAGACCGGTAAACCGTTCATTCCCTTCTCGGCGGGCCAGTGGCAGCCTTCGGGCACCATCCGGGCGGTGGACGCATACCTGCCGCAGGAATGGTATCGCGTCTCCATCGAGCGATCGGAGGGGCGGTTCACGCTCGAGATCTCCGGCCGCTTCCGCTACGGCGGAGAGCGCACCTACCGCGCTTCCATCGACGTGGCGGCGAACTGCGTCTGGCACTTCAACCGGACCGCGAGCGAGGACGCGTCCGGCTGCCTCGACGAGACCGGCCTCCCGTCGCTGGGCCCCGGTTACCCGAACTGGCCCGCCGGCCAGACCTGGCCCGACTGGTTCATGTTCGGCGATCCGCACACCAACTACTACCGGGGACAGGTCCTCTACGACGACGTGCAGCTCGAGGTCTGGCGCTGACGTTCACGAGAGGAGCTGCGGCTCCCCCCCGGAAGCGCTGACGAGAGTGAGGATGTGCGCGCCGTCGCTGCGCCACCAGCCGCCCCACTCGGCCGCGCCGTGGAGTTGGAACGCGCGCCAGCCCGAACCCGTGCCCGGCGCCAGCTCCACTTCCACCGCCCGCGTGTCGAGCGTGAGCCCGACGCCCAGCGCCTTGAGCGCGCTCTCCTTGGCGCTCCAGATCAGGTTCGCCAGCAAGTTCCGCTCACCGGCGGCGACCGCGGCGATCTCCTTGCGCGTGAAGTAGTCGCGGACGAACGCGTCGCTGCGCGGCTCCACCGCTTCCAGATCCGCGCCCAATGGCCTGCCCGCCTCGTCGATCGCGGCCAGCGCCAGGCCTTCGCGGTGCGAGATGGAGAGCGAGAGCCGCAAGGGCTGCCCGTCGAGAAACGCTTCCGGACGCCCTGAGGACGCCGCCCGGATCTCCATCGCGGACCCGGGCGCGCATCCCAGCGCCGACGACAAGAGGCGCTTCGCCGCCCAGCGCCCGAGGAGGAAGTCCTCGCGCCGCCAGGGGATCGCCATCGACGCCGCGCGATCGCGCTCCCCCGCCGCCAGCCAGTCCAGCGTCCGCGGGCGGTCGCCCTGCAACAAGGCCCGGATCATCTCCCCTCCCTCGCCATCCCCCGCTCCACCGCCTCGATCAGCTCGCGCCGCAAGGCGTGCGGATTGAGGATCCGTTCGACCGATCCCACGCGCATCGCCCGCTCGATGTCGTGCACGCGGTCGTACCCCTCCGCCACCTCGCCCATCTTCTCGGCGCGCAGGTGCGCCAGCGCGTCGCCCGAGGCGGCCGCGAACCGCGGGTCCTTGCGCGTCCGCTGCTCCACCTCGCGCGCGAACACCACCGCCGCCGCGGGCGCGCCGCCGATCACCGAGGCGCGCGCTCCTTCCACCGCCATCACCTCCATGTTCTCGCGCAGCCAGCGGGAGAACACGACGAAGGCGCCGCCGTGGTAGCGGGAGACCACGCAGAAGACCACCGGGCCTTTGAAGTTGACCACCGCGCGCCCGATCTCTGCCCCGTACTCGAGCTGCATCCTTCGCATCGACTCCGGCGATCCGTCGAAGCCGGAGAGGTTCGCCAGCACCACCAGAGGCCGGTTGCCGCTCGCCGCGTTGATCGCGCGCGCGAGCTTGCGGGAGGATTGCGGGAACAGCGTGCCGCCGCTCCACGCCTCGGGGCCGTCGCCCGGGATGAATCCCGTCCGCGGCACCGGGTGCGATTCCACGCCCAGCATGCACACCGGATATCCGCCGAGGTGCGCATCCCAGACCACGGCCGTATCGCCGCCGCGCAGGTGGCGCCAGCGCTCGAGCGCCTTGTGATCCCCATCCGCCACCGCGGTCATCACGGCGCGGATGTCGAACGGCTTCTTCCGGTCCGGGTTCTTCTCCGCGCTGAAGATCTCGCCGACGGTCTTGAATCCCCCCACCGCCTCCGGATGCGGGCTTGCGCAGACGTCGCGGTCGCGCGGATCGGCGGTGCGCGCGGGGCGGGGAAAGCGCTCGCCGGGCTGGACCCAGGTGTGGTCGTAGTGCCGGAGGAGCACGCCGCAGGCGGCCGCGAGGTCCGGCGCCCAGTACTGCGCCTGGCCGTTGGGCCCCATGATCCGGTCGTAACCGCCGATCCCCTGGTTGTCCTCGGCGGAGACGCCGCCGGAGTACTCCAGCGCCTGCTTGCCGGTGAGCACCATCGCCGAAGCCGGGGTCATGATCAGGATGCCGCGGGTGTGCATCAGCATGGTGGCTTCGGCGTTCCAGTAGGGCTGCGCGCCCACGTTGATGCCCGCCACCAACACGTTGATCTCGCCGCCCGCCTGGGTGAACTCGATGATGCGGCGCAGCGCTTTTGCCACCCAGTCCATGTTCTCCGAGCCGCTCTCCAGCGAGATCTGCGCTCCCGCACTGAGCGCGATCCATTCCAGCGGCACCTGCAGCTTCTCGGCCAGATCGAGCGCCGCCATGATCCGGCGGCACTCCGGTTCCGCCACCGCGCCCATCTCGCGGCTGGCGTCGCCGAGCAGGATCACGCGGCGCATGCCCTCCGGGTAGCGCGGCGTGAAGTTGCGCACCACGCCGGCGACGATGCGCGCGGTGTTCTTGCCCGGAGGGCGCTCCACCGGAACCAGAACGCCGCTCTCGTCGAGATCGTGCTCGACGAAGTCACCCGGCGGCAGGTCGGCCTGGGAAGCGTCGTTCGCAGAAGGGGTGAGGAGCTTGACGATCTCGTACGCGTACGGGACGCCGCGGCGGCGAAGCTGGACCACCCGCTGCTGGTACTCGCCGAGCGGGAGCAGCGGCCGCTGGGCGGGCCCGTCCCAGCGCACGCGCACGCCGTTGCGATCGGGATTGAAGATGCGGATCACCCCGCTCTCCAGGGACCCGTCGGGCTGCGTCGCCTGCACCGACAGCACCACCATCTCCAGGCCCAGACCCTCGGTTTCGGGCTCCAGCCGGCGCGCGATCTCCAGCGCCTCGTCGCGCGAGATGGCGAAGGGCGGCGAGATGCTGAGGAGGATGCGGTTCCACTCCAGACGGTCCGCCCGGCGCGCCTGCGCCAGGCGGAGGGCCGCGCAGGTCTCGTGCAGGACGTGCTCGAGCTGCGGCAGGTGGGCGATCCGGCCGCTGGCGTCGCGCAGGGGCGTCAGATCGCGGACCTCGGCCAGCGCGAAGAAGCGCTCGTCGCGCGCATTGCTGCGGGCGCGCCCGTGGAACAGGTACACGTCCTCGGACGCGGGAAGCCGCGCCAGCTCGAACTGGGAGAGCCGGTTGAGCTGCAGACGCTTCGAGAGCATCGGGTGCACGCCGCGCAGGTGCCCCTCCTCGGCGTACCCGTTCCCAGAAGGCCGGAAGGTGAAGGACTCGCGCCGGTCGTTCCCGGCAATCACGAAGGCGACGCGCCTCGCGGGCCGGTCGAAGCCCGCTGCCTCCAGCGCCTTCTGGAACTGTTTGGCCAGCTCATCGGCGGAGAGGCCCCGCGTCTCGGCCAGGTACAGCTCGAGCGCGATCTCCACGTCGCGCGGCGCGTCCATGGCGGCGCGCGCCAGCTGCCGGCAGGCTGCGGGGGCGTCGGCGGCGGCGGCAAAGCAGGCGAGCAACCGGATGCGGGGTCCTTCGTACACGTACTCGGCGCGCGCGCCCCGGAATCCGCCGGTCTCGAAGATGCCCACCGCCTCCAGGTCGCGGATGCGGTGGTACCTGCGAAGCAACACCTCCACCAGCCGCGCGCGGCCTTCGCCCGATGCGGCCGCCATCGCCTGGATCAGCGCCGGCGACAACGGCCAGGTGACCTCCATCAGGCGCTGCGCGGCTTCCGGATCCGGCGCGGCGGAGAGCCGGCCCAGATCCGCCTGCGCCTGCGCGAGCACTTCGCCCCGCACCTGCTGGAAGAGAGGGCGATCGAACCAGCGGAAGCGCAGCTCCCGCGCGAGGTCGGCGATCGCGGGGAAGCTCGCCTGCGCCACCTCGACCAGGCTGTCCAGCAAGGAACGCCATTGCGGCTCCGCGGGACGTGCGGTCCCCAGACGCTTCTCCAGCAGCGCCTGCGTCGCCGGTAGGAGCTCCTCGATGCGGCCGTGCGCCTTCCAGAGCCGCAGCAGGGCCCGATTGAGCGTCCACGGCTCCGAGGTTCGCGACACGCCCTGCTCGGCCAAAGCGCGATCGAGAAGCGCGAGGAACCCTGCGGGCATCCCGGCGCCGCGCGCCTCCGGCATGGCCAGGTACCGCAGCAAGAGCTCGAATGGCGGGGCCGTCTCGCCCGTGCGTTCGCGCGAAACCAGCGCCGCAACCCGGGCAAAGGCGGCGAGCGCGTCGAGCTCCGCGCCGGACTGCGCGCGCTTCAGGCCACCCGCGAGCCCGCGCGCGTCCCAGCCGTCGTCATCGAATCCGAGCAGGAGGCGGTGCAGCTCGCGCGCCGGGTCGCGGACGCCGCAGGCCACGGGCGTCAGCGCGCTCTGGAATTCATCGGCGGGCTCGTCCTCGGGAGCCAGGGTGAGGAGCGACGCTCCCGCGGCCACGTGCTGGTTGGCGGTGACCAGCACCTCGCGGACCCGACCGGCCTGCGGGGCGACGATCGCCGTCTCCAGCTTCATCGTTTCCAGCACGAGGATCTGCTGGCCCGGGCGCACCACATCGCCAGGCTCCACCAGCACCTGCTCGACGACGGCGGGCATCGGCGCCAGGACCGCTCCCCGCTCTGCCCGCTCCACGGCGTAGGGGAAGCCGTCGATCTCCAGATGGTGGACGCCGAGATCCTCGCTGTGCAGGACGGCGCTCGTCCTTCCGCCGGCGGCAATCCGCCTCTCGTTCGAACCGCGCTCCTCCACCTGCAGGACCAGCGCGTCCACCCGGAATTCTCCCGGTCCGATCTGCGCGACGCGCATCCGGTGGCGGCCCTCGGCGTCGACCAGCTGGACCAGCCGCCCCGCGGCGGCATCGGTGCGCGGCCTTCCCCGCCGTGCCTGGGCGAGGAACCGGTCGAGCTCGCGCCCCTGCGAAGCCTCGTATTCGAAGATGGCGGCCGCGGAGCGCGCCAGGGCCGGATTTGGCTCCGGCGCGGGAGCCTGGAGCGCGAGCGCGCCGCCGCACGCCAGGAGGAGCGCGCCCCGGTTCGTCGCGCGGCCCTCGACGACGATGGCGCAATCGCCGAGCGCCTCACCCAGCCGGCGCAACGCCTCGCGGCGGTCGCGCCCGCTCGCGCAGATGGTCGCGAGCGGCACCTCCGCTCCGGCCGGGAGTCGATCGCCTTCCCAGACGCAGGAGGAAATGCGCACGCCGGGGCCACGGGGGACGCGCACCAGAGCCACCCTGCCCGCGCGCGCCGCGGGACCTGCGATGAGGGAGGCGGACAGGGCGCAGCCGACGGCGGGCGTGGCGACCGGGACCGGTTCGCCGGCCTGGAGGGCGGCGCGCAGCGCGACCAGGTCGAGGTCGGTGAGGTCCTCCACCGCGGCCTCGCCCGCGCCGGTCGCGTCCAATCCGGTCGCCGCGATCCCCGCCGCGCCGGCGGCGAGATGGACGACGGCGATGCCGCGCCACGGAGCGCCGCGGCACACCGACTCCGCCGCCGCCGAGGCGAGCTCGCGAGCGGACGCCGGAACCGAGGAGGGCGTCTCCAGCAGACCCGGCGAAAGGCTCTCCACCAAGGCGAGCGTGCGCACGGCGCCAGCAGCATCGGCAGCGACGAACGCATCGATCCGGCGGGCGCCTTGGGGAGCAACGCGCGGCAGCCCCTGCGAGACGGCTGCCAGCTGTTCGGGATGCGGACCGATGATCGCGATGCCTTCGGCGGCGCAGCGCGCGGCAATCGCTTGCCACTTCGCCGGTGATCGCGTCATCAACCAGAGCGTATCCGCGCGCTCCAGGCGAAGCGCGGCGAGCACCACGTCCGGCTCGAAGGAAGCCAGCTCGATGCGGCGTCCCTCCGCCGCGGCGGGTTCGCCGGGTTCCACCAGCGTGAAGACCTCGACTCCGCGCGCCCTGAGGGCGCGCGCCGCCCTGCGGCCCGTCCCGCACTCGTCCAGAACCGCCGCACGCTGCATACGGCCCTCGCTTCAGACTGTGGCCAGGCGTTCCAGGAACGCCTGGTCGAGCGGCGCCCGCAGTGCAACAGTGCGATATCCGTGCAGCCGGAGCAACGCGCGACCAGCCTCATCTACCACTTGCGCGTCGAATCCGCCCGCTCCGTCGTCCACGACCACCGCCTCCAGCCGGCCGTGTGCTTCCGAGGTGTCCCCGAGCGTCTCCACCTGGGCCACGGACTGGGGAAGCCCCATCTGTCCCTTCGCCCGCATCTCCCGCAGGCCCGCGGTCTGGAAGCACAGCTCGATCAGTCTCGGATCCAGCACCAGCGGCCGGCCCGCCGCATGGTCCTCGGGCAGCGACGCCGGCAGAAGCCCGACGGTGGAGCCGTTGTCGCTCCAGGCGCGCTCCAGCACCTGGTAGGCGGGCCCGTGGAAGTAGACGCCGTAGATGTCGCGCGCCGGCAGCGCCACTTCATGCGACAGCGGTTGCTTCGCGATCACCTGCTCCGCCGCCTTCCGGGCGAGCCGGACCCGGGCCGTGAAGTGGATGGTGCGCTGCGCCGCCTCCTGGTTCAGGAGCTTCCGCTCCCCGATGAGCGCGCACTCCGCGACCAGGTCGCCTCCGCTCTCGCCCAGGAGCGCCGACAGCCGCAGGGCGCGCGGCTCGCCGCGGTAGAACTTGAACGGCGCCAGGAACTCGACGTGCTCCACCGCCGCCACCCGGAACCCGGGCGCGAGCAGCGTGGCCAGCTCCGCGAACGCCTCGACGCCCATCACGCCGGGCAGCACGGGCGTACCGTTGATCTGGTGATCGTGCAGGAAGGGCTGGTTCTTGGGATCGAGCGTCGTCTCCACCGTGAGCCCGCCGTGCAGCGTCAGCGAGACCACCCGTCCGATCATCGGGCCGCGCCCGCTCAGGTCGAGCTTCTCCGCGTCGAGCCCGCCATCGGGATCGCGCTCGTCGAGCAGCACGCCGAGGGCGCCGGCGACGATCACCTCGCCGCGCGTGCCCGCGGCCAGCTCGCGCCGGATGGCGCGCAAGCCTTCCTCGGGCGGCAGCATCTCGATGCCCGCAACCTCCATCATCTTGGGGATCGAGCCGCGCGAGGCCATGCCGATGCGCGCCCAGGCGGTCCAGTCGAGGTGGACGCCCTGGATCTCCGGCCGCTCCCGCCGCAAGGCCGCCAGGCATTTCGCCAGCAGGTCGTTGGCGGCGCTGTAGTCGGTCTGGCCGGCGTTCCCGAAGCGTCCGGCGATGGACCCGAAGGTGACCACCGCTCCGATGGGCACGCCGCGCAGCGCGTGCAGCACGTGGAAGAAGCCGTTCGCCTTCACGTCCAGGACGCGGGCGAACTCCTCGTCCGACTTGTCGGGCAGGAACCGGCTGATCTCCAGGCCCGCGCAGTGCAGAAGCACGTCGGCGCGTGGAACGCCAGCCAGCGCGCTCTCCACCGCCTTTGCGTCGCAGAGGTCGGCCTGCGCCCAGTGCGCCGTGCCGCCCGCGGCCTGGATGGCGCGGATCGCCTGCGCCCCGGCGGCGAGCCGCTCGAGGCCCGCCAGCTCGCGCTCGATGGCGACCGGGGTCACCTTCTCGCCGCGGGCCTGTGCGCGCTCGATCAACGACCGCTTGAGCCCGTCGCGGTCGCTGCCGATCTTCTCCAGATCAGGATTCGCCAGGTCGGGCTCGGGGAAGCGATCCAGCAGCCAGAAGGAGCCGCCGCCCTTCGCCAGGTCGCAGGTGATCGCCGAGACGATGCTGCCCGCCGCTCCCGTGATCACGAAGATGGCGTCGCGCCCGAGCTTCGCCGGAGTGCCGGTGCCAGCCTTCGCCTCGCGCGCCGCCAGCGAGAAGCGGACCTCGCCGCGCCGGCCGATCTCGACCGCGCCGGGATCGTAGAGCGCCTCCTCGATCAGCGCCGAGGCGATCGCCTCCGGCGTGCGCGCCTGCTCGAAGTCGACCACCTTGATCAGCGCCTCGGCGCACTCGCGCGCGAGCGCCTTGACGAAGCCGCTGACGGCGCCGCCCATCGGAGCGGAAGCCCCGTCGGGACCTGCGCCGAGCAGCCCGCCCATGCGGGTTCCGGCGATGAGGAAGCGGCCCTTGGTCAGCTGCGGATGGAGAACGCGCGCGACGCTGGCCAGCGACTTCACCCGGCGCGCGACCCCTTCCTGCCAGCCCTGCGGCGTCAGCGCGAACAGCGCGCCCTCGTCGTCGAGAGCAGGGAGCCAGAAGAGCCCGTCGACGTCGGCGGACGAGGAGAAGTCCTTGGGATCGACGACGAGCACTTCCGCGCCCCGGGCCCGGAGCTGCTGCGCAAGCGCCTCCGCGACGCCCGAGGCGTCTGCCACGATGGCTACGCGGTTGAGCTTCACGCCGGTGTCCTTGCAGAGCGCGATCGGCGGCCGCAGGATCGGCACCGGGATGCGGCGCAGGATCGTCGTGGCCGGCGCTTCGGGTGCCAGCTCCGCGGTTGCCGCGGAAGCTGCCGGAGCCGAAGCGGCGACCGGGCGGCGGTCGTAGACGAACTGGATGACGTGCCGGATGGTCGGGAAGTCGCGCAGCTTGAGCTGCGCATCGCGCTCGATGCCGTACGCTTCGCGGACCGCCGCGAACGTCTCCGCCTGCTTCACGGTGTCGACGCCCAGGTCGGCCTCCAGGTCGAGATCCAGATCGAGCATCTCGGGCGGATAGCCCGTCTTCTCGGCGAGGATCGCGAGCACCTTGGCGGGCACCTCGCCCGCCGGCGCAGCGGCGACCGCCTGGGGGACCGCCGGAATCGCGGCCTCCGCCGGAGCAGCCGGCTGCGTGAGTGCCGGAATCACCGCCGGGGCCGGCGCCGGCTCCGCCGCCGGGTCGGGCGCTGCGGCTGCGGGCGCCGCCGGCCGCAGATCCGGACGGCGGTCATAGACGAAGCCGATCACGTGGCGCAGCGTGGGGAAGTCGCGCAACTTGAGCTGCGCGTCGCGCTCGATGCTGTACGCCTCGCGCACCGAGGCGAACATCTCGGCCTGCTTTACGGTATCGACGCCCAGGTCAGCCTCGAGATCGAGGTCGAGATCCAGCATCTCGGGCGGGTAGCCCGTCTTCGCGGCGATGATCTCCAGCACCTTCTGGTCCACCTCGCCTTGCGCGGCCGCGGCAGCAGGCGCGGCCGGCGCCGGAACCGCCTGCGGCTCAGGCGCGGGCACTGGCTGCGGTTCGGGCGACTTCACGGCAGCCGGTGCGGGCTGCGCGGGGCGCAACTCGGGTTTGCGGTCGTAGACGAACCCGATCACGTGCCGCAGCGTGGGGAAGTCGCGCAGCTTGAGCTGCGCTTCGCGCTCGATGCCGTACGCCTCGCGCACCGAGGCGAACGTCTCGGCCTGCTTGACGGTGTCGACGCCCAGGTCGGCCTCGAGGTCGAGGTCCAGATCGAGCATCTCCGGCGGGTAGCCGGTCTTCGCGGCAATGATCTCCATCACCTTCTGCGCCACCCCGTCCTGCGCGGTCGCGGCAGGAGCGGCGACTGCGGCGGGAGCCGTCTGCGGCTCCGGCGCGGGCGCAGGTTGCGGCTCGGGCGCCTTCGCAGGCGTTGCCGCCGGCGAGGCGGCGCGCAGCTCGGGCTTGCGGTCGTACACGAACCCGATCACGTGCCGCAGGGTGGGGAAGTCGCGCAGCTTGAGCTGCGCTTCGCGCTCGATGCCGTATGCCTCGCGCACCGAGGCGAACGTCTCGGCCTGCTTCACGGTGTCGACGCCCAGATCGGCTTCCAGATCGAGATCCAAGTCCAGCATCTCCGGCGGATATCCCGTCTTCGCCGCGATGATCTCCAACACTTTCTCCGCGACCCCATCCGCCACCTTGGCAGGCTGGACCGCTGGAGCCGCAACGGCTGGCGCAGCCGGGACGGCCGCAAGCTTCGCCACCGGCGCGGGCGCCGGCTTCGCGGCCGGAGCCAGCGGAGCCACTGCAGGCTTCGCGATCGAAGGCGCCGCGGCCTTCGCCGCCTGCGGAACGATCACGGCAGCAGGCTTGGGCGGCGGTGCGGCCTCGGGCTTGATCTCCCGGGGGGCCGCATTGTCGCGGATGCGCAGGATGCGATGCACCACTTCCAGTTGCGCCTTCGGCTGTCCGCTGGCGCGCGCGATCCAGGCGTCGAACTTCGCCTGGTCCTGGATGCGCCCTTCGTATCCGAGCTTCTCGGGCGGACGCCGCTCGGCCGTCCCGCGCCGCTCCAGCGTCAACGCCAGTTGCGAGCCGAATCCGGCTGCGAGCCGCAGCGCGAACTCCGGCTTCACCGATCCTCCGCGCGACAGGTTCAGGTCGCCCAGCTCCGGATCCTTCTCCTTGAAGTTCGGGATCGGCGGGACCAGGCCCGTCTCCAGCGCCTTCACCGCCACCACGTCCTCGAGCCCCACCGCCATCGCATGGCCGGTGAACCCCTTGGTGTTCGCGATCACGATCCGGTCCGCATCCCCGCCGAAGACCTGGCGCAGCGCGTACACCTCCGCCGACGCGCTCCCGCCCCTGGCCGGCGTATAGGTCTCGTGCGAGAGGAAGACCATGCTGCGGGCCATCTCCGCGCGCGAGAGTCCCGACCTCTTCTCCACTCCCGAAACCAGGCGCTCCATCGCGCCAGCGATGTGCTCCACGTCCAGGCGCGAGCCGTGGTAGGCGCTGTTCGCCATCTCGGCGCCCAGAACCTGGGCAATGGGAAGCAGTCCGCGCTCGCGCGCCGCCTCGGCGCCCTCGACGATCAAGGCGGCCGCGCCCATCCCGACGATCATCCCGTGCCGGCGCCGATCGAACGGCGTCGCCGCCAGCTCCACGTCGTCGTCGGTGGCCGCCGCGCCGCTGGCGAGGAACCCCGCGCCGATCCATTCGAGCAGGTTGTCGGAAGTGGCGTCGTCACCGGCAAGCACGATGACCCGGCGGCAGCGGCCGGCCCGGATCCAGTCCTCGGCCAGCCCCACCGCCAGCGTGGTGCTGGCGCAGGCGGCGTTGACCTGCGTGTTGGGCCCGCGCGCGCCGATCAGCTCCGCGAACTGCGAGTGTCCCATGGAGAGGATGCGGAAGAGGAAGCGGCGGTCGAAGGCGAACGGCTCGCGCAAGAGCTCGCCCTTCAGCTCCTCGATGCGCTCCTCGATCTGCGGCTTGACCGCGTCCGCTGGACCGCACCGGGCCAGGAGCTGCTCGCTCCGCGCCAGCTCTTCCCGGCGCGCGAGATCGCGGTGGGACGCAGTGAGGATCTGCGCGAAGGAGTCGAAGCCGGGGAAGGCGGAGGCGAAGATCACCCCGGTGTCGTCGCGCATCTCTTCCGGCAGCACCAACCGGTCGGGCAGGCGCGTTCCGCGCGAGGTGGTCTTCCAGCGGAGGACCAGGGGGATTCCGGCGTCGCGCAGGGCTTCGAGGCCCGCGCCGATGGCCAGCGCAGTGGCGCGGTCGAACGCCGCCACGCGCTCGGCCGGGATGCCGAACTGGGCCGCCAGGTCGAGGGCGGCGCCGCGACCCGCCAGCTTGATCACCTCGGACTGGCTCTCGATGGCCTGCATGGAGCCGGAGCCGTCCTCGCCCTTGACCACGCGGACGACGTGCTTGTCGACCATCGCCCGCCGGAAGCGCGCGGGGATGAGGTCGATCATCTGCTCGCCGCGGAGGATGCGGCCAACGTTCGCGTCGTCGAACAGCGGGCCGCCGCCGGGGAGGCCCAGGGCCGCGCCGGTGATCACTACCGGCTCCAGCGCGGGCTTCTCCGCCCGCGGCGCCACGGCCTCGTTGTCCTCGCTCCGGCCAAGCCCTGCCGCGAACAGACCCGCCAGCGCCTGGTTGAACGCCAAGGCGTCCTCCTGCTTCGGATGGTTGGTGGAGAGCGCGAGCACGTCCGGGGATTCCAGGACGTCGTCGACGAATCCCTGCAGCGCCCGCTTCGGGCCCACCTCGACGAAGACGCGCGCACCCTTCGCGTACAGCGTCTCCAGCCCCTTGACGAACTGCACCGGCGACGCCACCTGGCGGGCGAGGAGATCGAGCATCGCTTCGTGCCCTTCCGGATAGAGCTCGCCGGTGACGTTCGCGATCACCGGGAGCTGCGGCGCCTGCAGGTGCAGGCGCTGCAGCACCCGCCGCAGCGGCTCGCTGGCCGGCGCGACGATCCGGGTGTGGAACGCGTGGCTCACGGGCAGCTTCACCGCGCCATGGCCAAGCCGCGCCAGCTCCTGGATCGCGTCCTCGACGCCCTGCGTCTCGCCGCCGATCACCGCCTGCTTTCGGCTGTTCAGGTTGGCGATCACCACGTAGCCTTTCACGCGCGAGAGCGCCTCTTCCACCTTGGCGAGCGGAGCTCCCACCGCCGCCATCGCCCCGTTGTCCTTCATCGACAGGCGGGTCATCTCCCGCCCGCGCGCGCTGACCGCTTCCAGCGCGTCGGCGAAGGGCAGCGCGCCCGCGCACACCAGCGCGGCGTACTCGCCCAGGCTGTGTCCCATCACGAAGTCGGGCTTGATCCCGTACTCCCCGAGCAGGCGGGCCAGGGCGATGTCCACGGTCAGCACGGCCGGCTGGGTGATCGCCGTCTGCTTCAGCGCCTCCTCGGACTTCGGGTCCTTCGGATCGGCGAAGATGTATTCGCTGAGCGGCTTCTCCAAAAGCGCCGCCATCGCCGCGTCGGCTTCCGCGAAGGTCTCGCGGACCACCGGCTCGCGCTCGCGCAGCGCCCGCAGCATGCCCACGTACTGGGACCCCTGGCCGGTGCAGAGGAAGGCGACCTTCGGCGCCGGACCGCTGCCGCGGAACACGCCCTTGTTGCGCAGCACCTTCCAGGCGCGCGCGTCGCCGCCTTCGAGCGCCTGCGCCGCCTTGCCCGCCTTCTCCGCCAGGTCCTTGGCCTCGGCGAAATCGATCGCCACCCGCTCCTGGGCCCGGAGATCAGCCTTGGCTGGCGCTCCCGGCGCCGGGACCTGGCCGCGCTTTGCCGCCGCTTCCAGCTCGCGCAACTTGGCCACCAGCTCGGGAACGGTCGCGGCGCCCGTCACCGCCAGCCCGCGCAGGGCCGCCTTCGATCCGCTGGGCTTGGGCAGCTCCGGAACCGGCACCGGGCGCTTGCGCGCCAGACGTCCCGGCACGTGCTCCTCCAGCACGATGTGGAAGTTCGTGCCCCCGAACCCGAACGCGCTCACCGCGGCGCGCCGCGGCTCGTTCCCGTGCTGCGGGAACTCCCCCAGCTCGCGCTGGACGTGGAACGGCGATTTGTCGAAGTCGATGGCGGGATTCGTCCGCTCGCAGTGCAGGCTGGGCGGGATGACCTTCTCGCGCAGCGAGAGCGTGGCCTTGAGCAGGCCCGCCGCGCCGGCCGCCGCCTTCAGGTGGCCGAAGTTGGATTTGACGGACCCGAGCGCGATGGGCCCGCTGCCGTTGGACTTGTGGAAGGTGTCGATCAGGCTCTGCACCTCGACCAGGTCGCCCACCTTGGTGGATGTGCCGTGTCCCTCGACCATGCCGCAGGTCGAGGGATCGAGGCCCGCCGTCTTCCACGCCCGCTCGATGGCCAGCTTCTGGCCGATGGGATTCGGCGCGGTAAGCCCCTTGCCCTTGCCGTCGCTGGAGGCGCCCACCGCGCGGACCACCGCGTGCACCCTGTCGCCATCGCGCTCGGCGTCGGCGAGCCGCTTGAGCAGGAACAGCGCGGCGCCCTCGCCCATCACGAACCCGTCCGCGCCGTCCGAGTAGGGCCGCGATCCGGTGGCGGAGAGCGCGCCGATCTTGCAGAACTTCACGAACGCGTTGACGCCCATGTTGCGGTCGATGCCGCCACAGAGCGCGGCGTCGAACTCGCCTTCGATCAGGCCCTCGATCGAGGCGTTGAGCGCCGCCAGCGACGAGGCGCAGGCCGCATCCACCGTGAAGTTCGGGCCGTGCAGGTCGAAGAGGTTCGCCACCCGGCCGGCGAGGCAGTTGGACAGCTCACCGGGCATCGAGTCCTCGGTGATGGCGGGAAGCTGCGCGCCGAACGCGACGCGCGCGTCCCGCTCGATCGCCGCGCGCACTTCGGCAGGCAGGTCGGTAAAGCTCTTCGCGTGCTGCAGGGCCTTGGCGAACTCGGGGAAGAGCAGGCGCAGGGTGGTGAAGAGGTGCCGCTCGCCGGCCATCGCGTTCCCGAGGATGACGGCGGTTCGCATCCCGTCGACGGGCTTGCCGTAGCTCTGCATCGCTGCGCGGGCGCAGGAGATCGCCCACTTCTGGCCCGGGTCCATCGCGTCGGCCACCTTGGGCGGGATGGGCAGCTTCCACTTTGCGGGCTCCCACGCCCAGTCGCGCACCCAGCCGCCGATCTTCGAGTAGCTGCGGTCCGGCGCGGCCGGATCGGGGTCCCAGTAGAAGTCGGGGTCCCAGCGCTCCTTCGGCACCTCGCCGATGCTGTCCTTTCCGGCTTTCAGATTCGCCCAGAACGTCGCTACATCCGGCGCATCGGGGAGGATGGCGCCAAAGCCAACGATCGCGACTGCACGCTCTTCTGCGGACGTCATTGTACGGACTCCTAGGCAGCTTTCCGCGCGGCCTCGCGCGCGTAGAGCGCGTCGGCCACGGCATTGAGATCGGAGATGAGCCCCGCCTGCGCCTTCTGGATCTCGGGCAGTCGGAGCGCGGCGGAGAGCTGCGCGGCATCCTGCGCGGCTTCGCTGGCGCCGATCAGCCACTGCACGCCGCTGGTCGCCACCTTGAGCGCGGCCTCGCGCGCGTACGCCCGGGAGACAGCCGCGAGCGCGGGTGCGGCGAAGCGCGGGTCGGCCTTCTCCGGCAGCTTGCCCGCGAGCGCCGCGGCCGCCCGCCGCGCGAGCGAGGCCGCCCCTTCGGCGACGCAGACCAGCTCGCCGAGGCGGAGGAGGACGTGCTGGTGGCGCGTCAGCCGCAGCACGCGCGCCCGCTCGAACAGCTCGCCCAGGGATTCAATGGCGAGCGAGGCGATGCCGCCGCCCGACGCGGCCGGCAGCTCGCGCAGCTTGCGCGCCTCGTCCTTGAAGACCTGCCCGCGCGTCTTGAGGTTCTGCTGCCAGAAGTCCCGGCCGACGGTCATCTCCAGGATCTCGGAGGTGCCCTCGTAGATGGTGGTGATGCGCACGTCGCGGCGGATCTTCTCCACCATGTACTCGCGCGTGTACCCGTACCCGCCCAGCGCCTGGATGGCGGCGTCCGCGGCGGCGATTCCGGCTTCCGAAGCCAGGTACTTGGCGACGGCGCCTTCGGTGTTGAGGCCCTTCTCGCCCTGGTCGAGCCGCGTGGAGGCCTCCTCCACCACCGCGCGCGCCGCTTCCAGCCGGACTGCGTGGGGAACGATCAGCTTGTGCGTGTAGCCCTGCTTCTCCGCCAGCGGCCCGCCGCCCTGGATCCGGGTCAGCGAGTACGCCATCGCGCGGTCGAGCGCGCTCCAGCCCGCCCCCATGGCGAAGGCGGCCACCATCAGGCGGGTGTAGCCGAACACCGCCTGCGCCTGGTTCAGGCCCTGGCCCTCCACCAGGCCCACCAGGTGGTCCGCGGGGACCTCCACCTCGTCGAGCGACAAGGCGGCGGTGTTGCTCAACCGGATGCCGTGCTTGTCCTCCGGCTTGCCAGCAGTGAACCCCGGCGTCCCGCGCTCGACGATGAACCAGCTGGGCCCGCCCGGCGCGTTCGCCAGGATGGTGAGGAAGTCGGCATAGCCGCCGTTGCTGATCCACTGTTTGGCGCCGCTGATCTTGTACCCGACGATCTTGCCGTCCTTATCGACGCGCGTTGCGGTGGTGCGCAGGAGCGACAGGTCGCTGCCCGCGGCCGGCTCGGTGGCACCGTAGGCCACCATGATCCCTTCGTCGGCGATGCGCGTCAGCCAGCGGTGCTTCTGCTCGGCGGTGCCGCCGACGAAGAGCGGCTCGCTGCCGAGGAAGGTGGCGAACAGCGCGGTGGCGATGCCCACGTCCACGCGGCCCATCCGCTCGCAGAGGCGGTACAGATCGAAGCTTCCCGCGCCCATCCCGTGCAGCTCTTCCGGCAGGAAGAACAGCTGGATGCCCAGCTCCGGCCCGCACATCTCCTTGACGATGTCCTCGGGGAACTCGTCCTTGGCGTCGAGCTCGAGCAGTTTCGAATCGGGAAGCCGCCGCTTGGCGAACTCGTCGAGGGCCGCCAGCGCCGCCAGCAGCGTGTCCTTGTCCAGACCAGCCATGTGCACTCCGTTGCGCTACCGATGCGCAAATCTGCGCACCCAGGGAACCAGCTGCTCAGAAGCAAACGGAGATCCATTCGCGGTAGAACTGCGCGAACGACCTACAGGACCCCAAGCCGCTGGTCGCCACGCGCAGAAAACGGCTGCAAGCGCTTGCAACCGGGGAAATGACGCGCATTTTCTGCATCGGGCGCTCGATCGGCCGGAGATCCTCATGCCCCACCTTCAATTCGATCTGAACTTCGCCCCGAAGCCCGATCTGAAGGCGCGTTTCGCGGCCGCCGTGGTCGGGCACTTCGCCCGCGCGATGGACACGGGCGCCGATCACATCGCGGTCAGCCTCCGCTGCGGCGCCCGCGAAGACCTGACGTTCGGCCGGGCGGCCGACCCGTCCCGCGGCATCGCCTTCCTCAACGCGGACTTGCGCCGGGGCCGGACGGCGGAGCAGAAGCGACGCTTCGCGTTGGCGGTGATCGCGGAGCTGGAGAGCACGCTGGGAGTGCCGCAGCCCAACGTCTACGTGATCTTCACCGAGCACGACGGACCGGACTTCCAGATGCACGACCGGGTCCTGCCCTCGTGGTCGGCAGGCGAGGACCCGCTCGCCGCGCTGCGCTGAC
>JBGQLA010000026.1:0-23774 GCA_041499865.1 Deltaproteobacteria bacterium
CAGCACCGGCCGGGGCCGCGAGGTCTGCTCGCGGAAGACGAAGATCCGGTGCAGCGGCAGGTTCCAGCAGAGGGAGACGCCGATCCCCACCACCGCCGCCGCGATCAGCGGGTTCCAGCGCAATCCTTCCGTGAGGAGGATCACGCCCACCGTGTTCAGGAGCAGCGAGGTGAGGGAGATGGCGGCGTACCGCGGCACCTCCACCATCACCGAGTTGTCGCGCGTCTTGAAGGTGTAGAGCTTGTTGAGGGTGAAGTTCGTGATCGCGCCGAGCAGCGCGCCCAGCGCCCGCGAAGTGCCGGTGTAGATGCCGACTACTTCCACCAGGATCGTGAACGTGCCGTAGTCGACCGCCGTCGCGACCGCCGAGGCGATCCACGCGCGTTGAAACCATCCGGACAGCTCCTCCTCGCGGGCGGCCGGAACCGGCGCCCCCTCGCGCATGCGGAGCTGGTGGTGGATGAAGCTGAAGCGGCGGATGGCGGTGACGTTCGCCATCACCGCCACCAGCAAGAGGGTCCCGAGCATCAGGTAGAACGCGGGGTGGGCCACGCCGCGCTCGGAGAGCTGCGCCAGGTACGGCGAGAGCACTCCGGCGGCGCCGATGTACACCGCCCGCTCGCCGCGGTTCATCGAGCCCATCCGCGCGTCGATGCCCGAGATCTCGCCCTTGGCGCGCGCGTAGGAGACCAGCAGGGCGCCGGCGAGCGAGCCGAGCGCGAGCCAGAATCCGAGCGGGTAGCTGCGGTAATACGCGGCGATCCCGGCGAAGGTGGCGATCTCCGCGTACCGGTCGACCGCCGCGTCGAGCAGCTCGCCCGCGTCGGAGGCGGTGCCGCGGGTGCGGGCCACCATCCCGTCGAGCGCGTCGAGGATGGCGCAGGCGATCACCAGCCAGCCGCCGACCGTGAACCGGCCGACCGCGAAGGCTGCCGCGCCGCCCACGCTGCAGGCGAGCGAGCCCGCGGTGAGCTGGTTCGGGGTGATCCGCAGCCGCAGGCAAAGCTTCTCCAGCGGCTCGAAGCACCAGTACCCGAACTCGATGAAGTAGCGGCTGAGGAAGACGCTGCCCGGCTCCTTCTTCACGCGCTCGGGGACGTACCGGCCCTTGACCAGCACGCGCACGGCATACGCGCCGAGGAGGAGGAGAACGAACCCGATCGTCACCAGCAAAGACAGGCTTCACCTCTCATGGATACCCGACTCGGCTGGGCCGCGGGCGGACACACGCCCACCCCGTTGTTCAGCCTGCCCAAGTACCTTCTCTCAGACAATTTTGCAACGAGAAGGAGGTTTCGTTACCTGCCCATGACAATCAGTACGATCGGGAGCCCGACGCCCAGCCCGCCGATCGAATCCTCGGCCGGCTCGCCCTTCAGCGCGAGCGTCGCTTCCGGTCCGCCGTCGAGGTTCAGCGCCTCGGTCGCGCCGACCTGTTCCGCGAGCCATCGCCCGACCTCGCGCCGGACCGCCGGCCACTGCGAGGCGAAGATCAGGATCCTGCCGTCCTTCAACTGCGCCAGGGCCGCGGTCCGCGAGGACTCGGCGCAGTAGTTCGGTCCGCCGCAAGCCGGCGCGCCGCTGCGCACCAGGGCGGGAAAGCTCTTCATCGCCTCGGTCCATTCCTCGGCGCGGAACTCTCCCGGCGTCACGAACCGGGGCGCCGGCGGCTCCCGGCTGAACGGACCGGTGGAAGCGCCGGGCGGCCGGGCGACGGAGACGAAGAAGAGCGCGTCCTGCCGCTGGCAGCCGGCGCCGCGGATGCGCTTGCCTTCGCTGACCAGCTCGCAGGTGGGCCGCACGTCCGCGCCGTCGCGCGAGTAGAACGAGCCGTTGACGATGGCCAGCGCGGCGGGGAAGCGGCGGCGCCATTCCGCCAGGGTGGGGCGGCTCGCGTCGTAGCGGACGAGGAAGCGCGCCGCCTTCGGATCGACGAGGACCACCCGCGCGGCCCACGCGGGATCCGCCCCCAGCTCGGAAGCGGGCGCGGACTCGACGCCGGGCGCGACCCGCTTCCAGGGCGCGGAGAGCGAGAGCGCTGCGAGGAGCAGCAGCGGATGGATCACAGGCGCTTCCTGCGCCGCCGCGCCGGCCGCCGCTCGGCGGAGGGGAAGATCTCCGGATTGGCCAGCGGCGATTGCTCCACCACCGCGCCCGCCCGCCGCGCCACGGTCATCAGGCGCTCCTGGCTGCGCAGCAGGCTCACCGGCGTTCCATGGGAGCCGGGCAGGACGCGTTCGTAGTGCCCGTCGGCGTGGAGGAACCGGGCCTTGCAATTGTCGAGGAGCTGGATGGCGAGGATCTCGTCGAGGATCCGGTCCTTGAGCGAGGGGTCCTCGATGGGAAAGGCCACCTCGACCCGCCGGATGAAGTTGCGTGGCATCCAGTCGGCGGAGCTGAGCCACAGCTCCCGCTTCCCGCCGGCCTCGAAGAACCAGATGCGCGGATGCTCGAGGTAGCGGTCGACGATGCTGATCACCCGGATCCGATCGGAGACGCCGGGCATGCCAGGCCGCAGGCAGCAGATCCCGCGCACGATCAGGTCCACCTGCACGCCGGCCTGCGAGGCGCGGTAGAGCGCCTTGATCACCTCGCTGTCCACGAGCGAGTTCATCTTGGCGACGATCCGCCCCCGGCCGTTCTGCCGCGCCAGCTCCGCCTCGCGGTCGATCATCTCGATCACCGCCGCCTTCATCCCCAGCGGAGCGACCTTGAACTTCTTCCACTGGGTCGGCTTGGAGTAGCCGGTGAGCAGGTTGAAGATGCTGGTGGCGTCGGCGCCGAAGTCGTCGCGGGCGGTGAACAGCGAGAGGTCCGAGTAGATGCGGGCGGTGGTCGGGTTGTAGTTGCCCGTCCCGAGGTGCACGTAGCGGCGCAGCCCGCCCGCCTCGCGGCGGACGATCAGCGCCACCTTGCAGTGCGTCTTGTACCCGATCAGTCCGTAGACCACGTGCACGCCGGACTGCTCGAGCGCGCGGGCCCAGAGGATGTTCGCCTCCTCGTCCATCCGGGCCTTCAGCTCCACCAGCGCCGTGACCTGCTTGCCGTTCTCTGCCGCGCGCTGCAGGGCGCGCACCACCGGCGAGTCCTTCCCGGTGCGGTACAGCGTCATCTTGATGGCCAGCACCGCCGGATCGTCCGCTGCCGCCTCGATGAAGCTGACCACCGGGTCGAACGACTCGTAGGGATGGTGGAGAAGGACGTCCTTCTCCCGGATCAGGCGGAAGAAGTCCCGCTCGCCGTCGCCCACCGCGTGGGGAATCACCGGCGTGAACGGCTCGTCGTGCAGGTCCTTCTGATCGATCCTGCCGAGCAGAGGCAGCAGGTCGGGCACGTTGAGCGGACCGTCGATGCGGTAGACGTCCGGTGTGCCGAGCTTGAGCGCGCGCACCAGGTACTCGGAGAGGTGCTGCTCCGCCTGCGCGGCCAGCTCCAGCCGGACCGCGCTGCCGCGGTCGCGCCGGCGGACCTCGCGCTCGATGGTGACCAGGAGGTCCTCGGCCTCCTCCTCGTCGATGGAGAGGTCCCAGTTGCGGGTGACGCGGAAGGCCCAGCACCCCTCGACGGGCATGCCGGGAAAGAGCTGCGCCACGTGCCGCGCGATCACGTCCTCGAGCAGGACGTAGGTCCGCTTGCCGTCCGGCACCTCCACCAGCCGCGGCAGCACGCTCGGCACGGGGACCACCCCGTAGCGCAGCCGCGCTCCGGGCGCGGGCGAGGCGAAGCGGACGGCGAGGTTCAGGGACTTGTTGCGCAGGTGGGGAAAGGGGTGTCCCGGGTCGAGGGCGATGGGCGTGAGGACCGGAAACACCTCGCGGGCGAAGTAGTCGGCGAGGAAGCGGTCCCCGTCGCCGGACAGCCTGGCGGGAGCGAGCAGGCAGACGCCGGCGCGGTCCAGATTCGGGAGCACGTCGCCGAGGAGGGCGCGGTACTGCTGCGCGACCATCTCGTGGCAGCGCGTGGCGATGGCCGCGAGCTGCTCGCCGGGGCTCATCGCATCCGGGCCGCTCTCCTCCACGTGGCCGACGAGCTGCTGCTTGAGCCCTGCCACGCGGATCATGAAGAACTCGTCCAGGTTGGAGCTGGCGATGGCCAGGAACTTCAGCCGCTCCAGGGCGGGGACGCTGGGGTCGAGCCCTTCCTCGAGCACCCGCTCGTTGAAAGCCACCCAGGACAGCTCGCGATTGATGAAAAACTTCGCGTCGTTGAGATTTTGTACGGGCGCTGGAACCGCCGCGGTCTCCGGAGGCGGCACCACGGTGAGCGCCGCTGGGGGCGTGGCGGGGGTGGTCGCACCCGGCGGCGCGAGGGGTGAAGGGCCGATGATGTTGCCGTCCATCGCCCTGGACTGTACTCGTGGGGAACGCCCTTGACAATCCGACGCGGTGCGTTATATAGAGGTCGGCAGCAATAACGCAACGCGACACATGGGGAGGTCCCGATGACTGAATTCCAGACGAAGATCCAGGAAGCATTCCAGCAGGCTCAGACCAGGGCCACAGCCCGGGCGAAGGAGTGGGAGGCGGAAGCCCGCAAGGTGCTGGAGACCCTCGGGGACCGCGCCCAGGCAGAGCTGAAGGTGCTGCTCCAGAACGCGCAGAAGGGCTCGCGCGAGCAGATCAACGCCTTGGGCGTCGAGCTGGAGAAGCTCGGCAAGAAGCTCCAGGAGATCGCCGCGAAAAGCGCCTCCAAGGCGGAAGCCACGGTCAACGGCCAGACGCCGCCGGCCGCAACGCCGCCGAACTAAGGCAAAGCGGTAGTCGCTCCATGACGGGGACACCCTATTGGGTGTCCCCAGGCCTGTCGGACTGGAATGACGCACAGCGCCAACCGCGCGTATGTGTCAGACCCACGTTTCCCCCGGCCGTCGCCTTGTCCGCCGGGGCAGTCGGTTCTAGCCTTCGTGGCCTTGGCGGTTCTGCCGGGGGTCCCGGCTAGGGAGGGGCATGACCGCAAGAAGCGCCACGATGGTTGCGATCGTCGCCGTGTGCGGCGCGCTGCTCCTGGCTGCGGCGGCGGGGCACCTCCTGCCCGCGCGGAGCCAGGGCGTCAGCATTCCGAAAGTGCTCGACAATCCGGCTACTCCAAAGACGATGACGGAGACGGAAGTCGACGCGTTGCTGCAGCGCGTTGCCCGCCAGCTCAACCCGGACCTCCGGGCCAGGCTGGCCGAGGCCGTGGTCTCGGAGTCGGCCCGGGCGGGGTACGACCCGCTCTTCGTCCTCGCCCTGGTCGCCGTGGAGAGCAGCTTCCGGCTGCACGTGTCGAGCGACCGGGGCGCGTACGGGCTCATGCAGCTCAAGCCCTCGACTTTCGCCTGGATTGCAGGCCGGGAGCCCGACATCGGCGACGGCGCCGCGGTCAGCGAGGATCCGGTGGTCGATGTGCGCCTCGCCGTCCGCTACTTCCGGTGGCTGGAGAACCGCTTCCACCGGCGGGAAGAAGCGCTGATGGCGTACAACGCCGGGCCCGGTCGCATGCGGCACTACAAGCGCACCGGCATTCCCGCCTCGCTGCGGGAGTACCCCCGCCGGGTGCTGCGTGAATACCAGCGGTTCACCCGGATCACGGGCGGGCAGGATGCTCGCGCGGTGGTGCTCGCTCGGGCAAACTGAGGGCGTGAGCCTTCTTCTCTGCCTGCTGCTCGCGGTTCCGACGGACGCGATCGTCGAGGGAAGGGTCGGCGAGCCCGGGGGATCCGGCGCCGCGTTCGCGCAGGTCCGGCTCGCCCAGGGCGAGCGCCTCCAGGTAGTCCGGACCGGGGCGGATGGGAAGTTTCGCTTCCGCGTCTTCGCCGGAACCGCGGCGCTGAGCGTGACCCTCCCGCAAGGCTGGACGGCCCGTGAGCCGCTGTCCCGGACCGTCGGTCCGGCCTGGCGCGGCGACGTGATCCACGCCGACTTCGCCGCCGTGCCGCGCCGCGTCCTCCGCGGCCGCTTGCTGGTCGCCGGCGTGCCTCTGCCGGACGCGGAGCTGAGCGCCGGAGCGGCTCTCGCGACCACGGACCGGCGCGGGGTGTTCGCCCTGGAAAGCCTTCCCGCCGGGACGCTGGAGATCCGGGTTCGCGCGCCACCGCTGATCGCGCGCGTCGACCTGCCCGCCGGGGCCGCGGAGCTGTCGCGGGACGTCGGTGTGGAAGTGCCCCACTTCGCTTCCCTGCGCCTCACCCCGGTGCCGCAAGCTGGCGATGCGCGGCCGATCGCGGACTGGCTCTCCGGCAAGCCGCTGTCCGGAGGGGAGATTTCCCGTCTGGAACGACTGGCGGCGCTGGTCGGGCTCGATCCCGCGTTCCGCCTGGCGATGGTGGCGCCCCCTGGCGACGCGGCGCGCGGAGCGCAGGCGGCGGCGCGGCTGCAGCACTACCTGACCGGGCCGGCGCTGGTCCCGCGCGAGCGCCTGGTATTCGCCATCGGAGAACTCGCCCGGCCCCGCACCCTGCAGCTACTGTTGACGCGAGCGCAGGAGCCCCGTTGACCGCCTCGGTCGCGTCGTTTCTCACGCAGGCGCAGAAGAAGGGCGCGGAGCTGCCGCCGGCGCTCTCCGGCGCGCTCCTGATCGCGGCCGTGCGTCTCTCCGATGCGCAGCGCCAGGCGGTCCGGCCGTACCAGCTGCTGGTCGACGACGACGGCGCGCTGGAGTTGCTCACCGGCGATGCTCCGGCGACCGACGGCTACGCCGCTCCCGAGCTGCGCAACGGCGCCGTGCTCTCCGACGACCCGCGCGTTCTGGTCTTCGCCGCCGGGGCGCTCGGGTACGAGATGACCACGCTCACTCCGCCGCGCCCTGGCGACGAGGGCGCCGGCCCAGAGGTGAGGGGGCCTCTCGCCCCGGTGATCCGCAAAGCGATGGCGGAGCGGCAGCACCGCTACAAGACGCTCCGCGACATGGCCAGGGCCATCGAGGCGATCCAGGGCCGGCCGAGCCGCGACGAAGAGCGCTTGATCCTGGCGGCCATCGCCGCCAGCACCCAGCTGCCCGCGTCGCAGAAGCTGGCGAAGATGGAGCTGCAGAAGCTGACGGCGCCCGAAGCCGCGCCGCAGGCTCCAGCGGCGAAGGCAGCACCTTCGCCGGCGTTCACGCAGGTCTGGGACCCGCTGGAAAACCAGCCGGCGGCGAAGCCGCCCGAACCACCTCCACCCGTTCCCCAATCGGCGCCGCCGCCAGCGGGCCCCTCCGCGGCCGCGGCGGAGGCGGAGGAGAGAACGCGGTATCTCGTCGGTGCACTCGAATCGCGCAGCCGCGATCTCGCCGATCTGGGGACCCGCCTTCTCTTGCTCGAGGAGCAGGTCCGCTCGTCACTGCCACCGCCGCTCACCGACGCCGCCGTGCTGGCCCGCGACGTAAAGCAGCTCATCGATCGGCGCAGCTTCGCCGAAGCGGAACGCGCGCTGCAGGATCCCCTGGTCGCAAAAGACGCCATCCTCCAGCTCCTCCTCGGCCAGGTCCTCTCCTCGGCCACCACCGATCCCTCTCGCCTCGACGGTGCCGCGGCCGCATTCCGCCGCGCCTCCGAGCTGGATGCCTCGTGGGCCCAGCCGCGGGCGCTGCTCGGCGCCGTGCTCTGGCGCCAGGGCAAGCGCGCCGAAGCCAGGACCGAGTTCCACGCCTCCCTCCAGATCGACCCAGCCTGCCCGGAAGCCCTGTCCGCGGCCGCCCTCTCCACCTTCCGCCCTCGCGCCCCTGCCCTGGCATTGTCGGGCGCGGCCGGCGCCGTCGCCGTCGCCTTGCTCGCCGTCGCCCTGCGCCCGACGAAAGACGTCTTGCCGCCGCAACCCCGGATCGAATCAAGCGCTGCGATCGAAACCGCAAGCCCCCAGCCCCAAGCCCCGCACCCAAGACCCGCACCCGAGCCCCAATCCCAGCACGCAAGACCCGCACCCGCAGCCCAGCCCG
Organism: Deltaproteobacteria bacterium; assembly: GCA_041499865.1. GTDB lineage: Bacteria > Myxococcota > Myxococcia > Myxococcales > 40CM-4-68-19 > 40CM-4-68-19. Next base: position 7,894 of record JBGQLA010000026.1, read on the forward strand.
CGCCCCAAGCTCCGCACCCAGGACCCGCACCCCAGCCCCAAGTCCCGCCCCCAAGTCCCGCACCAATGACCCTGCGTCTCCCGGAACCCGAACCCGCACCGCAGGTCCCGAAGCGCCCGCGCCCGAAGCCCTCCCGCGCCCCCGCGAGCCGCCCCGCCGCCGAGCTCGAGTCCGCAAAGGGCGACAAGGCGCTGCGCGCCTTCGACACCACCTCCGCCCAGACCGCCTTCGCCGCCGCCCTGAAGCTCGACCCGGACCTCCCCTCAGCCCACCGCGGCCTGGGCATGGTCTACGTCCTCCTCGGCAAGAACGCCGAAGCGAGATCCGAGTACGCCCGCTACCTCGAGCTCGCCCCCGACGCTCCGGACAAGGAGCGGATCTCCCGCGTCCTCGCCCGCTGATCCGGCTTCGACCCGCGCGCAAGAACCCCTAGACTGCGCGTCCCCATGAACGCGTACATCTTCCGCATCCCCGAGCCCGAAACGCGCCGCGTCGAGGTGGAGCTGCAGGTGGAGTCGCGCAGCTCCGAGGCGCTGGACGTCCGCCTGCCGGTCTGGACGCCCGGGAGCTACCTGGTCCGCGAGCACCAGCGCCACGTCGACGGCCTGCGCGCGCACGGCGACGGAGGCGATCTGATGGTGGAGAAGATCGACAAGCACACCTGGCGCGTGCACACCGAAGGCGCGCGCACCGTCCGCATCGCGTACCGGCTCCATTGCTTCGAGCTGACGGTGCGCACCAACCACGTGGACGCCACGCATGCCTTCCTCAATCCCAGCGCGGCGGCGGCGTTCGTGGTCGGGCGAGAAGGCGAACCGTGCTCGGTCCGCCTCCAGCTGCGGCCGGGCTGGCGCACCTGGGTCGCGCTCCGGCACGAGGACGGCGCGTACCGGGCGCAGGACTACGACGAGCTGGCGGACAGCCCGTTCGAGTGCGGCCCGGACAGCGCGCACGTTGCGCACACCTTCAGCGCGCAGGGGGTACAGCACGAGCTGGTGGTCTGGGCTCGCGGCGATTTCGACGCCAAACGCGTGCTTCCGGATCTGGTGAAAGTGATCGACGCGGAGGCGGCCATCTTCGGCGGGCTGCCGTACGACGATCGCTACCTGTTCATCGTCCACCTGAACGACAAGGGCCGCGGAGGCCTGGAGCACCGGCGGAGCTGCGCCTTGATCGTGCCCCGCTTCTCCTTCGTGCAGAAGAGCGCGTACGAGGACTTCCTGCTGCTCGCCGCACACGAGTTCTTCCACCTCTGGAACGTCAAGCGCCTGCGGCCCGCCGCCTTCACCCCCTACGACTGGACCGGGGAGAACCACACCCGTCTGCTCTGGGCGATGGAGGGCCTGACCTCCACCTACGAGGTGCTGGCGCTGCGGCGCGCCGGCTTGATCACCCCCCAGCGGTTCCTGGAGATCTGGGCCGAGCGCATCACCCAGCTCCTGCGCACGCCGGGCCGGCTGCGGACCTCGCTCGCGCAGGCGTCGTTCGACGCCTGGATCAAGCACTACCGGCCCGACGAGAGCAGCGCCAACACCACGGTGTCGTACTACCTGAAGGGCAGCGTGGTGGGGTTCCTGCTCGATCTGACGCTGCGCCGCCGCAGCGGGGGAAAGCGCTCGCTGGACGATCTGGTGCGCGCGCTCTTCCAGAGGTACGGGCGCGGGCCGGGCCTCCCGGAAGAAGGGGTGGAGAAGACCGCCATCGAGCTGATCGACGACCCGTCGCTGCAGGAGTGGTTCCGGCGCGCGGTCCACTCCACGGAGGAGCTGCCGCTCGACGAGCCGCTGGAGTCGGTGGGCCTGCGGGCGATCGTGGCGCCGGCGGCGTCCGCCGACGACAAAGGCGGCGCGGAAGAGGATCCGGAAGACGCTCCCGATGCGGAGAGCCGCGCCCGCGGCTGGCTCGGGGCCACGCTGAAGGAGAAGGGCGGGTCGCTGGAGGTCGCGGCGGTCGTGGACGGGTCGCCGGCGCAGGCGAGCGGCCTGGCGTCCGGCGACGAGATCGTGGCCGCGGACGGGTTCCGCGGCGATCTCAAGCAGCGCCTCTCGCGGGCCCAGCCCGGTCAGACGGTGCGGTTCTCCCTCTTCCGCATGGACGAGCTGCTCGAGGTCCCGGTGCCGCTCGCGGCGGCGCCGCGGGACACCGTCACCTTCATCCCGGCGAAGGACGCCTCACCCGAGCAAGTGGCGGCGCGGGAGAGCTGGTTGGGCGCCCGCTGGCCCGTGGAGTGATTGCGCCGCGAGCAGCCCGCGGGTAAACACCCCGCGTGCGCGTGACGGAGATCTTCTACAGCATCCAGGGCGAGTCCACGCTGGCGGGCGAGCCCACCGTCTTCGTGCGCTTCACCGGCTGCGACCTGCGCTGCCAGTACTGCGACACCGAGTACGCCTTCTACGGCGGCCGGCAGATGTCGCGCGAGGAGATCCTCGCCGAGGTGGCGCGGCACCCGGCCCGGTTCGTCTGCCTGACCGGCGGAGAGCCCACCCTGCAGAAGGAGCTGCCCCAGCTCGCGCAGGAGCTGCTCGATCGCGGCTACCAGGTGTCGCTGGAGACGCACGGGCAGCGGCCGCTCGGCGCCATCCCCGCAGGCGTGCGGAAGATCGTCGATCTGAAGACCCCGGGGTCCGCCGAGCCGCACACCGACTTCGCCGCCTTTCGCGAGCTTTCGCCGGGCGACGAGGTGAAGGTGGTGGTCTGCTCGCGCGACGACTTCCAGTGGGCGGTGCGCAAGCTCGACGAGCTGGAGCTGTGGGGCAAGGTGCCGGTGCTGTTTTCGCCCTCGTACGGCCAGGTCGCGGCGCAGGACGTCGCGGCCTGGCTGCTGGAGAGCGGCAAGCCCGCTCGGCTGCAGCTCCAGCTGCACAAGCTGATCTGGGGCGAGAGAAGGGGCGTCTAGGGATGCGCAGGCCTTGCTACGTGGTGGATTCGTTCGCGGCCGCTCCGCTCTCCGGAAACCCGGCCGGCGTGCTGCTCGACGGCGAGGGCCTGGACGCGACGGCGATGCAGCGGATCGCCGGCGAGCTGAAGCACAGCGAGACGGCGTTCCCGCTGCCCCCGCGCGAGCCGGATTCGGCGTTGCACCTGCGCTGGTTCACTCCCTCTGCGGAGATCGCATTCTGCGGGCACGGCACGCTGGCGACGTTCCACGTCCTGGTGGAGGAGGCGCGGCGCATCCCGGTGCCCGAGGGCGCGGTGACGCGGACCGCGTTCACCTGCAAGAGCGGAAGGCTCAACGTGGAGCTCTCGCGTCCGCAAGGAAAGCTGCGCATCCTGATCGAGACGCCGGCCAGCCGATTCGAGGCGGCTCGGGTGCCGGGGAGGGTCCTCGCCGCGCTCGGGCTCGTTCCGGAAGCGCTGGACCCCCGGTCGCCGCCGCAGAAGAGCGCCATCCTGGAAGGCAATCTCTATCTCGCGGTGCGCGACCGCGACGCGCTCGCGCGCTGCCGGCCGGACGGAGCGGCGCTGGAAGAGATGGGCAGCGAGCTCGGTGTCGGCGGCTGGGTGGTGTACACGCTCGAGCCGCAGGCAGGGGTGGACGCGGCGATGCGCTGCTTCTTTCCCGAGCACGGGATTTCCGAGGACCCCGTGACCGGCAGCGCCGCCGGACAGCTCGGGGCGTTGATCCAGCTCTTCCGCCCGGCGGCGCTGCCGCGGCGGCTCCTCTTCACGCAGGGCGACGAGATCGGCAGGCCGGGCCGCATCGAGGTGGAGGTGCGGCCGGAGCCGGAACCGGGGAAGGTGCGCGGATGGATCGGAGGAAACGCGGTGACTGTCCTGCGCGGCGAGCTGCAGCTGTGAAGTCCCGGCGCGCCCCCAAGGGGGAAGCGGCCCTGCGGCGCAAGCTGCCGGCGCTGCGCGACGTGCACAGCGAGCGCGAGACGCGGCGGCTGGCGCTGGATCGGGCCGGGGTGAAGGGCTTGCGTTACCCGATCTGCGTGCTCGACCGCGCGCACGGCCTGCAGCACACCGTGGCCGAGATCGACATGAGCGTCTCGGTCCCGCACAGGCGCAAGGGCGCGCACATGAGCCGCTTCGTCGAGATCCTCAACCGGCACCGGCGGGAGATCGACATCCGCAAGTTCCGCTCGCTCTGCGCCGAGCTGCGCAAGGACCAGGACGTGGACGCGGCGCACGTCGAGGTGAAGTTCCCCTACTTCATCGAGAAGAAAGCGCCGGTGACGGGCGCGGTGGGCCTGCTCGACTATGCCTGCACCTTCGGCGCCAGCGTCACGCGCGAGGGCCATGATCTCTGGGTGGAGCTGGAGGTCCCGGTCGCCACCCTCTGCCCCTGCAGCAAGGCGATCAGCGATCACGGCGCCCACAACCAGCGCAGCGTGGTCGCGGTCCGGGTCTGGTTCGACAAGTTCTTCTGGATCGAGGACCTGATCGCCCTGGTCGAGGACTCGGCGAGCTGCGATCTCTACGCGCTGCTCAAGCGCCCCGACGAGAAGTACGTCACCGAGCGCGCCTGGTCCCGGCCGCGGTTCGTGGAAGACCTGGTGCGCGAGGTGGGCATCCGGCTGAAGGCGGACGCCAACTTTCCCCGCTGGGAGGTGGAGGCGGAGAGCTTCGAGTCCATCCACGCGCACAGCGCGTACGCCACGCTGAAACATCCTTGACCGCATGAGGTATTGCGGCGACGCTTCGCCCCATGCTGACGCTGCTCCTCGCCTCGGTCTTCCTGAACGGGGTGAACATCGACACCCTGCGCTCGCAGAAGTTCGAGAAGTGCAATGCGGTGCGGATCGACGACCGCGGAGACGTGCACCTCGACTGCCCCGGCTACCAGGTGGAGGCGCAGGCGGCGCCCGCGCCCGCCCAGGTGCCCGCGGCGCTGGCTGCCGCGATCACAAGGCGGTACTGGCTGGTGACCGAGGAGAACGACGGCGCGGCGACGCAGTACGAGGTGGACGTGTTCGTGAACGGGAAGTGGCTCCGGAAGATCAAGGCGGGCGAGCCGCAGGTGGCGCTGGAGATCACGAAGAGCCTGCACCCCGGCGTGAACAAGGTGGTGTTCGCCTCGACCAAGCGCGCGGACGGGGGGCGGAAGAGCGCCTCGCCGCAGAGCTGGCTCAAGCTGGTGGTGGGCGAGGGAGAGTCGGGCGCGAACACCGTGACCATCGACAATCCGCTGATCGAGACGAAGCGCACGGCCGCCGACACCGACAACGTGAACGAAGAGTTCACCCTGCAGGGCCGCTGATGCTGCTGGAAGATCCCGAGCGCACGCACCTTCCCGCCGAGCCGCAGCTCATCGCGGCGCTCTACCTCGCCACCAACCAGCCGGTGGTGCAGCCGGCGGGGCGCACCGCGCAGTCGGCGCAGGCCGCGGTGGTGGCGCTCCGCGAAGGGGCGGCATTCCAGGTGGTGGTTGCGCTGACGCTGGCGGAGAGCGGGGAAAACGTCATCTATGCCGGGCCGCCGGTGAAGCAGAAGGACGTGCAGCAGGCGGTGGAAGAGGCTCTCAATTTCGCGGAGAGCATGGGATTCATCCTCGACGCCAGCGGCTGGACCAACCTGGACGAGGCCCATCGCGCCGAGCTGCTCGAACGGACGCCGGCGTTCTGGCCTCCCGCCGCGGTGGAGGAGGTTCCGCTGGAAAGGGCTCCGGTGGAGGATCCGCTGCAGGCGGTGGCGCGGCTGATCGCGGCGTTCTGCGTGCTCCTCTTCGTCTCCTGCTCGGGAATGTCGGCGGAGCAGCGCGCGCAGGCAGCGGAGATCCACCAGCAGCTCGGGGACAACCTGCTCAGCCAGGGGGATCCGCAGGGCGCGATGAAGGAGTACCTGAAATCGGTCGAGTTCGACGAGACGCCGGAGGCGCACCTCGGGCTCGGGGTGATCAACGCCTGGTCGCTGGGGAGGGCGGACGAGGGCGAGAAGGAGTTCAAGCGCGCCCTGGAGATGCGGCCCGACTACGCGGAGGCGATGAACAACCTGGGCGCGCTGTACATCCAGCGGGGGCGGTTCAGCGACGCCATTCCGCCGCTGGAGAAGGCGGCGAAGGATCCGCTGTACAAGTCGCGGGTGCTGGCGCAGAGCAATCTCGGCTGGGCGCTCTACAAGTCGGGGCAGGCGGAGCAGGGCATCTCGGAGATCAAGGGCGCGCTGGCGGTGGCGCCCAAGTACTGCCTGGGCTGGCGGCAGCTGGGGACCATCTACTCCGAGCAGGGGAAGATCGAGGACGCGAGCAAGGCCTACGGCCGCTACGCGGAGGAGTGCCCCGACGTGTTCGACGCGCACTTGCTCTTCGGGAAGGTGCTCGCGCGGCAGCAGAAGGCGAAGGAGGCCCGCGCGGAGTTCGAGCAGTGCGCGGTGCCGAAGCAGGAGCGCGACAAGCCGGTGGCGTCGGAGTGCGCGAGGTTCCTCAAGGAGCTGGGAACGCCCTGACACGGCGCGGAGCCGGGTGGTAGATTCGCGCCATGGACATCCTGGAGACGCTGTCGCGCACGCCTGCGCTCCTGTCGCAGGTTGCGGCGCGGTTGCCGGAGACGCTGGTGCGCGTCCGCAGCGGTCCGTTCGCGCTGGTCGAGCATCTCTGGCACATGGCCGACCTGGAGCGCGAGGGTTTCGGCGAGCGGATCCACCGGCTGCTCGAGGAGGACGATCCGTTCCTCCCGGACTTCGACGGCGAGAAGGCGGCGCGGGAGCGCGAATATCTGAAATTGAAGCTGGCGCCGGCGTTGGCTGCGTTCGCCTCGGCGCGCGAGGAGAACCTGCGAACGCTTCGCTCGCTTGCGGGCGAGCAGGGGGCGCGCTCCGGACGGCAGGAGGGCGTCGGGACCGTCACGCTGCTCGACATGCCGCGGCGGATGCTCGATCACGATCTCGCGCATCTGAACGAGATCGCGGATCTGCTCTCGGAGCTCATGCCACGACACCCGATGCTCGCCGGCTTGCGCGCGCTCGCGCAGGGCGGCCCCAAGAGCTCGAGGGCTGCCTGATCGGTGGATCTCCGCGCCCACCGGGTCGACGCTCTCGTGCTGCGCTCCATCGCCTATGGCGACGCGGACGCGGTGGTGCACCTGCTGGTGCGCGGGCGCGGGCGGGTGGCGGCGTTCGCCCGGGGTGCGCGCAGCTCGCGCAAGCGATTCGGCGGCGCGCTCGAGCCGTTCCAGCGCGTCGAGGCGCTCCTGGCGGAGAAGGACGGACAGGAGCTGTGGGCCCTGCGCGAGGCGCGGGTGGTGGATGGGCATGGGCGCCTGCGGGACGATCTGTACCGGATCGCGCACGCCGGATACGCCGCGGAGCTGATCCACGATCTCACGCGCGCCGGTCAGGCCGCGGACGGGCTGTTCAACCTGCTCGACGACTTCCTCACCCGGCTGGAGACGGGCGCCGCCACCAGCGCGCGGCTGCGGGCGCTGGAGCTTCTCGCGCTGGAGGCATCGGGATTCGCTCCCGAGCTGGCGGCGTGCGCGCGCTGCGGCTCCGAGGTCCCTTCGGGACGGGCCGGATTCGATCCCGATGCCGGCGGCATCCTCTGCGCGGACTGCGCGCAGGTGGCGGGGCCGCTGGCGCTCTCGCACGGCGCGCGCGCGGCGCTCTGGCAGTTGCGGATCGGGGGACTGGGCGCGGCGGATGCGCCCACCTCGGCGGACGGCTCTGGACGCCCGGCGGACGCGCGCGCGTTCGAGGACGCCTGCGCGCAGGCGGAGGGGCCGTTGCGGCTGTTCTTGCAGCACCACCTCGGGCGCCAGATGCGCAGCGTGGACTTTCTCGCGCAGGTCGGGGCGCCAAAGTAGGTCGCAACCCGGCGATGCGGTCACCGCCCTGGATTCAGTCCCCTATTCAAGATCGGACAACGCAGAGGCGAGTCGGACGAAACCGAGGACACTCATGTCAGGGGTTCAGCGTTCGCCTGGAGCGGCAAAGCACGGACGAACGCTCAGCCCGCGACCGCTCTCCAGAGTCGGAGCGCGGCCGCCGCGGGATCGCTCGCGCCGAGAACGCTGCGGATGCACGCCACTCCGCGGGCGCCCGCGTCGATGCAGCGGAGCGCGTTGGTCTCGTCGACGCCGCCGAGCGCGAGCACCGGGATCGGCGCCGCGCGGCAGGCGGCCGCTAGCGCTGCTTCGCCCTGCGCAGTCTTGCCCGGCGTCTCGTAGACCGGCGCGAACACCGCGAAGTCCGCGCTTTCCCTCGCTGCCCGCGCGACGTCCTCGGGCGAATGCGCGCTGACGCCGACCAGCTTCAAGCCGAGCGAGCGAGCGTCGGACGGCGACAGTCCGCGCGCAGGCAGGTGCACGCCGTCGGCGCCGGCGGCAAGCGCCACGTCGGCGCGGTCGTTCACCAGCAAGGGCGCTTCGAAGCGCGTGCAGATCGCGCGGAGAGCTCGCGCCCTGTCCAGCAGCTCGCGCGCGCCGAGGTCCGGTTGCCTGAGCTGCACGCCGGCGCAGGCGCGCGGCAGGACGGCGAGCGCGGCGGCGACCGCAGGCGCCGGGTCGCCCGAGGGCGGCGTGATCAGGTACAGCCGGATCACGCGGCGCCGATCACTCCCGAGAGCGGACTCGAGGCGCTGCCGTACAGCTTTCTCGGGATCCGCCCTGCCAGATACGCGAGCCGCCCGGCCTCGGTGGCGAGCTTCATCGCCTGCGCCATGGACACCGGGTCGTTCGCGCCCGAGATGGCCGTGTTCACCAGCAGCCCGGACACGCCCAGCTCCATGCAGATCGCGCAGTCCGAGGCGGTGCCCACGCCCGCGTCGACGATCACCGGCACCCTGGCCTGTTCCAGGATCATCTGCAGCGCGTACGGATTGCGCAGGCCGAGCCCGCTTCCGATCGGCGCCCCGAGCGGCATCACCGCCGCGCAGCCGGCGTCCTCCAGCTTCTTCGCCACCACTGGATCGTCGTTGGTGTACGGCAGCACCCGGAATCCCTCGCTGACCAGTTGCTTTGCCGCCTTGAGGGTCTCCTCGGCGTCGGGCAACAGCGTCTTCGGATCCGAGAGCACCTCCAGCTTCACCAGCGGGTTGGGCCCTCCCAGCTGCAGCTCGCGCGCGAGGCGGCAGGTGCGCACCGCCTCCTCCGCGCTGAAGCACCCCGCGGTGTTCGGCAGGAGCACCATGTCCTTGGGAATCCAGTGCAGCAGCGACGCGTCGCCCTTCGCCTGCAGATCGAGCCTGCGCACCGCCACCGTCACCATCTGCGCCCCGCTCGCGTGGAGCGCCGCTTTCATGGTGGGAAAGTCCTTGTACTTGCCCGTGCCCACCACCAGGCGCGAGGTGAAGCGGTGTCCGCCGAGAACCAGCTCGTCCATGTTCAGCCTCCGCCCACGAAGGTGACGATCTCCAGCACGTCGTCCGGGGCGAGCGGCTGCTGGCCATGCCGCGCCTTCTTCACCACCTCGCCGTTGCGCTCCACCGCCACCCGGTCTCCGCGCACGCCGAGGTGCTGGAGGAGGGCGGCGACGGTGAGCCCGTCGGGCAGCTCCATCGGGTCGCCGTTGACGGTGGCGCGCATTGGCGCGGTGATAGGCCCGGGGCGAGGTGCGGTCAAGGGCGGCCGCCGGGCCACAAACGCGGCCTTGTCTCGTGCGCCGCGATGGGCGAGACTTTCTGCCGCACCTTCCCGGAGCGCCTTTGGACAACGTCCAGCTGCTGCGGCAGGTCTCGATCTTCCAGGAGCTGCCGGAGGAGACCATCGCCGATCTCGCGAAGCGCCTCTGGCGCAAGCAGGCCGGGGCCGGCTCGGTGATCGTCAGCCATGAGGACGCGGGGGACGCGCTGTTCGTGATCGCCAGGGGCAAGGTGAAGGTGGTCCTCTACGGCGAGACGGGCCGCGAGGTGATCCTCAGCATCATGAAGGCCGGGGACTTCTTCGGGGAGATGTCGCTGCTCGACGAGCAACCGCGCTCGGCGAACGTGGTGGCGGTGGAGGAGTCGGATCTGCTCTGCCTCGATCGGGAGGCGTTCCAGACGCATCTCACGGCGCACCCTTCGACGGCGCTGGCGATCCTCGCCGAGATGTCGCGGCGCTTGCGGCACGCGGACGAGGTGATCGGCAACCTCGCCCTGCTCGACGTCTATGGCCGGGTGGCGCGGACGATCCGCGAGCTCGCCCAGAAGCAGGGCGAGCCGGTGGACGGCGGCCTCTTGATCAAGGAGCGGCCGACGCAGCAGGAGATCGCCGGGCTGATCGGCACCTCCCGCGAGACGGTCTCCCGGGCCCTGAACGATTTCACCCGCCGGGGAATGCTGGAGATGCAGGGGAAGCAGATCCTCGTCCGCTGGGGGTTCTTGCGCAAGGTCGACGACGCGGCGTAAAGGTCGCGGCCCATGTATCGCGTGGCAAAGCAGCTCTGGTTCTGTGCCGCCCATCAAGTGCGCCTCTCCGAGACGCAGTGCGAGGCGATGCACGGGCACAACTACCGCATCCTGGTGCACGCGGAGGCGCGGGAGCTCGATCGCACGAGCTACGTGATCGACTTCGCCGCGCTGAAGAAGGCCGCGGTGGAGGTGTGCGGCCGGTTCGATCACCTGAACATCAACGAGGTGGAGCCGTTCCGGGAGGGCGAGCGGAACCCCACCGCCGAAGAGCTGGCCCGCTATCTCTGCGAGCAGCTCGGCCAGCGATTCGACGACGGCCGGGTGCGCATCTACAAGGTCGAGGTGTGGGAGACGGACAACAACCGCGCGGAGTACGTGCCGTGAAGAACGGCGTCGGGCGCCAGCACGCGGGTTTCACGCCCTGGTTCTGGAGCTACCGCTTCGCCCAGAAGCTCGAGGCGGCGGTGGTGGTGTGCGTGATCGCCGGCGTGGTGGCGATCCTGGCGCTGCTCTTCCGGATGCCGGGCCCGCTGGTGGTGCACGTGCAGGACGACCGCAAGGACGCGATCATGGGTGCGCGCGTCCGTTGCACCTCGCCCGACGGGCAGACTTCCTACGCGGGCACCACCGACGTGTTCGGCGAGGCGAAGTGGCCGGGGCTGGCGAAGGGTTCGTGGAAGTGCGAGGTGACTCCGCCCGATCGGTTCCACGCCGGCGTGCAGACGGGGTTCGTCGCTGTGGTGCCGCGCAAGCCGGCGATGTGGACCACCGTCGTCCAGCGCCCGGCGCGGATCGTGGTGCAGGTGGTGCGGCCGCAGGGAGCGCCGCGGGCGAAGGTGGCGGTGCGCGCGGTGTGCGGGAGCGAGGCCTGGGAGGGCAGGGCGGGGCTCCTGGACGGCATGGCCACGCTGTTCATCCCGACGGGCAAGGTCTGCCGGGTCGGGCTGGTGCGGCCCGAGCTGCCGGGCGACGGTCCGTCGACCACGGCAAAGCTGGAGTGCGCGTCGGAACCGTGCGCCGCGGAGATGCTCGGCGGCGTCGGCGAGGCGCTCAATGCGGTGCTGAAGCCCACGGTGGAACAATGGGCGGCGGTGCGGCCTGCGCCGGAGCCGGAGACCGCGGCCGGAACGGCGCAGTAGTCCGGGCTCCGCACCGGCGTGAGAATCATCGCCCTATTCAAGATCGCACTGACGCTCCGTGGTCGAGCACCGGGTCCTGCTACTCTCCGCAACTCATCGAGGGTGATCGCCGCCGACTCGCTCGCCACCCTGTCGCCGGTGGGGAAGAGGCTTTGTCCTGAATGGCCAGTCACGAGGACCCAGTCGCCTTTCCGAGGTCCCCACGCTTGCGCGCAGGGCCGTCGAGGCGGAGCACGACCTCAGCGTACAAGTTTCCGGTGCAGCGTATTCTACGCGCCCGGTCAGCACGGAATCATCGCGCCAGTCGAATGGCGCGAAAACCACGACAGTGGGAGTTGCCGACGTGGGGTGGCCGGCGCGACGGAGCCGGGCGCAAGCCAGGCACGCAACGCAAGGTTCCTCACCGGGCCCGACCCGAGCACCCCGCGCGCTTCCCGATCCATGTCGTACTTCGTGCGCTAGAGGGGATCCCTTCGTTGCGCAGACCGTCCGTCTTTCGCGCGGTGCAGGATTCGCTCCATGCCGGCAGCGACAGGTTCGGGATGCGCCTCGTGCACTATTCGGTGCAGGGCAATCACCTGCACCTGATCGTCGAAGCGGACTCGGACGCTGCGCTCTCGCGCGGCATGCGTGGGCTCACCGTGCGCATCGCGCGCGCCGTGAATCGAGCGACGCGGCGGTCGGGCAGGGTGTTCGCCGACAAGTACTACGCGCGCGAGCTGCGAACCCCTGCCGAAGTCCGCCGCGCCGTCCGCTATGTGCTCGACAACGCGATGTTGCATGCAGGCGCGGATCCGCGCACTGACGCGTGCTCATCGCAGGAGCCCGTCGTTCGGCCACGAACCTGGCTGCTCACCGTGGGGTGGTTGCGCAGTCGCGCGGGGCCGCTGCCGGTCAGCGCGTGGGACGGATCTTGAATAGGGCGATGATCCGAGGCGCCGCCCCCGCGCCCCGCAGAATCGCACCGTCAGGGCTGTTACTTGCCCTGATAGATGTCCATCACCTGCCGCAAGAGCTGGATCGCCTCGTCCCGCGGCCGCTGGAACGAGTTCCGCCCCATGATCGACCCGAAAGCGCCGCCGTCGCGCAGCCCGCGGATCTCCGTGAGGATGTCCTGAGTGCCCTTCGCCTCCCCGCCGGAGAAGATCACGATTCGCTTGCCGTTGAAGCAGCTCTGCACCACGTGGCGGACGCGGTCGGGCAGCGTCTTCCAGGGGATGTTGTACTTCTCGAAGACCTTCTGCGCTTCGGGCTGGTAGATGAACTCGGTCGGCGGCTTCACCTTCACCACGTGCGAGCCGAGCTGGCAGGCGATCTGCGCCGCGTAGCCGGCCACGTCGACCGCCGTCTCGCCCTTCTTGTCCGTGATGCCCTCGCCGCGCGGATACGACCAGGTCACCACCGCGAGGCCGCTCGCCTTCGCCTCCTCGGCCAGCGCGCGCAGGTTCTCGTACTGGTGGTTGCGGCTCGCCGACGAAGGATAGATGGTGTAGCCGATCGCCACGCAGCCGAGGCGCACCGCGTCCTTCACCGAGCCGGTGACGGCACTCTCCGGAGAGTGGCCCTTGCTCAGCGTGTCGCTGTTGTTCAGCTTGAGGATCAGCGGGATCTGGCCGGCGTACTTCCCCGCCACCGCCTCGATGAAGCCGAGCGGCGCGGCGTAGGCGTTGCAGCCGGCATCGATGGCGAGCTGGACGTGGTACTCGGGGTCGTACCCGAGGGGGTTCGGCGCGAACGAGCGCGCCGGGCCGTGCTCGAAGCCCTGATCGACCGGCAGGATCACCAGCTTGCCGGTGCCGGCCAGACGCCCGTGCATCAGCAGGCGGTAGAGGTTGGTGAGCGTGCCCGGGTTGTCGGACGGGTACCAGCTCAGGATCTCTCGGACGCGCGACGTCGTTTCCATGCTTGTCATCTCCTTGGGGTCCGCCGAACCTAGAACGGCGTCGCGGAGCTTTCAAGAACACTCGCTGCTACAGTTGCCCGCATGAAACTGTGGATCGGCCTGGCGGTCGCTCTTCTGTGCAGTTGCGCGGGCGCTCGGCCCCTCCCGGGCCATCTACTGGCACTAGCGCCTACCGCAGGAACTGGTCCGTCTCGTCCGCCAGCGCCGCGACCTTCTCCCGCGACGCCCACTCCGGCGTGAGCTGCATCTTGGCCCCCACCACCACGCCGCGGTCGCGGAACATCTGCACCGCGTTCTCCAGCGTCGGCTTGGTGAGCGCCTCGATCCGGTGAATCTTGCCCGCGAGCCACGCCGCGCGGCCCCGGTCGAGCGCCTGCCGCATCCACTCCCGCGCCGGCATGGGCCCGGGGAGCAGGAGCTGCAGCGCGTCCGCCGCCGTCCAGATCCCTTCACCGAACTGCCGCAGCAGCTCGGCCAGCAGCGAGAGCATGCGCACGCCGCGGGCCATCGGCTGCACCGAGTCTCCCGTTCGCTCCACCAGCCCCCAGCGCACCAGCAGCGCGAAGGTCTCGTCCACCGTCGACTCCAGGCTCTTCCCCGGAGCGAAGATGAACTCGTACTTCAGCAGCCGCGAAGCGTCTCGGGCGCGCTGCAGGAGCTCGTCGTGCGACGCCGCCTGCCCGCGGAACGAGCGCAACGCCGCGGCGAGGATCGCGGGCGCGACCAGGAAGTGGAGGATGCCGTTCTTGTGGTAGTCGAGCGCGATCCTCCGCTCCTGCGGCACTTCGTAGAAGCGCTCCCCGCCCGCCTCGTGCCGCTTGAGGGCGCCGTCCGCGCAGAGCACCTCGAGCGCCTTCGCCACCACCGGCCGCACGGGCTCGCCGCCGCTCCGGGCGCCGCCGTCGCGCGCCGCCATGTGCAGGAACTCGGCGCGGTCGAGGATCTCCGACTCGCTCAGCGCCCGGCGATCGTGGCTGAGGAGCACCGCCGCCAGGAGCCCGGTGGGAGCGAGGGGCGCCGCCGCGTTGATCCCGGCCTCGATCCGCCATCCGAGCTGCTGCACGAGCTTCTTCTTCTCCTCCGGCGTGCAGGTCTTGGGATCGACGCCGCGCTCGCGGAAGAGCTGGAAGAGGGAGATCGGCTCGTCCGCCCGGATGGTGATCCGCCCGTACCGGCTGCGCAGCACGCTGGTGGCGGAGAGCAGCGCTTTCGCGTCCTCCTTCTGCTTCTCGCCGCCGAGCAGCTCGCGCTGGTAGCTGCGCGCTTCGACGATCTTCTCGTACGACAGGCTGATTGGGGCGAAGAACGCGTCCGACTTCACCCCGGTCAGCCAGGCGTCGACCTCCAGGGTGAGCATGCCGAACTTCGGCGGCAGAAGCTTGCCGGTGCGCGACCGCCCGCCCTCGATGAAGAACTCCTGCGTGAAGCCGTCCTGCAGGAGGCGCTTCACGTACGCGCCCATCGTCGCCGCGTAGATCCGGTCCCCGCGGAAGCTGCGCCGGATGAAGTACGCCCCGCCCGCGCGCAGCAGCCGCCCCACCGGCCAGAAGTTCAGGTTGTCGCCGGCGGCGACGTGCGGCGGCTGCAGGCCGTAGTCGTCGCAGATCATGGAGAGGATCAGGTAGTCGATGTGCGACTTGTGGCACGGGCAGAGGATGAGCGGCCCTTTCTTGCTCGCCTCCACCAGCCGCTTCATCCCCTCCTCGTCGACGTCGACCCCGTCGTAGATGCGGTGGAAGATGACGTTGAGGAAGCCCTTGAGGGCGTCGACGACGAACGGGTTGTAGCGCGCGGCGATCTCCCGCAGGTCCTTGCGCGCTTCCTTCTCCACCGTGCCGTCCGCGCGCCCCCGCTCCCGCGCGATCTCCGCCAGCGCCCGCCGGAGCGACAGATCGCGCAGCGTCTCCTCGATCACCCGGGCGCTGGTCTTGAGCGGCGGCCCGGTCACCACCCGCGTCTCGCGCGCGAGGTGCTGGTGCAGCCAGCCGCGCACGCGCCGGGCCACGCGCACCGGCTCCGCGCCGGCGTTCATCGCGTTCACGTCGGCGAGCGAGACCGTCTCCCCGACCTTGACGTAGCTGTTGCGCCGGTTCATCAGGAACCCGAGGAAGGTGCGGAGCGCGCCGGGCGCCTCCGGGTCGCCGAAGAGCGCATCCCGCCAGGATCCGCCGAGCTTCTTCGGCCGTTTCCGCCAGAGGAAGGTGAGCGGCACGAGCACGATCGGCCGCGCCTGCGCGCCCTGCACCTCGATCAGCGCCGGAAAGGGATCGGGCAGTGTGGTCACCGCCGAAGGCAGCGTCCGCGGCGCGCGGAGGAAGACCATCGCCGCCTCGTCCCGGCGCACCGCCTCCACCACGTGCGCGACTTCGCCCCCTTGCGGAGCGCGGATCTGCCGGCCGCCCAGGTACCAGCGGGCGAACGGAGCGAAGACGCGGATCCCCAGCCCGGTGGCCGCCCGCGCGAGCGGCAGGCCGAGCTTCCAGAACGTCCAGTTGAAGTAGAGCAGGTGGAGCAGCGAGCTGGAGCGCAGCACGTACACCAGCGTTCCTTCGCGGGCCAGCTTCTCCAGCCG
>JBGQLA010000027.1:0-23595 GCA_041499865.1 Deltaproteobacteria bacterium
GGCATCGACCCGGCGCGGTGCCTGCCGGTGATGCTGGACGTGGGCACCGACAACGAGGCGCGGCTCCAGGATCCGCTCTACATGGGCCTGCGCCGTCGCCGGGTGCGCGGCGAGGAGTTCGAGTCTTTCGTGGGCGAGTTCATCGCCGCGGCGACCGAGGCCTGGCCCAAGGTCCTCATCCAGTTCGAGGACTTCGCGAACTCCACCGCCTTCCAGCTGCTCGAGCGCTGGCGCGACCGGATCTGCACCTTCAATGACGACATGCAGGGCACCGCGGCGGTTGCGCTTGCGGGCATCCTCTCTGCGCTGCGCATCACGCAGAAGTCGCTGCTCGAGCAGAAGATCCTCTTCCTCGGCGCGGGCGAGGCGGGCATCGGCATCGCCCACCTGATCGTCTCCACGATGGTGGATCAGGGCAGCACGGTTGCGGACGCGCGCCGCCGCTGCTGGTTCGTCGACTCGAAAGGCCTGGTGGTCAAGGGCCGCGACCACCTCGCGCCGCACAAGCTTCCCTACGCGCACGAATCCAGGCAGGTCGCGGGATTCCTCGAGGCCGTCCAGGCCTTGCGGCCCACCGCGATCATCGGCGCGTCGACGATCGCGAAGTCATTCGACCGTCAGGTGCTCGAGGCGATGTCGCAGCTCAACGAGCGTCCAATCATCTTCGCGCTCTCGAACCCGACCTCGAAGGCGGAATGCACCGCGGAAGAGGCCTATACCTGGTCGAAGGGCAAGGCGATCTTTGCCGGCGGCAGCCCGTTTCCCCCGGTCACTTGTCAGGGACGGACGCTCGTTCCGGGGCAGGGGAACAACGCGTACATCTTCCCCGGCGTCGGGCTCGGCGTCGTCGTCAGCGAGGCCAGGCGCGTCACCGACCGCATGTTCGCGGGGGCGGCGGAGGCGTTGGCGGCGCAAACCTCCCAGGCCGATCTCGACCTCGGGCGGGTCTATCCCTCGCTGACGCGCATCCGGGAAGTGTCGGCGTACATCGGCGCCGCCGTGGCCGAGGTCGCGTTCAGGGACGGGCTGGCGGGCGTGGCGAGACCAGCCGACGTGCTCGAGCTCGTCAAGTCGAGGATGTGGGTGCCGCGCTATCTCGATTACGTCAGCTAGCGGCTCTCCGCCGAAGGCGGAGTATGCCGCTACGTAGTTGCTGCGTGTTGCCGTGAAGACGGCAACACGCTCCTGGAGGTCCGGTACCGGATCGCGCGCGGCACGCCGAGTGCCCGCGCGCGATTTGCATTGGACTCTCCTGGCGCGGTGCGTTATGGTGCAGTGCACAAGCCATGCCCTTCCTCGAGACCCCCAAGCTGCGGATCCATTACGAAGAGGCCGGCTCGGGACCCGAGGTCTTCGTCCTGGTCCACGGCAATTTCGCCTCCTGGCGCTGGTGGAAGCCGCTCCTCGCCCGGCTGCGCCCCGGCTGGCAAGCGTATGCGCCGGATCTGCGCGGTTGTGGCGAGACGCAGATGCCGGCTGGCGCGCCCGGGGACGACCGCTCCCCGTACGACATCCCGCAGCTGGCGGATGACCTGGCTGCGTTCGTGGATGGGCTGCATGTGAAGGCGTTCCACCTGGTAGGCCATTCGCTCGGCGGCGCCGTCGCGCTTCAGTACGCCCTCGACCACCAGGACCGGGTGCGGAGCCTCACGCTTGCTGCCCCCCCGCCGCCCACGGGCCTCGCGGCGATGCGGGAGGGGAGCTCGACGTCTGCGCGTCTCTTGAGGCGGGTCGATCCCGATCACCGCCCCTCGATGGCTGCGCTTCACTCGACCTACCGGATGCACCGCTCGCTCGGAACCAACCGGTGGATGTTGCGCCGGGCGCTCGCCGAGATGATGCCCGCCGCTGCGCTCGACCCGGGCATGGCCGAGTCGCTGCTGGCGGACGCCGCGCACATGTCGCCAGATGCCATGGTGGGTTTCCTCCAGGCGCTGCACCGGTGGAACGTGGAATCGGAGCTGCCCCTCCTCCGGGTCCCCACCGTCATCGTTTGGGGAGCCAAGGACGTGCTGGTGCCGCGCGCAGGGCTGGAGAAGATGGCCAGGCTGCTTCCGTCCGGCGAGCTGGTGATCTGGCCCGACGCGGGCCACTCGCCGCAGCTCGAGCGGCCCGATGCGTTCGTGGCGCTGCTGGAGGCGTCGCGCGGCCAGGCGCTCGGCAAGCGCCTGGGCCTCTTGTTCCGCAGGGCGAAGAAATGGTGCGCCGCAACATTTTTGGCTTGACACCTCTGCGCAGCGCGTTATGCTGCATTGCACAAACAGAGCGGGCCATGAAGGCTCGCACGAACCCAGGAGCACCCCATGTCCGAGAACAAGATCCAGCAGTTTGGCAGCGCCGTCGAGAAGGCCGTTTCCGAGCAGGCCTCGCGCGTCGAGACCGCCGTCAGCGAGTTGAACAAGCTGCAGAGCAAGGGCCTGGAGCAGGCCAGCGCTTTCATGGAGAGCGCGACCCGCGCCGCGAAGGAGCAGATCGCCTTCGCCGAGCAGATCGGCGGCGAGTGGCGGAAGCTCGTGCTGGCCGCAACCCGGAACGCCACCGAGCTCTTTACTCCCAAGGCGTAAGCGTCGGCCGTGCCTTCGCCGCCCGCCATCGGGCGGCGGGAGGCCGCCGGAACAGATCCCTCACCGCTGCGGAGGCCGCCCCGTCGTACGGGACGACCAGCGGCGGCTTTCGTCGTTCCCAGGTTCCAGGACGCCCATGCGTCGCTGTGATAGAGCGGCCTCCTGCGAGGAGGATCGACCCATGCGCGTCTTCCCGAAAGCCATGCTGCTGGTCTTGATCTGCGCCGCTTCGGCTCACGGCAAGGTAGACGCGAAGATCGCGCGCACCTGGAAGGCGAAGTGCGCCTCCTGCCATGGCGTCGACGGCAAGGGGAATACGGAGAGCGGCAAGAAGGCGAAGATCTCCGACTTCACCAGGAAGGACTGGCAGAAGAGCAAGACCGACGCCCAGCTCAAGACGGCCATCGAGGACGGCGTCAAGAAGGACGGCGCCGAGATGGATCCGTACAAGGACAAGCTCGACGCGGCGCAGATCGACGGCCTCGTCAAGTACATCCGCAAGCTCAAGTAGAAGGACGCAGCCGATCCCCCGCTGCGAGACCGATGCTACTTGTCGACCGTCAGGCCGGCCCGCGCCTGCTCCGGACTTTCGTAAAGGTGGGAGGCGACGCGGGCGCCTTCCAGCGCCGCGGCGAGCTTGGCCCGCGTGAACGTGCTGGTCGTGTATCGGGTCACGTCCACGTAGTATCGCTCGACGAGCGCCCGCACCATGTCGACGTAGGGGTCGAGAAGCTCGGGAGTGATGCTGAAATTGTCGTAGTTGACGATGGCGGAGACCTTGCGCCCGATCGGCCCGAGCTTGGATTCGATCGTGTCCCGGAGGTGCTCGATGTCCGCCAGGGTACGGATGGCCAGTCCTTCGAAGTTGATGAAGAAGATGTTCTGGGACGGGTCGTAGCTCAGCCGCAGCTCGAGCGGGAGCGAGAGCAGATCCTCGCGCAGGCCCATCGGCCCGTCCGCGAAGATTCGCGGGTCCATCCGGGAGAGCTGGGGACTCACCAGCGGCCTGAACTCCATCCTGGCGAGGATGTCGCGCTCGAGGTCCACCCCTGGGGCGATCTCGACCAGCTCCAACCCTCCCGTGGTGAGGCGGAAGACGCAGCGCTCAGTGACGAAGATGACGGGCTGCTTGCGGCGGGAAGCGTGCTCGCCGCTGAAGGTGCGGTGCTCGACCTCGTTGACGAACTTCGGCGTCGTTCCCTCCGTGACGATCTTCAGATTCCCGTTGGCCACCTCGATCCCGATACCGCCGCAGAGGAAGGTGCCCACGAAGACCACCTTCTTCGCGTTCTGGCTGATGTTGATGAAGCCGCCGGCCCCGGCCAGACGCGCCCCGAACTTGCTGACGTTGAGGTTGCCGTGCCGGTCGGCCTGTGCCAGCCCGAGGAAGGCGACGTCGAGGCCGCCGCCATCGTAGAAGTCGAACTGGGACGGCTGGTCGATGATCGCCTCGGCGTTGGTCGCCGAGCCGAAGCTGAGCCCTCCCGCCGGAATGCCGCCAATGGCGCCCGGCTCCGTGGTGAGCGTGAGCAGATCGACGATCCGCTCCTCGTTGGCAACGCTGGCCACGCCCTCGGGCATGCCGATGCCGAGATTGACCACCGCGTTCGCCGTCAGCTCCATCGCCGCGCGGCGGGCGATGATCTTCCGATCGCTCATCGGCATCGGCGCGATGGACGAGGTCACCACCCGGACCTCGCCCGAGTAAGCCGGGTTGTAGGCCTCCGCGAAGGTCTGCTGGTGGTGCTCCGGCTTCTCGGCGACCACCAGGCAATCGACGAGGATGCCCGGGATCTTCACCGCCCGCGGATTCAGCGAGCCCGGCTCGCAGATGCGCTCGACCTGGACGATGACCACGCCCCCCGAGTTGTGCGCGGCCGTGGCGATGGCCAGCGCCTCGAGAGTGAGCGCCTCCTTCTCCATCGTGACGTTGCCATTGGTGTCGGCGGTCGTGCCCCGGATGATGCCGACGTTGATCGGGAAGGTCTTGTAGAGGAGATATTCCTCGCCGCCGAACGTGGTCAGCTCGACCAGGTCCTCGGTGGTGAGCTTGTTGATCTTGCCGCCTCCGTGCCGGGGATCGACGAAGGTGCCGAGGCCGACGCGCGAGATCTGCGCCGGCTTGTGGGCGGCGATGTCGCGGAACAGGTGCGAGAGCACGCCCTGCGGGAGATTGTAGGCCTCGATCTTCTCCGCGATGGCGAGCTGCTGCAGCTTGGGCGCCAGGCCCCAGTGGCCGCCGATCACGCGGCGCACCATGCCCTCTCGGCCGAAGTGGTTCAGGCCGCGGTCCTTGCCGTCGCCCTGTCCGGCGGCATAGACGAGGGTGAGCCCCTTGGGGCTCCCCGCTGGCGAGCGCGAGTCCTCGCCGAGGAACCGCCTCTCCAGGGCGACCGCGACGGCCTCGGGAAAGCCGATGCCGACGAAGCCGCCGGTGGCGACCGTGTCCCCGTCGCGCACCAGCCGCGCGGCCTCCGCAGCCGTGAGGATCTTGTTCCGCCGTGCGGGCTTCGCCTGGGTGAAGAGAGGATGCGTGGTCTCTCTGGCCATGGGGAGCCGTCATACCGCAGCGGGTATGAGCGGCGCGAGCAAGGGCGCCGGCCGCGCCACCTCGGGTCCGATGCCGCTCCTCGAGGTCTCCTTGGTGAGCCCCACCGAGACCACCGTGATCAGCACCAGCACGATCATGTAGACGGACACGGCGACGGGGCTTCCGCCGCCCCAGGCGAGCAGCGCCGTCGCCAGCAGCGGCGAGAGGCCGCCCGCGAACACCGAGGCGAGCTGGTACCCGAGCGAGGCGCCGCTGTAGCGGAGGTGGGCGGGGAACAGCTCGGAGAAGAAGGCCGCCTGCGGGCCGTACATCGCCGCGTGCCCCAGGGAAAGCGGCAGGACGATGGCCAGCCAGATGATCGGCGTCTGCCGGGTCTCCAGCATCCAGAAGAAGGGGAAGGCGAGGAGGCCGCAGGCGATGGCGCCGTAGATGTACACGGGCCGCCGGCCGAGCTTGTCGGAGAGCAAGCCCCAGAGCGGTCCGACGAAGATGTTCACCGCCGCGGCGATGAGCAGGCCGTTGAGCGCGACCACCCGGTCCACCTTGAGCTGGGTCGAGACGTAGGTGAGCGCGAAGGCGGTGAAGATGTAGAAGAGGCCGTTCTCGGCGAAGCGCGCACCCATTGCCAGGAAGATGTTCTTCGGGTGCTTGATGACCTCCAGGATGGGCATCTTGGGGACCGTCTTCTCCAGCACCGCCTGCTCCTTCAGCTTGAGGAAGACGGGCGACTCGGCGATCTTCATCCGGATGTAGAGGCCGACGCCGACGAGGAGGAAGCTGAGCAGGAAGGGCACGCGCCAGCCCCAGCTGAGGAACGTCGCTTCGGGCATCTTCGAGAAGTAGCGGAACACCAGCGTCGAGAGCAGAAGACCGATGTAAGCGCCGATCTGCGGGAAGGAGCCGAAGAAGCCGCGCCGGTTCGCCGGCGCGTGTTCCACCGCCATCAGCACCGCGCCGCCCCACTCGCCGCCCAGGCCGAATCCCTGGGCGAGCCGGAGCACCACCAGGAGGATGGGGGCCCAGATGCCCACCCTGTCGTAGGTCGGCAAGAGGCCGATGAGCGCCGTCGCCAGCCCCATGATCAGGAGCGTGATGTAGAGCATCTTCTTCCGGCCGATCCTGTCGCCGTAGTGGCCGAAGATGATGCCGCCGATGGGCCGGGCGATGAATCCGACCGCGAAGGTGGCGAAGGCCGCGACCGTCCCCGTCAGCGGATCGAGCTGCGGAAAGAACAGCCTGTTGAAGACCAGCGCGGCAGCGGTGCCGTAGAGGAAGAAGTCGTACCACTCGACGGAAGTTCCGATCAGGCTGGCCACCGCCACCCGGACCGCTTCCGACCGGGGTTGAGATGGAGTCGTGGTGCGCTCTGCAAGCGTCATTGGGGGGTTCTCCGGCATCCGTTTCACTCGGATGGCAGGTGAACGTACGGACGTCGGGCGTGGTCGGCTTGCCTGCTTTCACCGCCCGCAACAATCCGCGAGCGCCTGCTTCTAGAACACCTGGCGCAGGACGAGGGCGGGCCCGTAGTCCGCGGCGCCGTCGGTCTTCCAGCCCACCGCGAAGTAGAAGTCGACCTGGAATTCGTCGAGGAGGAGCAGATGCACGGCCGGCCCGCCCGCGCCTGCGGACTTCAGTGACTCGGCGTTCGCGGTCCGATCGATCCCGCCGAACAGGACCTGATCGTAGAACACGCCCACCTTGATCACGTCCCGCAGGAGCGAATAGCGGAACTCGAGGCCGGTGCTGGCCAGCTTGCGGGCGAAGTCCGACGCGCCA
Source organism: Deltaproteobacteria bacterium (assembly GCA_041499865.1). Classification (GTDB taxonomy): domain Bacteria; phylum Myxococcota; class Myxococcia; order Myxococcales; family 40CM-4-68-19; genus 40CM-4-68-19. The sequence continues at coordinate 6,892 of JBGQLA010000027.1, forward strand.
AAGGGCCCGTGCAGGTGGCTGCCGATGGACTCCTCGTCGGGGAAGAGGATCTGGCCGGTGAGCAGCGTCCCCCGCGCCTGCCACCACAATTCATGCCAGCCGAAGGGGAACCGGCGCTGGTAGGAAGTGCGCAGCCAGAAGGCCCTCTCGCTGGACGGAGATCCGGTGTAAGCGCGCGCCTCGAAGTCGAGACCGTGCTTGCGATCGGTGCGCAGTTCGCCCGGGTTGAACACGACCTGCGCACGGGCCTCGAGATAGGGGCGGGTCTGCGCGCGCGGCGTCTGGTCGACGAGCGGGTTCGCTCCATTCGCCTTGACCAGCGAAAAGAGGAAGCGCCGCTCGATTCCCACGCCCAACGCGACCATCGCGCTGGGACGGAACACGCCCGCATCGAGGGAGGCGGCCAGGGTCGTCTGGTGGAAGCTGTCGAGGTGCAGGTCGGAGCGTTGCAGCGAGAGGAGGTCCCCGCGCACGGTCAGCGCCGGGCGGAGAGACTCGGTGAAGACCGGCGGGGAAAGCCACCGGCCCTCCGCGAACAGGCGGGTCAACACCGGCCGCGACGAATTCGAGTCGAGGTGCTGACGGACCGCGCCGGCCATGCGGGCACTGACTTCCCAGCGGTCGTCCGGCACGAGGAAGTCCTGCTCGCGGTATTGCCCGCCTGCCCCGAGGCCTTCAGGCGAACCGATCGAGACCTCGGGCGAGAATCCGCGCGACCACGGGCTGGACGCGATCAAGATGTGGAGCTGGTAGAGCTGGCCGGGGCGGACGCCGGGGTGGCCCACCAGCGGCTCCAAGTCGTCGCCTTCCGGCACGTCGCTCCCGTGCACCTCGGCGGGAACCAGCTGGTACGAATACCGGCGAAGCCGGTAGCGGTCCGCCAGGACGCGCAGCTGCCGTTCCAGGATCGGCCGGTTGAATACGTCGGCCGGCAAGGAGAGCTCCAGCTTGAACCGGAACGTCTCCATCAGGCCCTGTCCGAGGACGACGATCTTGTCGAGCCGGCCCTCGTCGATCTCGACGGCGATCTGCTCGCCCTGCACGCGGGCGCGCACCGTTGCCAGGTCGTAGCCCGCCCGGCGCAGGAAGCTGCGCAATTTCGCCGACACCGCGATCGCCTGGGAGGACGTGGCGCGGGCATTCTCCGGCAGATTCAGGAGGCTCCGGTACACGAGCTCATCGAAGACCACGTTGCCGCGGAACACCACCAGCGGCCGCTCGATGGCGCCATCGCCGAAGGCGGCGCCGGCGGAGAGGCAGAGGAGGAGCAGGAGTGCGCTCTGCGTTCTCGACCTCGCGATCATCAGCCTCCCGGTGAACAGGCGTAGACCGCGCTGGGCACTTCCTTTCGCCGACCGGCGCCCGCCGCCTTCGCCAGGAGCCTGGCCGGACGATTGGACCGGCGCGGAAGAGAGAACCGGACCAGCCGGCGCAGGGCGCTCGTGAACTGAGAGCCCAGAGGGCCCGTGTTGTAGGTGAGCCCGTGGCGTTCGCAGATCTCCCGCACCCGAGGGGCCATCTCGGGATAGCGCCAGGCAGGGATGTTCGGGAAGAGGTGGTGCTCGATCTGGAACCCGAGGTGGCCGCTGAGCACGTGCCCGAGCGGGCCGATTTCGAAGTTGCCGCTGCCCATCACCTGGCGGGCGTACCAGTGGGCCCTGTCCTCGCCTTCGAGCTCCTCCTCGCGGAAGGTCGCGGTGCCTTCCGTGAGATGGCCGCAATAGATCACGGCGTAGGCCCACCCGTTCCGCACCGCGTTCGCGAGCGCGTTGCCCGCGGCCACCTTCGGCGCCAAGGCGAGGGCCAGCGCAGGATAGCCGACGTAGTCGGCGAAGCTCTTGCGGCTGGCCTTCTTCACGAAAGCCCACAGGTCGCGACCCAACTCGCCCACGGGCCGCCTCTTCGCCCTCTTCGTGCCCCGGGGCTGGAGGTAATCGAGCAGGCCGATGTCGTATGCGCCGATCATGTACTGGAAGAACAGACCGCTGAGCGGGCTGATCAGCGGCTGCGCGAGGTGTGACGGGTTCCAGGGGACGTCATCGGAGAACCGGAACGCGTTGTATCCGAAGTCCCCGTCCCGCCCGATGACGTTCGTGAAGACGTGGTGGGTCGCGTTGTGCGCTCTCTTCCAGCTCTTCGCAGTGCCGACCATGTCCCATTCGTACGTCGCGGAGCTGAGCGTCGGATCGTGCATGAAGTCGTACTGGCCGTGCAGCACGTTGTGACCGATCTCCATGTTCTCGAGCACCTTGTAGGTGGCGAGCGCGAGCACCCCCGCGCTCCAGCTGATCGGCTCGAGACTGAAGTGGATGAGGAGGCGGCCGGCGACGCGGGAGATGCGCGCGAAGGTCCGCACGCCGCGGATGTGCTCGGCGTCGCGATCGCCGACCTTCGCAGCGTACTCGGAACGGAGGGCGTCGAGCTCGGCGCGAAAGGAGCTGAACTGCTCGGGCGAGAGCATGCGTTTTCTCGTTTCTGGGCTGGCGAGGCGTCTGGATGCGATGCGTTATCTAAGCAGTCCTGGTCACAAGCTTGTCACCGCAAGGCCTCGATGCTCCTGTGGCTGACTGTCGCCCTCGTCGAGCGGCAGTCAGCCACGGGAACCACCGATGAACTTCACGCCCGGCTGATCGGCAGGATCAGCGAGCGCCCATCCGGCACGACGAGCTCAGCGGCGACGCCGTGCCCGTGGTCAAGCCGTGTGGCGACGCCGTGCCCGAGCACTTTGCGTCGACGCAGCATTCGCCGAGCGCGCAGGTCTGGCCGCACGCGCCGCAGTTGAAGGGATCGGTGCGCAGCTCGGTGCACATGCCCCCGCAGACCGAGCCGTCGCAGGCGCCGCACGAGCCATTGACGCACGACTCGCTCGGAGCGCACTTCTTGCCGCAGGCGCCGCAGTTGAACGGATCGTTGTTCATGTCGGGGCAGTAGCCATCGCACTGCTTGCCCGCGGCGCACGGCTTGCACGACGAGCCGGTGCACATTTCAGAGGCCTTGCAGCGGGTGCCGCACGCGCCGCAGTTGTTCGGGTCCCACTTGAAATTCGCGCACGAATCGGGTGCTCCGCCCACGCCCTGGCAGACCGTGTTGCCATTGGTGCAGCACGAACCACAGGTTCCGTCGACGCAGGTTTCCCCGGCCTTGCAGGCCTTGCCACACGCGCCGCAGTTGCTCGCGTCCGACTCCAGCTTCACGCAGGAGTCTCCGCAGACCGTGCCTTGGCAGGCCGAGCATTTCCCGTTGTTGCAGGATGCGCCCTTCGCGCAGGCATTGCCGCACGCACCGCAGTTGGCCGAATCGGACCCGGTGTCGGTGCAGGACGCTCCACACACCGTGCCTTTGCAGCAAGCGGGGAGGTTGGCGTCGTCCGGCGTGCAGACGTTCTCGCAACTGGTGGGGGAGATCCGGTTGCCGTCCAGGGTCACCTCCCCATTGCGCGCCAAGGCCCTGCCGGCCAGGCTGGCGCCGGTATTCAAGGCGATGCTGGTGAGCGCGAGGATGTTTCCAGTGAAGTCGGTGCGCGTTCCCAGGGTCGCCGAGCTGCCGACCTGCCAGAACACGTTGCACTGCCCAGCGCCGTTGATGATGGCGACAGACGAGTTGCTCGCCGTCGTGAGCTTGCTAACAATTTGAAAAATGAAGAGTGCGTCGGAATTGCCCTCGGCGTCGAGGATGAGCCTTCCCGTCAGTTGGGCCTCCGCCGCGAAACAGTAGACGCCCTGCTTGAGAGTCTTTCCGCCCAGGTCGCTACCGGTCAACGTCACGTCGCACTTCCTGCCTGCCAGGTCCACGTATGCCGCAGTCACATCGCTCTGGGCTTGAAGGGCGACTGCATCGCCCGCGTGGCGCGCCCCGGTGAACTTCCCCGGAGGGAAGCCGGTGATCGCCGCTCCCGGGTTGACTCCGAGATCTCCGCCGAGGGTGCTAGGGCCAGTGTTGGTCACCGTCGAGCCGCCCAGGACAGCGAACGTCTTGGCCGTGCCCAGCAACGGGAGGCCTGAAGTCGCTGCCGAAGGAGGAGGAGACGAAGCAGAAGGAGACGAAGGGGAGGTTGGAGGCGTCCCGCTTCCGCACGCCGTGGAAGCAAGTAAGGCGAGCGAAGCGACGAGGACGCGCAAACACGGGAAAAGAGCAGGCGCTCTTCCAAGTGGCTTACGCATGAGGACCTTCTTTCGGGATCGCCCGGGCGGATCAGCCCGCCTGAACGGAGCCCATCGAGCAGCAAGGCCGCTGCCCGCTTGGAACGTCTGTCGGGCGATTCAACCATGCAAGTGAACGGGCTAGCGGGCGAGCGCTCGATTCGCAGCCCGGAAACGACGCCGCCTAGCGGTTCGGCGCGCCGGGACGAGAGCCATCCCTCAGAGGCAGGGTGAAGGAGAACGTACTGCCCCTCCCGAGCTCGCTCTCCGCCCGGATCTTCCCTCCGTGCGCCTCCACGATTCCCTGGGCGATGGCGAGCCCGAGACCGGCGCCCATCCGGGCGGTCTTCCTCGCCTGCCAGAAGCGCTCGAAGACGTGCGGGAGCTCCTCCGGCGCGATGCCCGAGCCGCTGTTGGTCACCGAGAAGCGGACCTGACCACTCTCCAACGCAGTCTTGACGGTGATCGCCCCCCCTTCCGGGGTGAACTTGATCGCGTTCCCGATCAAGTTCGAGAACACCCGGAGGATCCGGTCCCGGTCGCAGGGGAAGTCGAACTCCCGGTCGGGAAGCTGCACCTCGAGGCGGAGCTTTTTCTGCTGAGCCAGCGGCTGCATCAGGTCCACCGTCTCCCTGAGGAGGGGGCGGACCGCGCAACTCTTCTCCTCGATCGTGAAACGCCCGGCCTCGATCCTCGCGATGTCGACGAGGTCGTCGATGAGGCGCTTCATCCAATCCGCGGATCGCCGGAGCGCCTCGACCCATCTCTGGCGCTTTTCGTCAGGGGCCTCGCTCTTCGAGAGAAGCTCCGCCGTCCCGACGATGGTGCCGAGCGGGCTCCTCAGGTCGTGCGAGACCGCGGCGATCAGCTCGTCCCTGGCGCGGGTGGCCCTCTGCGCCTGCTGGTAGAGGCGCGCGTTGTCGATGGCGGCCGCAGCGCGTTCGCCGAGCGCCCGGACGAGCGACAAGTCGGCCTCACCAAACGACGGCACCCCGCCGTCGGACATGAGCGTGAGCGCGCCGATGGTGAGCGAGCGCGCGATGAGCGCACGGTCAAGAACGAGTGGACCCCGAGTGCGCGGGCCGACTCGAAATGCGGCCGGTCGTTCGTTGCCGCGCGCAACCATGCGTCGGTCAGCTCGAAGACGCAGCTCGGCTTTCCTGTGCGCAGCACGTAGTCGACACCGCCGGAAGCGTCCTCTCGGATGGACCGACGGCGCATACGCTCGAAAGCGGCGACCCGAGAAGGGTCCCGGTGAGCGATCGCGACGCGCGTGACACCCTCCGGTTCGACGAGATCGACCGTGCAGACGTCGGCGAGTCTCGGGACGACGAGGTCGGTCAAGTGTTTCAGCGTCGTGCGCAGGTCGAGCGAACTCGCGAGGATGCGTCCGGCGTCGGCGAGGATTTCGAGCGCGCGCCGCCCACGTTCGCTCTCCGTGACGTCGCGGAACGTCATGCTCGTCCACAATTCTCCGTTCGCGCTCTTGAAGACGGTCGAGGCCAGGTCGGCGAGGAACGTCGTGCCGTCCTTGCGGCGCAGAGTGAGGATGCCGCGGGCGCATCCGGTGCGTCGCCGTTCCTCGAGCAACCGCTCCGCCGCGTCGTCCGGGACGACTACGCCCGCGCGGCCGGCGGCGCATGTCTCCTCCTCCGTGCGCCCGAGCAGAGCGCAAGCGGTGGGGTTCGCGTCGAGGATGCGGCCGTCGGGCGCCGTCAGCAGGATTCCGTCGGGCGAATGCTCGACGACCGCTCGCAGAGGTGTTTCCCGTTCGAGCTCGACTGCGCTTGCGCGGGTGCTACCAAGGTGGACCATGGCAGCTATCCAGCGGCGCAAGGCATGTGCCCGCGATCCGTGCGTTACCGAGCGCAGGGTCAAGATGGAGCCTTGCTCGCGCCTTCGCCGGGGAAGCGCGCTGCCCTCACGGTGGGTGCGTCGAGGAACTCGATCAGCGCCCGCGCGAAGAGGTCGGGCCGGTCGTGGTGCAGGTAGTGACCGCAGTCCTGGAACACCTCGAAGACGATGCCTTCCCCGGACCCAGCGAACGCGCGGCCGTGCGCGATGGGAATCATGGTGTCGCGATCTCCCCAGAAGACTGCGATGGGCGGCAATGTCGAGAGCTCGTGCGCCCGTTGATGGAACGTGCGACGCTGGCCCCGCAGATCGGCGATGTCCCGCACCGCCCGGGCGAACGCGCGCGCGGAGCCGGGCGCGGCGATCATCGCGACCACCTGCGCGATGTCCTCCTTCGAGTAGCCGCTGCCCCGGAGCGCGAGGCGCGTGCCGAGGGCCATGAACGGCTGGCCCAGGATCTCGACGACGTAAGGGAGCGTGGCGAGGCGGAGCGGAAAGCCGAGCTCGCGGCCGAGCCCTCCGGATGCAACCAGCACGAGGCGGCGGAGGCGCGCGGGGCATTCCAGCAGGAGCATTTGCGCTACACCGCCGCCGTACGAGTGGCCGACGACGTCGACCTGCTCGAGACCGAGCCGCGCGAACCAGGTGGCGATGATGTGCGCATGCCATGCGAGCGCGTAGCTCGCGTCGGGACGCGACGAGAGGCCGTGGCCGGCGAGGTCCGGCATGAGCACGCGCCGGCGGCGGGCGAGCGCCGGGGCCACGTGTCGCCAGGTCTTGTGCGAGTCGTTCAGGCCGTGCAGGAGGACGAGAGGGGAGCCGTCGGCCGGCCCGAGCTCCGCCCAGTGCAACCGCACCCCCTCGACGATGGCGAACGCCGAGCGCGTCTCGGACCAGTCAATCCCCGGGGAGTCCACGCGAAGAGCCACCGCAAGATGAATGCCACTTCAGGTTTGCGCACCGATTCCCGCGGATGCAGATCTTTCGCGGGACGTCCGGTCGCCACACGACGTGCCAAATCGCCTGACGCCTGAACGAAGACCAGCAACTGTACAGTCCGGACATCAGGGCAAACCAGGTGAGCTGAGCGAGACGCATTGGCGCTATACAACTCGTTCGCGAACCGAGGATGATCCGTCGCGCGCAAGAATTTCACTTGACGGCTTTGATTCGAGTCCCGCTGCGCCGCGCGAGCGAAAGGGACGCATCATCCGAAGAGCCCTGAGGTGGCTCGATCCGGCTCGCGAAATGCAGGTCGCCAAGGCAGCGGCGAAGCGTGCACTCCGTCGTGTCCCGGCGTGCCGCGAGCCGCCTGGCGCTTGTCATCAGCGACGAGAGAGGTTCGCCATGACACTCCGGCACCTGCTCCTCCACTGTGACGCCCGCGAGCAGGTCCGGCGAGAGCTCCAGAAGGCCCGGGAAGAGGCCGCCAAGGGCAGCGAGCGCATCGTTGAAATGGAGCGGTCGCAGCAGCGGCTCCAGCGCCTCTACGACATCAGCAACCTGCTCACGTGTTTTCAGGGCGTGGAGCGGACGGTGCCCGAGGTGGTGGCCGTCGTCGCGCAGGCGCTGCCGCTGCGCAGCGCGATCTTCGTTCTGGAAACCGGCGGCGCACCGCGGACCCTCACCTGGCAGGCAGAGGGTGAGACCATCGAACTGCTCCGGGTCGCCAAGGCTCACGCGCAGACGGCGTACAGCCATCTCGTCGGCAAGAGCGTCGACCTCGAGCGCGAGGAGGCAAGGACGTTCGTACTACCTCGGCCGCCTGCGACCGCGAAAGAGGCGAGGACCGGGGAGGAGAAGGACTTTGTAATCCTTCCATTCGCCCTTGACCACGGTCCGATCTTCGGTGCCTTTCAAGTCCAGAGCGCCAGGGAGTTGGAAGAGCTGGACCTCGCCTTCATCAACGCCGTGGTGAACCAGCTCGCGCTGGCGATCAACCAGCATTCCGCCGATCAAGCCCTGCGTGCCTCGGAAGCAAAGTTCGCGGGCATCATTTCCATCGCTGCAGACGCCATCGTCTCGATCGACGAAGCGCAGCGCATCGTCATGTTCAACGACGGAGCTGAGAAGATCTTCGGCTGGTCGCGCGACGAGGTCCTGGGAAAGCCGCTCGGCATCCTGCTTCCAGAGCGCTTCCGGGATGTCCACCGCCAGCATGTTCGGGACTTCGATGCCGGGCCCGGGACGGCGGGCAAGATGGGGGAGCGGCGCCGTTCGATCTTCATGGCCATTCGCAAGAGCGGCGAGGAGTTCCCGGCGGATGTAGCGATCTCGAAGCTGGGTGTCGGCGGGGCGCGGCTGTTCACGGCCATTCTTCGGGACATCACCGAGCAGAAGAAGATCGAGCATGAAGAAGAGTTTCTCGTCGAGGTTGGCGCCATCTTCGCCACCACGCTCGATTCCCAGAAGACGCTCACCAACATCGCACAGCTGGCGATGCGCGAGTTCGCGGACTTCTGCGCCATCGAGTTCCTCGATGAGCAAGGCGAGCTGCGACGGCTCGCGCTGGTGACCTCGGATCCGGCCAAGGCCGAGGTTGCTGAAGCCCTGAAGCGGTTTGAATTGGACCGCAGCCGCCCGTACCTGAACTCGGCGATTTTTCAGTCGAAGCAGCCGCAGATGATCCCGGAGGTGACCCCGGAAACGATCCGGGCGGTCGCGCAAAGCGAAGAGCATCGGCGCCTGCTGGAAGCAATCGCTCCCACCTCGATGATGGGAGTCCCGCTCATCGTCAACGATCGGCTGCTGGGAGCGCTGCTCGTGGCGTCGTGTCGTCCCGGACGGCGTTATGGCGACGGCGATTTGCGCTTCCTGGAGGAAGTCGGCGGGCGTGCGGCCCTCGCCCTGGAGAACGCGCGGCTCCACCTTGCCACCGAGCGCGCGGTCCAGGCGCGTGACGACCTGCTGGGCATCGTTGCCCACGACCTCCGGAATCCGTTGAGCACCATCCTCTCGCAGGCGGCGCTTCTCCGGCGCCCGGCTGGAGAACCGGACCGTCGCTCTCAGCAAAGCGAGGTGATCGAGCGCGCGGCGACCCGGATGAATCGCCTCATCCAGGATCTCCTCGACGTGACGCGCATGGAGGCTGGCCATCTCTCCATCGAGCGTGCGCGCGTGCTTGCCGGGCAGGTCGTGCTCGACTCCGTGGAAGCACACAAGCCGCTCGCGTCTTCGCGATCCCTCGAGCTTCGGCTCGACGTGGCAGAGGGGCTTCCGGAGATCTGGGCCGACCGCGACCGGTTGCTTCAGGTCTTCGAGAACCTGATCGGAAACGCTGCCAAGTTCACAGCGCGTGGCGGCCAGGTCACGGTTGGAGCACGGCCCGGAGAGGGAGAGGTCCTCTTCTGGGTGGCCGATACGGGCGCTGGCATCCTCCCGGCCGAGCTTCCGCACCTGTTCGAACGGTTCTGGCAAGCACGGAAGGCCGGGCGTCGCGGTTTGGGACTCGGACTCCCCATCGCCAAGGGCATCGTCGAGGCCCACGGCGGCAAGGTTTGGGTCGAGAGCACGCCGGGCCTGGGGAGCACCTTCTACTTCACGGTGCCGGTCGCGCCGCCGGTGCAGGACCGACCGCGCTGAGCCGGCTCCTGCACGACCACGACCAGATCCAGGGCTGACCGGGGGAGGACCATGGACGGCCGGAACCGAGGCCCGGCCTGCTCGCTGCAGAGTTGAGGCTTCGTGGTCAGCATCACTCGATCCGAGGATCCTGAGACGGCCATGCTGAGCGATTTTCTGAGCGATCACCGCGAGTCACTGATCAATCGAGCACGGGCCAAGGTGCTGGAGCGGCGGGTGCCCCTGCCCACGGACTACGAGCTGCGGCATGGCGTTCCGATCTTCCTCGATCAGCTCGTCGAGACGCTCCGGCTGGAGGCGGAGCACCCGCGGCGGCCGACGCCGGAGATGGCCGCGGACGCCGCCCACCACGCGAGCGATCTCTTCAAGCAGGGCTTCACCGTCGGCCAGGTCGTGCACGACTACGGCGACATCTGCCAGTCCGTCACCGAGCTCGCGCACGAGCTGAACGCAACCATCACTCCCGACGAGTTTCACACCCTGAACCGCTGCCTCGACAACGTGACGGCGGACGCGGTCACCGAATACGGACGGCAGCGCGAGCTGCAAGCCTCCGGCGCGGAGACCGAGCGCCTGGGGGTCTTCGCGCACGAGCTGCGCAACCTCATCCAGGCCGCGGTGCTGTCGTTCCAGATCCTGCGCAGGGGGACCGTGGGCGTCTCCGGGAGCACGGGCAACGCCCACGAGCGCACCCTCCGGCACGTGTGCGACCTCATCGATCGTGCGCTGGCCGAGGTGCGGCTCGACTCGAAGATTCAGCAGAACGCGCGCTTCCCGCTCGCGCCGCTGATCGAGGAGGTCGCGTTCCCCGCCAACCTCGAGGCGAAGAATCGCGGCGTGGAGCTGGTGGTCGCGCGGCCCGACGGCGCGCTCGAGGTGGAGGCCGACCGGCACCTTCTCGCCTCCGCCATTTCGAACGTCCTGCAGAACGCGTTCAAGTTCACGCACCAGGATGGCCGGGTGTCACTCCGGACGATCGCCAGCGGAGACCGGGTGCTGATCGAGATCGAGGACGAGTGCGGCGGGCTCCCGCCCGGAAAGGCGGAGGAGCTCTTCCTGCCCTTCTCGCAGCGCGCCACGGACCGATCCGGACTCGGGCTCGGGCTCGCCATCAGCCGGCGGGCGGTGGAGCAGTCGGGCGGGTCGATCCGCGTCCGCGACTTGCCTGGCAAGGGATGCGCCTTCACGATCGATCTTCCGCTTGCGCCACCGCGCTCGCCTGCTTCAGCCGTCTAGTCCAGGAGGCCGTTGCCGAAAAGGGCGACGGCGACTGTCCCAGGGCGCTGCGCTGGTGCGCGCGCCCGGCGGGTCTCGCCTGCAGCGCGCGACGGCGGAAACGCGGCCGCTGAACGGCGCCTCAGACCGCCGCTTTCGCCGAGGACATCCCGGCCCGGATCACGGCGCGGGACATCCGGGGGGTGTTGTAAGCCCAGCCGAGCCGGCCGTCCGGGCCGGCGACGATGATGCCGCCTTCGCCGTGTGCCCGCTCGCGGAGCAGGCCGACGGCCTCGATCGCCGCGGCGCGTGGAGCGGCGCCCTCGCGGACGCGGACGCAGGCGGCGCGCGCCAGCGTGACCTTGAGGATCGCCTCGCCCAGGCCGGTCGAGCTGGCGGCGGCCTCGCGATCGTCGGCGTAGGTCCCCGCGCCGATGATCGGGGTGTCGCCGACCCGACCCGGGCGCTTGTACATGGTCCCGCCGGTCGAGGTGCAGGCGGCGACGTGCCCGTGGGCGTCCACCGCTACCGCGCCGATGGTGCCGATCTTTCGCCGGACGCTGTCCGCGCCTTCCTTCGCGGCCAGGGTGTGCAGTTCCTCCCAGCGCGTGCGCTGCCGCGCCGTGATCAAGGAGGCGTTCGGCACCTCGGCGATGCCACACTCGCGCGCAAACGCCTCCGCCCCGGTCCCGCAGAGCAGCACGTGCGGGGTGTCGTCGCAGACCCGCCGGGCCACCAGGATGGGATTCTTCAATGTCTTCACGCACGCCACGGCGCCGGCGCGCAGGGCGGTGCCGTCCATGCAGCTCGCGTCCAGCTCCACCTCTCCGGCGCTGGTGAGGGCGGCGCCGGTCCCGGCGTTGAAGGCGGGATCGTCCTCGAGCACCACCGCCGCCGCCTGGGCGGCATCGAGGGGCGAGCCGCCCTGCAACAGGACCCGGAGACCTGCCTCGGCGGCCCTGCGGGTGCCCTCGAAGTACCGGAGGGGGTCCGCGTCCGGGGCGGTGCCTGCGCCGCCGTGCACCAGCACCGCCGGGCCGCCGCGCCGATCGAGCAACTCGTCGAACTCCGCCTGCGTCAAATCACCCGCGTACGCCATGGGGGCGCTCCACATAGCACAAGCACCCTCGCTTGACAGGACCGACGCGGTTATGAATCTTGCCCCCAAATTTCACTGGAGACGCATATGGCCGCAGAGCGCAAGGTCCAAGAAGTGGTGATCGTCGGCGCAGCACGCACCCCCATTGGCGCGTTCCAGGGAACGCTCTCGGGCCTGCCCGCTCCCCGGCTGGGAGCGGTCGCCATCAAGGCCGCGCTGGAGCGCGCGGGCGTGAAACCGGAGGAGGTGAAGGCCGTCTTCATGGGCCATGTGCTGCAGGGCGGGGTGGGCCAGGCGCCGGCGCGCCAGGCGTCGCTCTACTCCGGCATCCCCAACACCGTTCCCTGCGTGACAGTGAACAAGGTCTGCGGCTCGGGCCTGGAGGCGGTGATCGAGGCCTCCCGGCTGATCGCGCTCGGCGAGGCGGAGGTGGTGGTGGCGGGTGGAATGGAGAGCATGTCGAACGCGCCCTATTTCACGAGCGCGATGCGCAACGGCGCCCGCATGGGGAATTCGGAGATGAAGGACCTGATGATCCACGACGGGCTCTGGGACCCGTACAACGACATGCACATGGGGATGTGCGGCGAGAAGTGCGCCGCGGACTTCCAGTTCTCCCGCAGCGCCCAGGACGAGTACGCGCGCGAGAGCACCGTCCGCGCGCAGCGGGCGCAGAAGGAGGGCGCGTTCAAGGCGGAGATCGCGCCGGTCGAGATCGTCGACCGCAAGGGAGCGAAGACCGTCGTCGACGAGGACGAGGGACCCAAGCTCGCCCGTCCCGACAAGATCGCCTCGCTGAAGCCGGCCTTCAAGAAGGACGGTACGGTGACGGCGGCGAACGCCTCCTCGGTCAACGACGGCGCCGCGGCGGTGGTGCTGATGAGCGCCGAGCGGGCGAAGCGCGAGAACCGCACGGTGCTGGGCCGGATCGGCGATTTCGGCCACGCGGCGCGCGATCCGGTAGATTTCACCATCGCGCCCGCGGACGCGATCAACCAGGCGCTGACCCGCGCCCACCTCAAGGCCCAGGACATCGACCTCTGGGAGATCAACGAGGCCTTCGCCGTGGTGGCGATGGCGAACAACAAGCTGCTCGGCCTCAGCCCGGACAAGGTGAACGTGCGCGGGGGAGCGGTGGTGCTCGGGCACCCCATCGGCGCGTCCGGCTGCCGGCTGCTGGTGACGCTGCTCTACGCGATGAAGGACTTCAACAAGAAGCGCGGCATCGCCTCCCTCTGCATCGGCGGCGGCGAAGGCATTGCCCTGATCGTCGAGCGGGACTGAGCATGAACAAGGTCGTGGCGAATGCGGACGAGGCGATCCGCGACATGCAGGACGGGGCGGTGATCATGTCAGGCGGCTTCGGGCTTTGCGGGAACCCGGAGAACTTGATCGAGGCCATCCACCGCAAGGGCGTGAAGAACCTGACGGTGATCTCGAACAACTGCGGGACCACCGACCAGGGGCTCGGGGTGCTGCTCAAGAGCCGGCAGGTGCGCAAGATGATCGCCAGCTACGTCGGCGAGAACAAGGAGTTCGAGCGGCAGTACCTGGGCAAGGAGCTGGAGGTGGAGCTGAACCCGCAAGGTACGCTTGCCGAGCGCATCCGCATCGGCGGGGCGGGCCTGGGCGGCTTCTTCACGCCGACCGGCGCGGGGACCCTGATCGCCGAGGGCAAGGAGAGCCGCGTCATCGACGGCAAGGAGATGATCTTGGAGAAGCCGCTCCGCGCCGACTACGCCATCGTCCACGCCTGGAAGGGCGACAAGTGGGGCAACCTGGTCTTCCGCAAGACCGCCCGCAACTTCAGCCCGATGATGTGCACGGCGGCGCGGATCACCATCGCGGAGGTGGAGAACCTGGTGGAGGTGGGGGAGATCGATCCCGACCTGGTCCACGTCCCCTCCGTCTACGTGAAGCGGATCTTCAAGGGCACGAACTACCAGAAGCCGATCGAGAAGCGCACCGTGAGGAAGGGCTGACATGCCGCTGACACGCGAGCAGATTGCGGCGCGCGCCGCGCAGGAGATGCGGGACGGGTTCTACGTCAACCTCGGCATCGGCATCCCCACCCTGGTGGCGAACTACGTCCCGAAAGGCATGGACGTGATCCTCCAGTCCGAGAACGGCATGCTGGGGATCGGGCCGTACCCCACCGAGCAGGAGATCGATCCCGATCTGATCAACGCCGGCAAGGAGACGGTGACCGAGCTGAAGGGCACCTCCTACTTCTCCAGCGCCGATTCCTTCGCCATGATCCGCGGCGGCCACATCGACGTGGCGATCCTCGGCGCGATGGAGGTGAGCGAGCAGGGCGACATCGCCAACTGGACCATTCCCGGCAAGGTGCTGAAGGGGATGGGCGGAGCGATGGACCTGGTCACCGGCGCGAAGCGGGTGATCGTGGCGATGGAACAGGTGGCCCGCGACGGCTCCAAGAAGCTGCTCACCAAATGCCGCTTGCCGCTCACCGGGAAGAAGTGCGTGAACACGGTCATGAGCGAGCTGGCCGTGATCGACGTCACGCCCCAAGGCCTGCTCCTCCGCGAAGTCGCCCCCGGCGTCACCCCCGAAGACGTCCAGAAGGTGACCGAGCCAAAGCTCCGCATTTCCCCGGAACTACGTACGATCAAGGTCTAGAGATTCGGGGACACAATACGAAACTCCCTCCCAACCGGTTCATTGGATCTGGAGTTTCGTATTGTGTCCCCGAATCTCCGTATTGTGTCCCCGGGTTTCCGGAAGGCCGTGTTATGCTTCGGGGCGATGGGCGATGGCTCCAACTCCAGTCCGACGCGGCGCAGTGCGCGCGTCCATCATGAAGTGATGGTCGGGGTGTCCTCGGAAGAGGGGACGTTCAGCGGCTGGGGGACGAATCTGTCGGTGGGAGGCGTGTTCGTGAACTCGCACCACGCGCCGCCGGTGGGGACGCCGGTCAACGTGCTCCTCCAGCTTCCCGGCCACAGCGAGTGCAAGCTCACCGGGCGGGTAGCCTGGACGCAGGCGAGCGGCCCGGGAGTCGACGAGCCCGGCATGGGCATCGAGTTCCTCCAGGTCGACGCAGACACCCGGGAGCTGGTGGGCCGGATGGTGGAGAAGCTCTCGCAAGATCTCGCCCGCGCGCCGGCGTGAAAGTCAGCCTCTACGTCCAGGGCCTGGTCCACGGAGGCGAAGGGCTGGCGCGGCACGAAGGACGGGTGGTGTTCCTCCGCGGCGCGGCGCCCGGCGACCGCGTCGAAGCCGAGCTGACCGGCGAAGGCCGCTTCGAGCGGGTGCGCCCGCTCCGGATTCTGGAGCGCGGCAGCGCCCACGTGGACGCGCCCTGCGGCATCGTCGACCGCTGCGGCGGTTGTCCCCTGCAGCACGTCTCCTACGAGGCGCAGCTCGCCGCCAAGCAGGAGCTCGCGGCGGACGCGCTGGAGCGGATCGGCGGATTCGCCCGGGGAACGTACGAGCTGACCCCCATCGTTCCCGGTCCGATCCCGTTCCGCTATCGCCGCCGCGCCCGCCTGCACCGGGCTGCCGGAGGGCGCTGGGGTTTCGCGCACCGCGGCGCGGCCGCCGTCGAGCCCGTGGACGAGTGCCTGCTCTTCGAGCCGCTGCTCGAGGATCTCGCCGGAGTCGCGCGCGCCGCGGGCGACCTGCCCTCCGTCCGCGATCTGGGATTGCTGGCCGGCGAGAGGAAGGGCGCGATCGATCTCCGCCTCGAAGGCCCGGTGACGCCAGGGCTCCGCCGCCGGGCGGAGAAGCTGCTCGAGCACGAGATCGTGCGCGGCATCACGCTGGCCGGGGTCGTTCTCGGAGACCCGGTGATCGCCGATGCACCGCTCGCAAACGGGGCCCGCGTGCGCGCGCGGCCGGACACTTTCGCACAGGCAAACCGGGCGATGGTGCCGGAGCTGCAACGCCAGGCGGCGGAGGCGCTGGGCGACGCACAGCGCCTCCTCGAGCTGTACTGCGGCAGCGGTACGCTCACCCTGCCGCTGCTCGGCACAGGGCGGCGGATCGCCGCGGCCGAGAGCTCCGCCCTCTCGCTGGCGCTGCTGCGCCGCAGCGCCGACGAAGCGGGGCTTTCGGTGAAGCTGATCGCCGGCGACGCCGCGGAGGTGGCGCGAACGTTCGATCAACCCGTCGACGCGGTGCTCCTCGATCCGCCGCGCACCGGCGCCGCGGACGCCGTCCGCGCGCTCGGCTCGCTGCGGCCGCAGCGGGTGGTGTACGTCAGCTGCGACGCGCCGACGCTCGCCCGGGACGGCAAGCTCCTCGCGCAGGCCGGCTACCGGCTCGAGCGCGCGGCGCCGCTCGATCTCTTCCCCCAGACCGCTCACTTCGAAGTCGTCGCCACCTTCGTCCGATGATCCTGCTGGCCCTGCTCGCAGCCGCCGCCTTCGATCTCGCGCCCTCGCGCGTCACCGCCGATCAGCTGAAGAGGTGCCGCGTCGACGAGACCCTTCCGCTCGGCCGCGGCACCGCCCAGAAGCTCTCCTGTGGTCCTTCGCTCGACGCCGAGGCCGCGCGCAAGCGCTGCAAGGATGCCGCCCGTCACCGCTCGCTCCCCCAGGGAGTCACCGAGGAGAACTGCCCCGACGAGTACGCCCGCGGCCACTTCCTCTTCCGCGGCGAGCTGAAGGAGCTGATCATCGCCCGGCGCAAGGACGGCAAGCCGGTGACCGTGTTCAAGGTGCCGGAAGGGGAGAACCTGACCGCCTTCCAGCACTTCGCGGACGCGGTGCTGATCGGGATCGGCGGCGGCAGGAGCTTCCATTACGCGGTGATCTCCACCCGCGGCGTGCTGAAGGCGCCCGATCTCGGCGA
>JBGQLA010000028.1:0-22838 GCA_041499865.1 Deltaproteobacteria bacterium
CTTCGCGGAGGGACACCATGACGAGCGGGATCACTTCAGGCCGCGGCCAGACGCCGGCGCACGTGGACGGGATGGTCGCGCCGGGATTCGAGGAAGTGCGCGCCGAGTTCGAGCGCAACTTCGCCGAACGTGGCGAGATCGGCGCGGCCGTCGCTGCGCACCGGCGCGGCGAGAAGGTCGTCGATCTGTGGGGCGGCCGCGGCACGCCCGCGGGCGACGCGCCGTGGAACCAGGACACCATGGCCGTCGTCATGTCCACCACCAAGGGCCTCGCGGCGATCACGCTGGCGGTGGCCAACGCGCGCGGGTGGCTCGACTACGACGCGCCGGTCGCACGCTACTGGCCCGAGTTCGCGCAGAACGGCAAAGCCGCGATTACCGTGCGCCAGCTCCTGGGGCACGAAGCGGGGCTGGTCCTTCTCGACGAAAACCTGACGATCGCCCGGATGCGTGACCTCGACGACATCGCGCGCCTGCTCGCGCGACAGAAGCCGGCGTGGCCGCCGGGGACGCGCCACGGCTACCACGCGATGACGCTGGGTCTGTACATGCAGGAGCTCATCCGCAACGTGGACCCGGCGCACCGCAGGCTCGGACGCTTCTTCCATGAGGAGATCGCCGAGCCGCTGCAGCTCGAGTTCTACATCGGACTTCCTCCCGAGATACCGGACACGCGCCTTGCCAAGGTCAAACCCTTTACCCCGGCGCGTGCGTTCCTGGCATTGAGGAATACACCGCGTGCGCTGATCAGGAAGGTTCTCAATCCCTGGTCGCTCCTCCGCAAGTCGATGGCGATCCCCTCGGACGTCGACTTCAACGACCGGCGCTGCCTCGAGGTGGAGCTGCCGGCGGGCAACGGCGTAGGCACCGCGCGCGCGATCGCGCGGGCGTATTCGGCATTCGCGGAGGGCGGCGCGGAGATCGGAATCACCCCGGAGACGTTCGCCCGCCCCACTGCCGCGCCCAACGTCGCGCGCCCGCACGACGAAGTCCTCGGCATCCCGACTTACTTCTCGTTAGGCTTCGCTCGCCCCGGACCAGACATCGGCTTCGGCTCGAGCCCGCGCGCGTTCGGCGCTCCGGGTGCGGGCGGCTCCTTCGCCTTCGCCGACCCCGACGCGCGCCTCGGCTACGCGTACGTGATGAACAAGCTGGATTTCTGGCTGATGGACGATCCGCGCGAGAAGGCGCTGCGCGACACGGTGTACCGCGCGATGGCGCGGCTCACCGCCCGGCCCGGTCGGCCCTTGTCGCGCCAGGACGCGCCCACGATCGCGACGGATCACCACCCTGGGTAAGGGCGATGCTTCACTCCGCGCGGAGCGCGACCATCGGATCCACGCGCGTCGCGCGCCAGGCGGCAGGAGCGCCGCGGCGAGCAGCGCCAGGGAAACCGTCTCATGGGTCAGCGGATCCGTCGCGCTCACCTCGAACAGTTGGCTCGAGAGCGCCTGGGAGGACGCCCACGCCAGCGCGAGGCCAAGCGCGATTCCCCCGGCCGTGAGGCGCAGGCCATCGCGCAGGACCAGCAAGAGCACCTGCCGACGGCCCCCCGAGAGCAAGGTGCACGCCCATCTCCCGCGTCCGCTGCGCCACCAGGTACGCCAAGGTCCCGTTGATGCCGAGCAGGGCGAGCAGCAGCGCCGCCGCGGCGAACGCCGAGAGCACCAGGGTCGAGAACTGCCGCCGCGCTCAGTTGATCCGCCGGACCCGGCCCTTCCACTGATCCTCGCGGAGCACGAACTTCTGGATCTTCCCGGTCGAGGTCTTGGGCAGCGGCCCGAACTCGATCGTCTGGGGCGCCTTGTAGTGGGCCAATCTGGTACGGCAGTACGCGATCAGCTCCTCGGCCGTGAGGGTGGCGTCCGGCCGCAGGGTGACGAAGGCCTTGGGCACCTCGCCCCACTTCTCGTGCGGCACCGCGATCACCGCGCACTCCATCACCGCCGGGTGGCTGACCACCGCCTGCTCCACCTCGATGGTGCTGATGTTCTCGCCGCCGGAGATGATGATGTCCTTCTTCCGGTCGCGCAGGTCGATCGAGCCGTCGGGGTGGCGCACTGCCAGGTCCCCGGTGTGGAACCAGCCGCCGGCAAACGCCTTGGCGGTCGACTCCGGGTCACGGTAGTAGCCGGTCATCACCGTGTTGCCGCGCATCACCACCTCGCCCATCACCGTGCCGTCGGACGGGACGTCGCGCATCTCGTCGCTCACCACCCGCACCTCACCGGCGCAGACGTTGGGCAACCCCTGGCGGGCCTTGAGCGTGGCCCGGTCGGCGGCGGGGAGGTTCTCCTGGCCGAGCCGGGTGACGTTGATGGTGAAGGGCCCGTACACCTCGGTGAGTCCGTAGACGTGGTCGAGGTGGAAGTTGAGCTCCCCCATCCGGGCGATCAACGTCGGCGAGGGCGGCGCGCCGGCGGCGAACAACCGCACCGGCTTCTCCAGCCGGTGGGCCGCCTCGTGCGACATCAGCATGGTGCAGACGGTGGGCGCGGCGCAGAAGTGGGTGACGCCCTCGTCGAACGCCTTCCAGGTGGGTCCGGCCTCGATCTTCTTGATGCAGAAGCTCTTGGCGCCCACCGCCGCCGTCGCCCAGGGAAAGCACCAGCCGTTGCAGTGGAACATCGGCAGGGTGTGCAGGTAGCCGCTCTCGCTGGAGAGCTTGTGGTCCAGCGCCATCGCCAGCGCGTTCAGGTAGGCGCCGCGGTGATGGTAGACGACGCCCTTGGGCCGGCCGGTGGTTCCAGAGGTGTAGTTGATGGCGATCGGCTCGTCCTCGCTCTCAAGCCAGAGCGTCACCGGCGCGTCGGAGCCCTCGGCGAGCAGCGCCTCGAAGGCGTCGCCCAGCCTGACCTTGCGGATCGAGGCAGGGACGTTGGCCAGCAGGGGCTCCAGTTCGGGCGAGTAGAAGACCCAGCCGGAGCCGGAGTGGTCGACGATGTAGCCGACCTCGTCGGCGTTGAGCCGGGTGTTGATCGCCACCAGCACACCCCCGGCCAGCGGGACACCGAAGTGGGCGAGCAGGAGCGGCGCCGAGTTCCAGGCAAGGAAGGCGACCCGGTCGCCCTTCTTCAAGCCGTTGTTGCGCAGCGCGGAGGCGAAGCGGCGCGCGCGCCCCCGCTGCTCCTTCCAGGTGTAGCTGGCGTCGCCTTCGACCGCGGCGACGCGCTCGGCGAAGACGTCGCCCGCCCGCTCGAGGAAGAAGATCGGGCTCAACTCCTGGCGGCTCACCCTGGGCTCGGACATCCGGTTCTCCAGTCTGCAACGGGTAGAGGCCTCTGCTAGCGGAGCAGGGCCGCGGCGATCACGATCCGCTGGATCTCGCTGGTCCCCTCGTAGATCCGGGTGATGCGCGCGTCGCGGAAGTGGCGCTCGATGTCCAACTCCTTGGAGTAGCCCATCCCGCCGTGGATCTGCACCGCCAGGTCGGTGACCCGGCTGCTCATCTCCGAGGCGAAGAGCTTGGCCATCGCCGATTCCGAGGAGTGGCGCACGCCCTTGTCCTTGAGTGAGGCGGCGCGCAACGTCAGCAGCCGCGCGGCGTCGAGGTCGGTGGCCATGTCGGCGAGCATGAACTGGATCGCCTGGTGCTGGGCGATCGGCACGCCGAAGGTCTTGCGCATCTTGGAGTAGTCGCGCGACTCCTCGAATGCGCCGCGGGCGATGCCCACCGCCTGGGCGGCGATGCCGATCCGCCCGCCGTCGAGGGTGCTCATCGCCACCTTGAAGCCCTCGCCCTCGGCGCCCAGGCGCTGCACGACCGGCACCTCCAGGTCCTCGAAGAAGATGCTGCAGGAGGGGCTGGCGCAGATTCCCAGCTTCTCGTCCTTCGGCTGCCGCAGGAAGCCGGGGGAGTTGGTGTCGACCACGAAGGCGGTGATCCCCTTCACCCCCTCGCCCGGGTCGGTGATGGTGAAGAGCACCATCGCGTCGGCCACCGGACCGTTGGTGATCCAGTTCTTGGTTCCGTTCACCACGTAGACGTCGCCCTTGCGGACGGCGGTGGTCTTCTGCTCCGCAGCATCGGAGCCGGCGTTGGGCTCGGTGAGCCCGAAGCAGCCGAGCTTCTGGCCGGAGGCAAAGGGGGCCAGGAAGCGGTCCTTCACCGCGTCGCTGCCGTACTTGTAGACCGGGTCGCAGTAGAGGGAATTGTTGACCGAGAGGGTGACCCCGACGCTGGCGCAGCCGCGCGAGATCTCCTCGATGGCAACTGCGTAGCCGACGTTGTCCATCCCCGCGCCACCCCAGGCGTCGGGGATGGCGATCCCGAAGAGGCCCAGCTCGGCGCACTTCTTCACGGCTTCGGCGGGAAAGGAGTGGGCGTGGTCCCACTTCTTGGCGTTCGGAAGCAGCTCGGTGGCGGCGAAGGTGCGGCAGGTTTCCCGCAGGAGCCGTTGGTCCTCGGTCAGTTCGAAGCTCATGGGTCACACTCCTCGGGGGAGGCGACCGCCGGCAAGCGCCACCTGACTCGATTGCTGCGCCAGCGAGATGCGAGGCCAGCCTGATAAAAGTAGTCACGATCGGGAAAACCCGCGACTGGTCGAGCGGACCAGGCAATGGCCTCCGAATCGCTTTGGAGCGCTTGCTGAGCAGAAGGAATGCGAACAGGAGCCAGACACCGGCGCATGCAGCCGCGAAGAGCAGCCAGAGCACGATCAGCTCCTGCCCTCGAGGCCTTGTGACCGGCGCCTCCTCCGGTTCGTCGTTTTCGTGCGCACGAGCGTCATCGGCGATGGGTCGCGGGATCGGCACGGGCGGCGCTTCGGCGATGTGATCGAAGTGGAAATGGCCGATGATGATCATCAGTACGATCAGCCGACCGATGCCGAGTTCGAGAACGGCTCAACGCCGCGGAGGCTCCGGAGGAGAAAGCCGTCCTGGGCAGGGCACGAAACTCCACAGGCGCTCGAACCGCATCGGGGGCCGCTTCCAGATCGCCCTGATTCCCGCACCGTTCGGATGGCGCGCCTGGCAGGAGTCGAACCTGCGGCCCGCGGCTTCGAAGTTGGAGATCGGGGTCTTCCCGAGGAGCCCGAGGCGTCCCGCTCCGTCACGTTCCGCGGGGTTGGCGCTTCGGCTCCCTCCCCGAACGTCTCCCCGCACCCGGCCAATCACGGTCCGTTTGCTGCATTAGTGCTGCAAGGTTTTTCAGGGAAACTCGTCTCTCCCCGCCAGGCTGCAGCGCTCCTGGGCGTAAATCGGGAGACCATCTACCGGCTCTGCGCGCGCGGAGAGCTGCCGCACGTGCGCGTCGGCTCAGTGCTGCGCGTCGATCTCGCCGCGTACCTCGCACGCCACCGGCCGTCGTAAGGAACCTTTACTTGTCGCGGATCTTAGTAAACGGTCCTTTACCTTCTACGGCGACCGACTCAACGTTCTCCGTGCGTGAGCTTCGCGGTCTCGTTGCCCTCGCTGGTGCCGTCACTGCGGAACAAGAGGTAGTCGAGTACTTCGTCTTCCAGCACGTCGACGTGTGCGCCGGCCTTCAGGTCCCGCAGGTGCACAGGGTCGTTCTCGAGCACCCCGTGAATCCGGGGGCCCTGCGACCGCGAGACGCCGATCCACATCCATTCGCGGCCACCCGCCGGCGTCGTGAACGGAGCCTTGACCATCAGCCGCTCTCCAGGTGAGAGCCCAGCGATGAAGCGCGGCTTCAGCTCGGCGCGCAGACGATCGCGGGCGCGTCGGCTGGCTGTGAGCACAGCTTCGTCGTGCACTACACTCTTGAAGGGAGGCTTGGGCACAGCCGACCGCGCGAGTACGCGACGCAGCCGGGCGAACAGCGTCCTGGGCGCAGTGAGGTGATGCGCCAGGATATTGTCATGGCAGTGACCGCAAACGAGGCGGATGGGCGGCGCGCTAGCCGGCTCCAGTCCGTCCCATCCGCCGGCGCGCCGACGCACCTCCTCAAATGCCCGGCACCACGCGTCAGGGTATGGGTTCTCCGCAGTCGGCTCGTCCCGATGAAATTCGAGGCCCACGTTCTGGATCAGGTGGTGGCAAAGGAACGCTTGTGCACCGGTGCCGTGCTTTGCGCACTCGATCTGATCGGAGGGGCCCATGTCACGGTCCTGGCCATTGATCGCCCTTGTACCAATTCTGCTTTGGCGCATTCTAGTAAACTAACATTTACTTTCGCCGCTCACTAGGCAAGGATCCTTTCCTGGATGGCTCCGAAACGACAGCCCGGGCGTTACGAGAAGAGCACCGTCGCCGGCGAGGCGGTGTCCGCGTTCATCCCGGACCCGCTGCCGCCACCTCTCAAGCTCTCTGCGGAGCTGCAGGAAAAGGTACGTCTCGCCGAGCAGAAGCTCAGCCGCCTCGAGCTGGCGGGCGAGATGATGCCTTCCCTCGAATGGTTCATCTACGCCTTCGTCCGCAAGGAGGCCGTGGTTTCCTCGCAGATCGAGGGTACGCAAGCCAGCCTTGACGACCTGCTCGCGTACGAGGCCGGCGCGCCAGGCGGTAAAGAAGAATCGACCGACGATGTCGAGGAGGTCTCCAACTACCTGGCTGCCCTGACCTACGCACGCCAGCAGCTGAGCAGCGAGAAGGGCTTGCCGCTCTCCACGCGGCTACTGAATCAAGCGCATCACAGGCTGATGAAGGGCGTCCGTGGCGCAACGAAGCAACCAGGCGAACTTCGCCGCAGCCAGAACTGGATCGGCGGCACTCACCCCGGCAACGCGGTCTTCGTCCCGCCCCCTCCGCAGGAGTTGGGTCGCTTGCTCAGCGATCTCGAGAAGTACATCCACCGCCACGATGACCTGCCGCCCCTCGTCCGCGCCGCGCTCGTGCACGTCCAGTTCGAGACCATCCATCCCTATCTCGACGGAAACGGCCGCATCGGCCGACTGCTCATCACACTCCTGCTGGAGCACTGGAAGCTACTGTCCGAGCCGCTGCTCTACCTGAGTCTCTTCTTCAAGCGCCACCGCGCCGAGTACTACCGGCTGCTCAACGCGGTCCGCCTCGAAAGCGACTGGGAATCGTGGGTGTCCTTTTTCCTCGAAGGCGCATCGACCATAGCCGACGAGGCCGCGGACACTGCCCGCGATCTTTTCGTCCTCGTCAACAGGGACCGCGCCCGCGTTCTTTCAGTGCGCAACGCATCGGTGATGGCGGCACGGCTCCTCGACCGGCTTCCACGCCATCCCATCGTGACGATTCCAGCAGTCGTCAAGCTGCTCGACACGACCAAGCCGACTGCCGCGAAAGCAGTCGGCGTGCTCGAGCAGCTCGGCATTCTGAAGGAGACAACCGGGCGCCGCCGCGACCGCACCTTCAGCTACTCCGCATACCTCGATCGGCTGAGGGCAGGGACAGAGCTCCAGGAAACCTGAAACGGAGCCATACGGCGAACAAACGGGTTTCGTGTCCGGTAGCGGGTCTTAGGTCAAGTAGGCAGCGCGGGGCCGCTCACGCGGCGCTTTGGCATCTCATTCGACTGATCGACACGAGGAACCGCGGGAGCCGCCCTGAGCCGGCCCTCATCGGGAGGGAGGGTGTCTCCGGAGTCCGGGCTACTTCTTCGGGGATGCGCGTCGGGCCCGAGCCGCGGAGTTGGCAGCCACCGCGGACCGGATCAATTCCTTGAAGGCGGCCTCGTTGAGCTTCTCGCCTTCGCGAATGTCGATGGCTCGGCGCGTGTTCCCCTCGAGACTGGAGTTGAACAGCTTCTGAGGGTCCTGGAGGGAGGCGCCTCGGAAGAAGGTGAGCTTCACGACCTGCTTGTACGACTCCCCCGTACAGACGCCGCCGTCATGGGACCAGACCGGAGTCCCCATCCATTTCCATTCCTCCTGGATCTCGGGGTCCGCGTCGTGGATGAGCTGGCGAACCCAGGCGAGCGTCTCGCCCCTCCAGTCCCCCAGCTCCTGGATCCTCTTCGTGATGTTCTTCGAAGCGGCCGCGCTGTTCGGGGCACGTTTCGCCGTCATGATCTCTCCGACCCGAGCCTCGATCTCGCCCACCCATGGGGAGGTCCCCGCGTGACAGGCGCGCCCCTTTCCCAAGAAGGGAGACGACGGCCCACGAAGTACGATTCAAGTACTTATACGCGATGGTCCTCCCGACCATGGACACGATCCCTCCGAGGATAAGCCGTTCAAGGGCGGTTCGATGTCAAAGCAAAGTAGAGATGGCCGCTTCCCAGCAAAGTAGAAATGTCCGGTTGAGCAGGTCCGGTCAACCGGAGCGTCGTTTGGGTGCGTCCTGGATCAGCGCCTTGCGACGGAGAGCGGCGCGGTCGTTGTGCACTTTGCGCTTTGCCTTCTGCGCCGCCTTGAAGCGCTCGAGAAACGAGGTCATCTCGGTGAGGGTGTCCGAGTCGGATGGCTCGGAGATTCCTGCGGCGATCTGGGCGGCGTGGATGCGCTGCTTCTCGCGGAGGGTGACCCTCTTCAACGCCAAGCGCTTCTTGTCGCGTTCCACCTGCGAGGCCTGGATCACCGAGAGGACTGCGCCGAGACGCTTGTTCTCCACCACCGCGCCCTGGTCGACGCATCGGTTCTTGTCGAACGGCGAGTAGGGAAGCAGCTGGCCCTCGCAGCGGATCTCGACTCGTCCGTCCTCCCACTCGAAGACGCGGACGCGCTTGCCCGCGAAGGCAGAGTCTGAGGACCTGGCTCCACCAGGTACGTCACTCGCTTGAAGTGGACGACCAGGTTGCGGGACATGGTCCGCTCCTCCTGCCAGGTGAAGATGCGGGACAGGTCCTCGTCGCTCCGCAGCGGCCGGTGGGCGTCGTGGGCGCTCTTCGCCGGGCGTCCGAAGCGGCGATTGTAGTCCGCCATGAACTCCGGCAGGAAGGCGTTGCCGGACTCCTTCGCCGGTGCCGCGGCTGATGCGCTTGGCAAGCGCCTGCGCGCTGCGCTCGGCCGCGCTGGCGTCGTCGACGGCTACCTGCACCTCTGCCGGCGCTGCAAGCGCAACGGCACACCGCACGCGGAGAAGCACGCCGACTGCGAGCGGCGCCGCTGCCCGACGTGCGGAATGTTCCTCTGGGCCAGGGCGCTGCCTCGCCGCTTCCGCCTCCACGATACGCGACACACGACGGCGACCCTGCTCCTCGCCGCGGGCGTCGACCTCTACGCGGTCGCGCGGATCCTCCGGCACAGCGATCCGAAGATCACCTTCGAGACCTACGCGCATCTCGTGCCCGGCTAGCTGCACGCGCAGATCGATCGGCTGCCGAAGCTCGAAAAATTTGCTGCATTAGTGCTGCAAGAGCCGCTGGAAGCCCAAAATCCGCCTCGGGGGCTTCTTCCAGAACCTAGTAGTTCCCGATTAGTTGAAATGGCGCGCCTGGCAGGAGTCGAACCTGCGGCCCGCGGCTTCGAAGCTGCCACATCCCACCGTACCGGGGTATCCCCAAGCGTCCCTGCCGGGCCCTCTCCCTCGTGGGATGCGGGTACAGACATCCCCGTCTGTCCCGATCCGTCCCTCTGTTTCGGGCAAGTCTGCCCCGCCCGTGCCCGACGAATTGCCATCGCGCCGTTCCTTATCGCGGGGACAAAAGGGACAAAGCCCCGACGCCAACCTGCGTACCGTCCCGGCGTTGTCCGCAAGCCTGCTCACTGTGGGCCACGTGGCTGAGAGCCTCGGGGTCGGCCGCGAAACAATCTACCGCCTCACTCAGCGGGGCGAGTTGAGGTCCACCGGTCCGCGCACGCCGGAGGGCAAGGAACGCGTCCGCGTCGCCACCGCCTCCCGCGACGCGACGCGCTCGTCCTCACAGGTTGCTGCCTTCCTGGTGCCGAGCACCGTTCAGTTCCGGCCCGTCGAACGCCTTGGAGGCGCTTCCCTGCAGGGGGTACGTGAGGAGCATCCTGCGCACCAGCCCCAGGCTGAACGGAGTCGAACGGTTCCAGGGCAGGAGCAGGAGAAGGCGCCCCGCCAGACAGTAGTCGAAGACCAGCAGCGCGCTCGCCCCGAGCAGCTGGAGCCAGTGGAGCGCGGGCCAGGAGAACGATGCGCCCAGCAGGGCCACGAGGGTGAAGAGGCCGCGAATCTGGACAGCGACCGAGGCCTGTCGACCGACGACCGCGGCCAGCACCGCCGCGTGCAACCCGGCGATGCTCGCCGCCATCAGAACTCCTGGCCCCAGCCGAGCCGCCCGGCGAGCAGTGCGACCGCGGTCAGGAGCCAGGAGGCACGGCTCAACGTTCTCATGACATGATCGGAGCGAGCGCCTTGGTCACTCGCTCCGCCTGCGCTGGAGTGATCATCCCCAGCAGCAGCTTCAGGAAGCGGGGATGCTGCGCGCCTGACACGATGTACTGCCAGCGGTACGCGCGGAGCACGAGGTCACCGAGCTGCGCGGCCTGGACGGCATCGAAGCGGCCCTCGGCGATCTTCTGGAAGTACGAGACGTCCGCAGCAGCCTGCGCCTGAAGAATGCCGTCCACGGCGCCGACCAAGGCGATGAAGTCGTCGACGGCGCGGTCGCGCTTGGCGGGCGCGAGGCGCCGATCGACGCGCGTCCACTCCAACTCGTCGAGGATCGCGTGCTGCGATTCGTCCTTCCAGTGGAAGAGGAACACGTCCTTGTACAGCGCGGAGACGGACGAGTCCGGCTGGATGGACTCGATGTAGTGGGCCTGGACGAAGAGCTCGATGTGGGAGGTGAGGGCGAGCACCGCCCAGGTCGATGCCGCCAGGACTGCCTTGGCCACCTCGTTCGGGTTCGGAACGAAGCGGTAGCCCTCCGGCATCCTGGCGCCGATCATCCGCTCGATGCGGCGGAACATCTCCTGGTGCTTCAGCTCCTCCTGGCTGAATCCCACCAGCGCTTCGAGCGCCACCTGATCTCCGAGCGTGTACTCGCGCGAGAGCTCCAGGACCTTGGCGTTGATGAAGCGTTCCACCAGTCCGAAGACGTTGGCGTAGGTGCGGCCCTGCACCTGGCTCAGCAGTCTTGCGTCGGCTGGAGTCAAGAAGCCCAGCTTGGTGACCATCGACAGCCCGTCGGGCAGGAAGTGGCCGGAGAAGTCGAATTCCCGCCCCCGGAACACGTCCTTGTCGACGTCCCAGCGGATGCGGCGGGAATTCTCGATGCAGCGGGCGTAGCGGCGATCCGTCGTCGAATCGATGAGGGTGTGCGCTTCGGTCTTCATTGCTCGTCCTTGGTTTACGCTCGGCGGAAGCGCCGGGCGTGCGGCGACGGATGAGCAGTTGCCGTGCCACGGGTCGCGCGCCGCAAATGCCTGCTTTCCGGAGGGCTGCCGCCCGAAACCCGGCGCGAGATCTCGTGCCTGCGCGAGATCTCGTGTCGAGATCTCGCCTCCCGCGGACAACGAGCGCCGAGACCCTCAGCGGTTAGCGGCGCAGCCGCAGCGCCTTGATCCGGGACGCGAGCGTCGAGGGCGCGACCCCGAGAAGCCGGGCTGCTCCCGACTCTCCGGCGATCTGCCAGCCCGTCGCCTCCAGAGCGCGCCGCAGGTTCTCGCGCTCGAGGCCGGTCAGCTCCTGCGCGGTCATCACGCCCGCGGGTCCTGGAATCTGCCGTGCGCCCCCGTCCGTGACGCTCGACGCCGGCAGCGCCCGGTCGAGGTTCAGGCGCCCGTCACGGGCGGTGATCACCGCGCGCTCGATGACGTTCTGCAGCTCCCGCACGTTCCCGGGCCAGGAGTATTCGCGGAGCCGCCGGGCGCCTTCCGGGCCGAGCGGCGCCAGTCGTCGTCCGGCGCGCGCGGCGAATTGCCGGGCGAACTCCTCGGCCAGGAGCAGCACGTCGTCGCCGCGCTCGCGCAGTGGCGGCAGGGTGAGCGGAAAGACGCTCAGCCGGTAGAACAAATCTTCCCGGAACGTGCGCTCCGCCACGGCCTTGCCCAGGTCCCGGTTCGTGGCGGCCACCACCCGCACGTTCACCTTGCGCGTGCGCGAGCTGCCCACCGGCTCGAACTCGCCCTCCTGCAAGACGCGGAGGAGCTTCCCCTGCAGCTCGAGCGGGAGCTCGGCCACCTCGTCGAGGAAGATCGTCCCGCCGTCGGCGAGGGTGAAGCGTCCGTCACGCCGGGCAGTGGCGCCGGTGAACGCGCCGCGCTCATGGCCGAAGAACTCGCTCTCGATCAGCGAGGCGGGAATGGCGGCGCAGTTCACCTTGATCAGCGGCTTGCCGCGGCGGCGGCTGCCTTCGTGGATGGCCCTGGCGAACAGCTCCTTGCCCGTGCCGGTCTCGCCGAGGATGAGGACGGTGGTGTCCGCCGGCGCCACCTGGCGCACCTCGGTCAGCACGTGAACGAGCGGCGCGCTGCGGCCGATGATCTCCCCCGAGCGGCCAAGGTCACGCAGCTCGGTGCGCAGATAGTCTGCCTCTTCGGTCAACGTGAGAATGCGCCGCTCGGCCTCCAGCCGCTCGTTCACGTTCCTGAGGATGAGGGTGAAGTGCTGCCGACCGCCGAGCTCGAAGAGCGACAGCGTCGCCTCGGCAAGGAAGCTGCTGCCGCCCGCGGTCCGGCCGCCGAACCCGCCCGGGACCCAGGCGCTCCGCTCGTTCGGAGGACGGTCATGGAGCGCGCGGCAGAGCGCCTGAAGCCTGGTCGCGTCCTCCGGCGCGACGAAGGTGGACAGTGTCATTCCTTCCGCGTGCTCGGCGGGGACTTCGAACGTCCGCTCGGCCGCGGGATTCATCCGCGTGATGCGCAGCTCGCCGTCGAGCTGGACGATGGCGTCCATCGCGCTCTCGACCAGCCGCGCGAGCTGGGCCTCCCGGGCGCGCACCTCGCGCTCGGCGCGCAATCGACGGAGCTCGGCTGCGGCGCGGCCGGCGAAGATCTCGAACAGCGTCAGCCGCACCGGATCCTCCGGCATCGGCTCGGTGTCCATCACGGCCAGGTGACCGAGGACCGTCCCGTCCAGGTCCAGAAGCGGGACGCCCATGTAGCTGACGGCTCCCATCTTCCGCGCGTTCGGTTCGTCCGGGTAGAGCTCGAGAACGCGGTCCGGGTAATGCACGAGGCGGCGGTTCTCGATGACGACCTGGCAAGGTGTGCCGTCGACAGGTTGCTCGAAGCCCTCCACCCACTCCCCGTTCATCCAGAACGCCAGTGCGCGGAGAAGACGCGCGCGGGGGTCGAACTCCGTCACCCAGGCGCCGCGCGTCCCGAGTGCGCGGGCGAGGTTCTCCACCAACGCCCGGAAGAAGCCCTCGCCGATCTCGCTCGCCGTCCCCTCGAGGACGAGGCGAAGCGCGGCCTGCGCCGACGTGTCGGCCACCTGTGCGGAGGGCGGCAACATCGTCGCATCTTGCCACGGCGGCTCGTGGTGTGTCCCGCGCATGCATTGGCTCGTCGAAGCGTGATCGGTATCGGAGGACCGCCCGACGCAACGTGCCGGCGGGCGGCCCCCTCCCCTACGTCTTCAACTGCAACTGCGGCAGTACCCCGGTACCGAGCACCAGGTTCACCTGCCCGACCTTTCCCGCCAGCTCCTTGTACGCCTCCAGCTCCTTGAGGCGCACGAGCAGCGGGTTCTCCCCGAGGACCTTCGCCGTCTGCGCCATCGAGCGCGTCGCGGCCGTCTCCTCGCGGCGGAGGATCACGTTCGCCTCCGCCTCCTTCTGCGCCTCGATCACCCGGTTGAGCAGCACCTTCATCTCTCCCGGCAGCACGAGGTCCTTGAGGCCCAGGTCGAGGACCTCGAGGCCCAGCGTGGCAGCGCGCTCCGTCACCGCCGGCGGCGTATGCGCGACGCGGCCATCGCGCACGAATCACCGCATCGGCAACAGTTCTCGCAGCCGCGGCTCGCGCAGCCAAAGGCCGAGCCAGACTGCGATGCCGATCACGATGGGCAGCCAGAGCGGCAGATGCATCGCCACGTGCGCCACGAGGATCCCTCCCACGTAGCCCGTCACGAGCACGGCGCCGAGCACCGCGGTCGGTGGAACGAGATACACGACGACGACGAGCAGCTCGACAACGCCGAGGATCACGACGCCACTCGGCGAAAGCCCGAGGTGTCCTAGCCCTTCGATCGCCTGCGGATTCTTCATCAGCTTGAACGCGGCGCTGGGAACGAACGGCAGCGCCACGAGCACGCTCAGCACCCAACCGGCGATGTTCCTGATGCGGTCGCTTCCGGCAGCAGTGATCTCATCCATGAGATCTCCTTACCACGCGCACATCTGCGCCTGCCGCGGCGTTCACCGGCTCCGCCGGCGCGTACGGCGATCCAGCTCGATCCCGAAAATGCCCTCCAAGGACTCCGCGTCGAGAGCGTCCTTCGTGCGCGGTGCATGGCGCACGGCGCTCTTTGCCACCATTTCCTCGAGCGCCACGCTGCGCAGCGTGAAGAACAGCTCGGGCTTCATGTCGAGCCGGGCGCCCACTCCATACAGCACCGCCGCGATGTGCTTGCACATCCACGCCGCGTCCGGGCACGAGCAGGTGAACTCGATCTCCTTCGGCGCTGGAAAGAGCCCCGCGCCCGGGTCGACCAGCGCCTGCAGCACCGTCTCCGACAGCTTCCCCTGCAGCAGCCCGACCACCGAGTCGATGTGCCCCGCGCACTTCTTGATCAGCGCTCCCCAGCGCTTGCGCATCAGCCTCTCGATCCGCACCGACACTTCGTACAGCGAGCTGCCGGCCACGAGCCCGTCGATTTGCCCCGCGCCGATCCGCAGATCGACCACCGCCCCGGTGCGCAAGTAGGTGCGCCCGCGCGGGAGCCGATTGCTGTAGTCCATGTACGACTCGAGGTTCTTGCACCACGCCTTGCCCCAGAAGGAGTTGGCGATGCGCTGCCCCGCGAGGATCACCGGCTCCAGCACGCGCCCGCGCTTCTCCAGCTTGCGGGCCTGCTTGAGCGCCTTCTCGCGGCGCTCCGCGACGCTGACGTATCTGGGGAACGCGCCATATCCGTAGTACGCCATCAGGCCGCTTCCTCGAGCGCGCGATCGAGATCGATCGCCACCGTCCGCAATAGATCAGCGTCGCTCATCTCCGTCAACCGCGCCTCGGCGCCGCCTTCGAGCAACTCGCCCGCGACCGCGCGCTTGTCGGCCAGCATGGCGTCGATCTTCTCCTCCACCGTGCCGCGGCAGACGAACTTGTGAACCAGCACGTTCCGCTTCTGCCCGATGCGGAAGGCGCGATCGGTGGCCTGCTCTTCGACGGCCGGATTCCACCAGCGGTCGAAGTGGATGACGTGCGACGCGGCGGTGAGATTGAGCCCGGTGCCGCCCGCCTTCAGCGAGAGGACGAAGAACGGCGCCTCGCCCGTCTGGAAGCTCTCGACCAGCGCCGCCCGCTCGCGCACCTTGGTCTCGCCGTGCAGGACGAGACCGCGCGCGCGGAAGACCTGCGCAAGGAACGCCGCCAGCGGCTCGGTCACCTCGCGGAACTGGGTGAAGACCAGCACCTTCTCCTGGCGTTCGGCGATCTCCTCGCAGAGCGCAGAGAGGCGCGCGAACTTGCCGCTCGCGTCGGGGAGATAACCTCCGTCCTTCAGCCATTGCGACGGGTGGTTGCAGATCTGCTTGAGTCGCATCAGGGAAGCGAGCACCAGGCCGCGCCGCTTCATCCCGTCGGCGTCCTCGAGCGAGCGCGCCAGGTCCTCCACCGTCTTCTGGTACAGCGCGGCCTGCTGCTTCGTCAGGCCGCAGAACGCGGTGACCTCCGTCTTGTCCGGCAGATCGCGGATGACGTCCTTGTCCGTCTTCAGCCGCCGCAGCAGATACGGCCGCGTCAGCTCGCGCAGCGGGCCATAGCCGCGCTTCTCCAGCTTCTTGACGAACTTCCCGAACGCCTGCGCCGACCCGAGCAGGCCGGGGTTGAGGAAGTCGAAGATGGACCAGAGATCGAGCGGCCGGTTCTCCACCGGAGTGCCGGTCAGCGCGATGCGCACGCGCGCCTTCAGTTCCTTGACGGCGCGGGTCTGCCGCGCGCCGGGATTCTTGATCGCCTGCGCCTCGTCGAGGACGGCCACGTCCCAGTCGGCGGAGGCGAGCGCGGTCTTGCGCAGCAGCATGCCGTAGGTGGTGAGGACCAGGTCCGCCTGCTCGGGCTGCTCGTCGGGTGCCGAGGGATGTTCGAGGCGCGTGCGCAGCGCCGGCGCGAAGCGCTCGATCTCCGCGAGCCAGTTGCCGAGGAGCGACGCCGGCGCGACCAGCAGGCTCGGGCCGTTGGTGCCCTTGTTCCGCTTTCGCGCGAGCAGGAACGCGAGCACCTGCACCGTCTTGCCGAGCCCCATGTCGTCGGCAAGGCACGTCCCGAGGCCGAGCCCCGCGGCGAACGAGAGCCAGCGCACGCCGACCTCCTGGTACGGCCGCAGCTCGGCGCGCAGCTCGGGGCCGGGGAGGAGCGTTGCGAGCGCGTCGGGGCGGCGAAGGCTCTTGAGGGTCTCTGCCAGCCAGGGCCCGGCGCTGACGCGCGACCAGTCGGCGACGTCGCGCTCCAGCGGCGCCGCTGCTTCCGCCTCGGCGCCGGCAAGAAGCCGCATCGCCTCGAGGAGCGAGAGTCCCTGGCGAGCCGCGCGCTGCGCGTTCTTCCAGTGCGCGAGCACCTGGTCCAGCTTCTGGCGATCGATCTCCACCCAGCGCCCGCGCATCAGCGCCAGTCCATGGTCCTGCGCCGTGAGCGCTGCGAGCTCTTTCTCGCTCAGCGGCTCGCCATCGAGCGCGACGCGGACATCGAAATCGACGAGCGCCTCCAGCCCGAGTCCCGCCGGCTTGCGCCCGCCGAGCTTCACCTCGACGCCGACGCGCGAGCGCTTCTTCCACCAGTCGGGGACGCGGACGACGATGCCCGCCGTCTCGAAGGCGGGGACTTCGCGGAGGAACCGGAGCGCCTCGTCGGGTGTCCAGGCGAGCGTGCGGAAGACCTCGCCGCTGTCGACCAGCTCCTTGGCGAGCGCGCTCTGTTGTGCCGCGCGCTGGACGGGGAGCAGCAGCGAAAGGAGCGCGCGCTTGTCGGAAGCGAAGTCGCGCAGTGCATGGCCGAGCGGCCGGTGTTGCGGCTGCGCCCGGCTCGACAGCCGCGTGGTGAAGGTGGCGAGGAAGGCGAAAGGCCGCTCCTCGTCGGCCTTGTTCTCGGCGAGATGGAAACAGACGCGGCCGACGACGTTCCAGGCGGCGTGGCGGTCCTCGAGCCATTGCTCGAGAGAGGTGTCGCGGAGCTCGCTGCGCAAGGCGGCGTTCAGATCGGTCCAGAGCGCTTCCAGCGTCGCGGGGCGGAGGTATTCGCCGCCGGCCATCGGGGCCGCTTGCGAGGCGAGCCGGGAGAGCTCGTCGGCTGGGGCCTCGTGGTCCGCCGCGTCGGGAACGGCGCAGGTTCGCGCGAGAAAGAGCGCGCCCAGGTCGCGGAAGAACGTGACGCTAGGGGGCAGCGTGTCGCCCGGATGGCGGGCAGCGAGCTGGAGGATGGCATGGCCGGGCCCACGGGCCAGGTCTTCCGCGAGCTCATGCGCGAGCGCGGCCGGCGCGGTGGACTCGAGCGGAGGCCTCGCGTCGAGGTGCACGAGGCCCTCCGGCGAGATCGCGAGCGCCAGCTGCGTCAGCTCTTCGGTCACCGGAGTCGCTTACCACCCCTCCCTGACATCAAGGAGCCGATCTCGCCTGTGTCGCGTAGCCGTGCGGGCGTCATCGTTCGCGGTTAACGGTCTTCTGGCTACTCTTCCCGTTGATCCAGGCCAGAACCGCCGCCCGAAGCGCTGCATGAAGGGGAATGCCTTCCGCCCTGGCGCGCTCCTCGAGATGTTTCCAGACGCTGGCCGGGAACCGAATGGACCGAGGAATCGTCGGCCCTGTCTCCGTTCCCTTCAGTGGCCGGCCGCGACCGACGTGGATGGAGATCCCTTCCGAAACGATACGCCGCGCGTACGGATTTCGCCGCGGCTTCGCCGTATCGAAGTTCACCTCGGGCATCTCGCGCAGCGATGCGCGGGATGGCTCGCGAGACTTACCAGCCGCCTTCCTCATACCGCCTCCTCCCGTGCGACGTCGCACGTCGCGCGCTGATGATGCGAATTGTGTCCTCGGAAAGCTCGACGAAGACCGTTAGCAGAGTGCGACCCCTCCTCGACCGGCCGATGAGGATCGACCGGTTGGGATCCAGCGCGTCCTCGAGCATCGCGGCAATTGGGTCCGCGAATACCGTCACTGCTTCGTCGAACGAGACTCCGTGCTTCCGCAGGTTCGAAGCAGCCTTCGTCGGGTCCCACATGAATTGCACTTACCAAGTGTAACACACTTGTTCGGCAGCGCAAATGCAAGAGCGGCCACCCTCAGCCCTTCCACCATCACTTGGTCGCGCCTTGGGACCCGGCGTACGGGCTACCGTCATCCAACTTCACGGCCAGCGATACGATCGCGCAGCCAGGAGCGACCCTCAGTGCACCAAAGGCCCGGGCGCCGCGAGCAGGACTCCCCTCTGCTGCCTGTGCTCTGCGTCCCGCTCGTACAGCGCGCTGGGTGCGCTCACGCTGTCGCAGGGCACCCACATCAGCGAACCGTTCGCCGTCCTGGACGGCGTATGCGGGGGAGGAACTCCGTTCTCGACGAAATCGCGAGCGACATGATTGATCACGCTGGCCATCGCGGAGGCCTGGCCAGCTCGGACGCCGAGCATGTCCAGCTCGATGCTTCCCATCCGTCGCAGGCCGTGGGTGTGGAGCCATGTCTCACCGCCACCCTCCCAGTCAAAGACGGAATGGATGGTGAAGAAGCTCGTCGCAGGCGGAGGAAGCTCTGCCGACGCGGCGCCGCGCATCCAGTCGCCGCTCTTCGCGGTGCAGGCGTTCAGGTCGAGCATCGCCACCGCGTCGGGCGCGAGTGCCGCCAGCAACCGCAGCTCCGCATGGATCGCCGCGAGCGCGTTCTCTGCGAGCTTGCAGGTCACGGTCAAACAGATTCGGCTGGCCAGCGCGGCGTCGATGTCCGGCTCGCGCAGGTGCATCAGCCGGAGGCGCAGCGCCGGGATCGCGGCCGTCGGCCGCACCCGCACGTCCAAAGGCATGCGCGCGAACGCGCCCTGCAGCAGCTCGCACCGAAGGGCACCGCGTCTAGCGTGGAACATGAGATCGAGATCGCTGCGTCCGAGATTGACGTCGAGGTCGCCGAACGTGAGGATCGCGTGACCTGCCGGGAGCAGCGCGATCAGCTTCGACACGGGACGATTCACCTGCACCACGGGTTCCCCCTTGGGCAGCGGGGAGGGTCCCGCGGCCATGCTGAGGCTAGGGGAGGGGGCTGACATCGAGGCTCGCGGTGATGCGGATCGGGCCTTCGTTTCTCGGCTCAGCGAACGCGTCAATAGACATGCCGCTCCATCGGGAGTCGCTCTCTCGCAGGAGGCGCTCCAGCTAGTACGGGCGCGGTCCCGACCACTTCTGCTCCAGCACGTCCAGATGTCCTCGCCCGGGTTGACGTTGCCCCGAGTTCCAACGGACGATCGGCACGACCCCCGGCGCATTTCGATGCCAGGTCGACCAGCGTCCCAGCAGGCGAGCAGTCAGCGAGCAGGGCGCCATGGCGCCGTGGTTGACATTCCAACGCGACACACACTAGTCCGCCCCGCAGGATCGAGTGGGTTCTGCTCGATCCATCCGGGGAGGCAACCATGACGGCAAGGAAGCATCGAGGCGTTCGTGTCTCGCTCGCGCTGTTGGTCCTCGCGCTTGCTCTCGGCGCCGGGATCGGCCACCGGGCGGAGGCGAAGAAAGCTCAATGGGTCGCGGCGTTCGGCTTCTCCCCGCAGGGGCTGGCAAGCGCGGCGACCATCGTGTCCAACCAGACCGCCCGGATGATCGCGCGTCCCACGACCTCGGGTGCATTCGTGCGCGTGCGGCTCGAGAACACGTTCGCCACCGCGCCGGTGATGATCGGGGCGGCAACCATCGCGTACCGCAACAACGGCGCGCAGCTCGTGCCGGCAACGGCCACTCCGCTGACGTTCGGCGGATCGACCTCGGTGACGCTGCCTCCGGGAGGAGGAGTGTACAGCGACGGGATCCCGTTCGCCGTTCGCGCATGGGAAGACGTTGCCGTCAGCCTGTACGTGCCGGGCGACGCCACCGGTCAGGTCAGCCAGCACGGCAATGCCCGAATCACCTCGTACTCGACGGCGCCAGGCACGGGAGATCACACCCAGGACGGAGCGTCCACCGCGTTCACGACCACGACCACCGCCATGTGGTGGGTCGCGGCGATCGACGCGTTCTCGGAGGCTGACGGGGCAATCGTCTTCCTGGGCGACTCGATCACCGACGGGACGGGAACCACCACGGACGGCCACGATCGCTGGCACGAGATCGCGTTCCTCCGCGTGCTGCTGGGCTCGAAGGATCCGCCCAACAGGTCCTTCATCAATGAGGGCATCGGCGGCAACCGGGTCACCGTCACCGCCACCCAGGGCAGCCCCGCCGCCGTTCAGCGTCTCGATCGGGACGTGCTCGCGCGTACGGGGATCAGCCATGTCGTCTTCTTCGAGGGAACGAACGACATCAACAGCGACCTCGTCAACGGCGATCAGCTGATCGCCGGCATGACGGAGGTGGTCCAGCGCGTCCACGCCGCGCGCCTGAAGATCATCTGCGCGACGATCATCCCGCGCAGCAGCAGCACCTGGACGCCGCTGAAGAGCGTCTATCGGAACCAGGTGAACGAGTGGATCCGCCACAGGTCCGACTGCGACAAGGTCTACGACTTCGATGCGGTGATGCGTGACCCGTCGAATCCGGAGCGCATGCGTCCGTACCTCGAGCTGGGCGACGGCACGCACCCGAACGTCTACGGGTACCTGCAGATCGGGAGGTCGATGAAGCTGTCCTGGTTGGGCCTCGAGGGGGACGACG
Organism: Deltaproteobacteria bacterium; assembly: GCA_041499865.1. Taxonomy (GTDB): domain Bacteria; phylum Myxococcota; class Myxococcia; order Myxococcales; family 40CM-4-68-19; genus 40CM-4-68-19. Next base: position 20,794 of record JBGQLA010000028.1, read on the forward strand.
ACTGAAGGGTGGTGAAAGGCTGCGGGCGAGCTTCACCTCTCGCAGTCGAGCCGAAGGACAAGAGCGCCTGACTCCGGGCGGAATCAGGCGCTCTCACGAGTACCGCCGCAGTTTCGGCGGTAGACATTCTATGGCAGCAACGTCTGCGCCTCCGCAGAGTTGACGTAGACCTGCACGTCCTCTTCGAGCAGCAGCCGCTGCCGCACCAGCGCCTCCGCGGCGGCCTTCACCTTGCTCACGTACTCCGCCTTGCTCGAGTAGCGTTCCTCGAGAGATGGCCGCGGGTCGCTGGTCGCGAGCCGCTGCGCCTTGGTGGCTGCAAATGGGAAGGTCGAGCCCTGATAGAAGCAGGCGTCGCCGGGCGCGTGCCCGGCAGTGCGAAGATTCCAGCTCGTGTACGTGGCGAGCGGCACCGCCACCTCCGGAACGCGGATGCCCGCGATCTCGTTGCCGTCAGAATCCGTCTTCGAGACGAGCACCCGATACGCCTTCGACAGGTCGACGACCGGCGCTGCGTGCGAGTAATCGGTCACGTACAGCTCGTTGCTGAGATTGGCTGGGTACGAGATCCCGATACTGCCCAAGTTCGGGAAGCCCACCGCGGCCTGGTCTTCGATCGGTGCCAGGTCGTGGGTGCGATTCGACGGGTATGCCGAGGGCGGAGGGGGCGTGCCGTGCGCGACCCAGTCCTCGAGAACCGGAATGAGCGAGCGGTCGAACGTGCTCTCGACGACTGCGCTGCCCACATATCGGCAAAGCGGAGACTGCGACAACGCCGCCACCCCGGCTCCGCCGCCGTGGTTCGCGCCTGGAACGATGTAGAGCCGCACGTTCTCCGGAAGCTGCAGATCGTGACCCCTCCCGTCCGTCGTCACCAGCGCTCCCCGTCCGCCGAACGTCTCGAACCCGCCGTCGAGCTGGACGACCTTGGGGCAGGTCCCGGTTTCACCGCACTGACCGAGGATGCCGTCGACGCGCCCGGACACGGGATCGCGGATCACGTTGTACGCGAACGGGAACTGATCTCCGGGCTGGAAGTGGTCCTCGTGCTCCTTGGACCAGCGGAACGGCTGCGACCAGCGGAAGTTCGTGTACGTCTTCCGCGAGGCGGGGATGATCGGGAACATGCCGTTGAAGACCGCGTGCGCCGGCCCGCCGTCGTCGTCGTCGTCGCGCGCGTCGTAGTTGAATCCCTGCCAGAGGAAGTCGCGCGTGAAGCGGCCGGACTGCGATGCCCCTTCCATGATGCGCACGTCGAAATTCTGGTGGCGATCGCAGTGGCGCGCAGTGCACGGCGAAACCTGAAGGTCGGCGAGAGGGTTCGCGTCGCCCTGGTTGTCCTTCGCGCCATGGTTGAGGAACGTGACCAGATCGCGCACGCCGGCAAAGCCGATCCCGTTCGGCTTCGGGTCTTTCGCCGTGTAGATGAAGGTGAAGATCGATCCCAGATCCGATCCCGCTGGCGGCGTGAACTGCACCTGCGTGCCGTTGTTGATGAACGACCAGCTTCCGGCAGGCACCGGGATCGAGGGGCCGTCGAACCGCATACCCTGCGGCGTCTTCCACGTCTGCCGCCAGTTGAAGGTGACCGTCGACGGATTCGTCGTCGCCGCCGCATACGTCAGCGTGACGGTCGCGACGCCATTGACGAGCCCCGGTCCGTTCGAGACGTCGAGGGCATCGAAGATGAGCTCCTGGCGCGTTTGCCCGGTGATCGGCGACCCGTTCCGGTTCGTGGCGACGGGGAAGTCCACACCGATGGACTTCACGTCTCCTTGGCGGGTGAGCGGCAGATTCCCCTGCCAGCCGCTCCAGACGATCGTGTATCCCAGCCGGAGGAGCAGCCCGTTTCCCTGCGCGCCCGGCCCGAACCCTGCACCTGAACCACTGAACCCGGTCGCGACCTTGTTGCCGCGGTTCACGACGTCGTAGAAGAGGACGCGCTTCGCGTTCGCCGCTGACTTCGGGCGGAGGATGACCACGTCGGCGCTGTAGCTGACGAGCCCATCCTCGCCACGCGGCGCAAGATCCAGGTCGACGATGCC
>JBGQLA010000029.1:0-22747 GCA_041499865.1 Deltaproteobacteria bacterium
GCATCCGCGATCAGGGCGCGCTCCGTCCCTTCGGTGAGGGCCGCGACCAGGCCGTACGCGGCGAAGAGCACCCACATCTGCCAGGGAGCGCACGCGAGCGCGAAGCCCGCATAACAGGCTGCATACCAGAGCCAGCCGGCGATCAGGGTCCGGGTCCTGCCGAGCATGTCCGCGGCGCGGCCCAAGGGCCAGGAGAGCGCGGCCCGGACCAGGTGCAAGAGCGCCCAGAGCAGCGGAAGCTGCGCGGTGGAGATGCCGAGCGTCCCCGCGCGGAGCAGGAGCAGGGCGTCGGTCGAGTTCCCGAGCGTGAACAGTCCGATCGCCGTCAACAGGCGGACCGGGACGGCGCCGCCCGCGGCGGACCGCGGGCCGGGCGCCGCCGGCTCGCGCGGCTGCTCGCGGATCGCGAGCAGCGCCAGGACCGCGATCGAGCCGGGGATCGCGGCGACCAGGAAGACGCGCCTCACCTGCTCGGGCCAGATCAGCAGCAGCCCTGCCGCCACCAGCGGCCCGATCGCGGCTCCGGCGTGATCCATGCCCCGGTGAAAGGCAAACGCCTCGGCGAGCTGCTCGCGCGGCGCGCTCCCGGCCAGCAGCTTGTCGCGGGGAGAGGTGCGGATCCCCTTTCCCACCCGATCGATGCCGCGGACCGCCAGCACCTGCCAGGGCGCGCGGGCGAAGGCGAGCAGCGGCCGCGCCAGCGCCGCCAGCACGTAGCCCGCGGCCGCGAGCGGAACCAGGCGGCGCACGCGATCCGCCCATTTTCCAGAGGCGTACTTGAGCAGCGCGGAGACGCCTTCGGCGGCCCCTTCGATGATCCCGATGAAAGCCGCTCCGCCGCCGAGGGTGACCACGAACGCAGGGAGGAGCGGCATCACCATGTCGCTGGAGATGTCCGCCAGCAGCGACACCACGCCGAGGATCACGACGTTGCGCGAGAGCCGCATCCGCAAACCCGAGCCTCAGGCGCGCTTCATCCCCGTGTCCAGGACGCGCAGCCGGGGCACCGTCGGGGGCGCGTCGCTGCGGGCGGCGTAGATCCGATCCAGCGACTCCGCGAAGCTGCGGGCGGTCTGTTCCAGATCGCGCAGGGTGATCTCGCACTCGTCGAGCTGTCCCTCCGCCACCACCGCCTGGATGGCGCGGTCGACCAGCGCGCGCAGCTTCTGGGCGTCGGCCACCGCCACGTTCCGGGAAGTGGCGACCACCATGTCGGCGATCATCACCAGCGCCGCTTCCCGGGTCTGCGGCTTGGGCCCGGCGTATCGGAAGTCCTCCTCGCGCGGCGGCGGCGCTCCCGTGCGCTCCGCCTCCTCCTTGGCCCGGTGGAAGAAGTACGCCACCCGGCGCGTGCCGTGGTGCTGCGGGATGAAGTCGCTCACCTGCCGGGGCAGCTTCGCCTGCCGGGCCAGGTCCACGCCTTCCTGCACGTGGCGCTGGATCACCTCCGCGGCCACCACCGGCGACAGGCCGTCGAGGCGGTTCTCGCCCTTCTGGTTCTCGCCGAAGTAGAGCGGGTTCTTGCCCTTGCCGATGTCGTGGTAGTAGGCGCCCACCCGCGCGAGCAGCGGGTTGGCGCCGATCTCGCGCGCCGCCGCCTCCACCAGCCGGCCGATCACGATCGCGTGGTGGTAGGTCCCGGGGGCCTGCACGATCAGGTCCTTGAGCACCGGATGGTTGAAGTTCGCCAGCTTGAGGAGCTCGATGTCGGTCACGTACCCGAACAGGGCCTCGAGCAACGGCGAGAGGAGCAGCGCGAGCAAGGGAAGGATCAGCGCCCCGGAGAGCACCGCGCCGATCACCGTCGCCAGGGTCTCCCAGGTCCAGAACCGTCCCTGGAACATGGCGAAGGCGGCCAGCACCACCGCGGTGGCGAGGCCGGTGAACAGACCCGCGCGGAACACCGCGCTCTTCCGGCCCGCGTGGCCGATGCGGTCGGCGGCGACCACCCCTCCCACCAGCGCCGCCACCGCCACCTGCAGCGAGCCTCCGGCGAGGAGCCCGCAGAGCGGGGCGAAGGCCGCGGTCCAGAGCAGCGCCGCCTCGCTGGTGAGCAGGAAGCGGACCAGGAGCGAGCCGAGCGCGTAGGGGACCGCGGCGGGGATGGCCTGCGTCACGAAGTCCGAGAGGCGGACGGGCAGCTGGTCCCGCACGATGTCGTGGAGCGCCTCGGCCGCGGAGAGGGCGCCCTTTACCAAAAAGAGCTGTCCGACGAGCAGGGCCGCGAGGAGGAAGACGTCGCGGCTCCGCGGCCGGAACTTGCGCAGGTTGCGCCGCCCGAACTCGAACACGGCCGCGATCAGCAGGGCGGCGAAGAGCCCGCCGCCCCAGCGCACCTGGTCCGCCGTGCTCGCCCGGCCGGCCGCGCGCAGGGCCTGGAAGACCAACAAGTGGGTCTTGGTGACCTGCTCGCCGTCGCCGATGATCTTCTCGCCCCTGCGGACCTGGAGGAGCACCTCTTTCACTCCCGCGCGCTTCGCCTCCTGCCGCCTGCGGGTCTCCGCGTCGTCGTAGGCCAGGTTCGGGCGGAGGGCGCGGCGCACCAGGGAGGCCACGGCGCGGACCGCGCGCGGCGGCAGATCGGCGAGCTGCTCCGAAGCGATGCGATCGACGCCCTGCCGCGCCTCCTGCAGGTCCTGGATGCGGTCGATGTCGCGGACCGCCTGCTCCGGCGCCCCCAGGCCGCCCAGCGTGCGCACGATGATTCCGCGCTCGCGATCGGCGGCCAGAAGGCCCCGCTCCTCCACCACGAAGCCGGAGGCGGCCAGGCCGGCGAGGCGCACCGCGGCGCGCTCCAGCGCGGGATCGAACCCGGTCCGCGCCAGCACCCGGTAGTCTTCGTCGTCCACCACCGCCTGCAGCGCCTTCCAGAACTCGTCGCGCTGGGTGAGCAGGTAGCGGAAGGTCTCGGCGTCGATCCGGTGATCGGCGCGGGGGGCGTTGAGCTGCTTCCAGTGCGCGAGCCCCTCGCGGCCGCGGGCGAACGCCTCGGAGAGCCGCCGCTGCAGGGTCTCGGCGGCGCTGCCGTCGAAGTCGTACACCGGCCAGACGGACCGCGCCGCCTCCTCGCGCTTGGCGGCGGTGGTGACCGGGTCCGCGACATCGTAGTCGCGGTTCGCCTTCAGGGTCCCGGAAAAGAGGGTCCCGAGCGCGTCGTCTCCAGGGATGGCCGGCGTGAACCGCGACGGAGTGAGCAGGAACGCCGCGCTGACCGCCACGCCGGACAGCAGCGCCAGGGCTAGCGCCTGCCGCACCCTGCGGACCCCCAAAATTCGCGATATCAGCGACGACGCGCCAGCCTGCATTTCAACCGGCACTATGACAGCAAAGCCGGGTCTCCGCACGCGCTGCGCCACTGCCGCCGAATCAAGGCTGCTGCGCGCGGCCGGCAAATGGCGGCCGCTGGAATATGGCCAACCTGATTGTCTATTTCATCCAGTGGAGCGTGCGCCTGATCGCGACTTCTTGTTCCGGGCGCCGCTGGGTGCGTGGAAGCGAGCGGAGCACCTCCAGCTGTTCGAGCAGGACGGATCTGGTGCTCTTGCCTTCCGCCTGGAGAATCTTCTCCTTCAGCGCCAGGATCCCCACCCGGCGCTGCCCGCGATCCATTTTCGAAAGCGCGCGGTCGACGGCGGCCTCCGCCTCCGGCAGCTTCTTCTCCTCGAACAGCACCCGGGCGAGGCGAGCCGGAGGGTTGTAGTCCTGCGGCATCTCCTTCTCGCGCTGGGTGAGGAGCTGCTCCGCCTTCCCCGGCTCCTTCAAGTACAGCCAGGTCTCCACCCGGTGGGCGTCGAAGGTCGACGCCATCGCGGGGTCCGGGGCCGCGGCGGCCGCCTTCTCCAGCACGAGCACCCGCTGCCGCATCGCCTCCATCGCTTCCGGGTGGGCGCCCTTCACGTCCAGCATCTCGGAGAGGTTGGCCAACGCGTCGCTGCGGTCGTCAGCGGCCAGCGGCGCGTCCTCGCGAGCGAGGATCTCGCGCAGCCGCCCGATGGCGAGCTCGTGCATGCGGGCGGCGTCCGGATCTCCCTTGGGCAGATTCTGCGCGCAAGCGAAGGCGTAGCTCTGGAAGTCGGCGCCCAGCGCGCTGGGAGGCGTGTTGCGCGCTTCCTTCAGGCCCGTCTGCACGCAGACCCGGTAGTCCTTGTCGTGAATCAGCGCCGAAAGGTACAGGTTGAGCCGCTCCGGGCGCTGCGGATCGTCGGGCTTGCTGAGCTGCACCGCCCGCCCGTACGCCGCCGCAGTCGCCTTCAGGTCGCCGCGGTTCCGCGCGGCGTCCCCTTCGCGCTGGGCCGCCCAGGCCGGGTCCAAGACCTTCCCCTTCTCCCGGTACGACCGGACGCCGTCCTGGACGAAGGCACGCAGGTCCTGCACCGTACTCGATCCGAGAAACCGTCCCAGCACCGCCTCCGTCTCCGGATCGACGATCAGGAAGGTCGGCCAGGCATCGACCGGGTACTTCTCCACCACCGCCTTGTTCGGCTCCCGCTCCGTCTCCACCGAGCTCCAGACCACGGCGGAGGCGACCGGCTCCATCCCCGGATCGCTGAGCACGAACCTCTGCATCGAGAGGCAGGTGTGGCACCAGGTCGCCCAGAAATCGACGAACAACGGCTTGTGCTGCGCCCGCGCGGTGGCGAGCGCCTTGGCATGGTCGTCCTCGATGAAGGTGAGCGGGCCGTGGGCGGCGGCGATCAAGAGCAGCACGCGCAGCATCCGCGCGTTCTAACAGGCTGCTGAAAAATGCGCTCCGCGCATTTTTCAACAGTGCCCTGCTAACCCGCCTCGGATTTCTTCGCAGCCTGCTCCGCTTCGCGCCGGGCCTGCGCCGCGTCGTAGGCCCGCACCACCTCCTGCACCAGGGGATGGCGCACCACGTCGCGGTCGGTGAACTCGCAGAAACGGATGCCTTCCACGTCCTTGAGGATGTGCGTCGCGTCCATCATCCCCGACGCCTTGCCCGACGGCAGATCGACCTGGGTCCGATCGCCGGTGATCACCGCCTTGGAGCCGAAGCCGAGCCGGGTGAGGAACATCTTCATCTGCTCGGTGGTGGTGTTCTGCGCCTCGTCGAGGATGACGAAGGCGTCGTTGAGCGTGCGGCCGCGCATGAAGGCGAGCGGCGCCACCTCCACCGTGCCGCGCTCGATCAGCTCCTGGGCGCGGTCGATGTCCATCAGGTCGTGCAGCGCGTCGTACAGCGGTCTCAGATAGGGGCTCACCTTCTCCGCCAGATCGCCCGGCAGGAACCCCAGCTTCTCTCCCGCCTCCACCGCCGGCCGGCAGAGCACGATCCGCTTCACCCGCCGCTCCACCAGCGAGGCCACGGCCATCGCCATCGCCAGGTACGTCTTCCCGGTGCCGGCGGGGCCGATGCCGAAGACGATGTCGTACTTGCGGATGGCGTCGATGTACGCCTTCTGGTTGAACCCCTTCGGCGTCACCGGCCGGTTGCGGTTGGTGACGTAGACGGTGTCGAGGAAGATGTCCTTCAGGTCGGCGTTCGCGTCCGCGAGCAGCACCTTGCTCGCCTGTTCCACGTCTTCGAGGCCCAGCGGGTACTTGCGCTGGATCAGCTCGGTCAGTCCGCCCAGCAGGCGCTCGGCAAGGGCGACCTTCGCCGGCTCGCCGGAGATGAGGAAGACGTTCCCGCGTTGTCCGATATGGACCCCGAACCTCTGCTCGATCAGCTTGAGGTTCTCGCTCCGCCCGCCGGCGAGCGTCCTTGCACCATCGTTGTCCAGCAGCTCCAGTCGCGCAGAAGGTTCTGCCAAAAGCACCTCGTGGGGCCCTGTTGGGCCGACCTGTCTGATCTAATCAAGCGGGGGCAACAAGACAAACCCCTGTGCGGTCCGCCGGTAGTAGTACGGCTCCTTCCAGGGGTAGCGCAGATCGTGCTCGGTGATCAGCTCGCCCTCCACCAGCGCCGCCAGCGCCGGCGGGTACTCGCCGTGTTCCGCCCGGTACAGCTCGAGCGCGCTCTCCAGGCGCACCACCTGCGAGCGGGCGATCACGCGCGCGACGGCGCCGCGCTGGGCCGGGTTCTCCGGATGGCTGGCGCCGAGGCGCGGCGCCACCAGGCGGACCACCAGCAAGGTCAGGCCGAAGAACGCCAGCGAGAGCGCCACCCGCACGATCGCCGCCGCCCAGGAGATCGTCTTCCGGCGCCCCTTGCGCAGCCCCTCGGCGATGGCGCTGGCGCCGCGCGGCGGCGGGATCGGCTTCAGATAGCCCCACTCCACCAGCTCGTTCAGCGCCTTCACCGCCTCGAACTCGCCCAGCCGCGAGGCGTCGGCGATCTGCTCCACCGTCTTGCCCGCCCCGGCGAGGGTGTAGACCAGCTTGTGCCGCGCGCCCGGCTGCCCTTCTTCGCCGTGGCCATCGTCCTGCGCGCCGTCGGCGGAAGCGGCCGCGCCGTCCAGCGGCTTGAGGCTCTCGAAGGTGGCGTCGGTCCAGGGCAGCTTCTTCTTCAGCGCCGGCCACTCGTCCATCCGGCGGAAGCCCTCGAGCAGCACGCTCTCCGCCCGGATGGGCTCGAAGGCGCCGCGCGCCGGATCCACCTCTTCCTGCGAGAACTCGTAGGAGCCGTTCTTCCAGCCGAAGAGCTTGTAGAGCGTCTCGGTGGTCTGCAGGCGCATCATCTGCGAGAGCTGCGCGGCGGGCACCACGCCGCTCTCGCTGAGGATGTCGCCGAGGCGCTTGAGCGTGCGCTGCTGGGTGTTCAGGGCCTGGTCGAGCTGCTCCTGGGTGAGCAACTCCGCCCGCAGCAGCAGGCTGCCGAGCAAATCCTTCGAGTTGCGGGCCTTGTCGCTGGCGAAGATGACGGTCCCGTCCTTGAACGAGACCTCCACTTCCGCCTGCCCGGTCTTGAGGGTCAGCCGTCCGGTCTTCGTCTGGTGGCCGATCAGCTGCAGGATGTCGGCGATGCCGAAGTCCTTCAGGGTGCCGGAAAGAGCCATCTAGGCCCCCTCCTCGGACCGCTGGCGTCCGAGGAGATCGCGCAGGCAGACCGCGTACACCGCGATCAGCAGGGCGGTGGCGAACCCGAGGCGGAGGAAGGAGATCCCGCTGCGGAGCGCGAGCGGATTGTGCGCGACGCCGCGCCAGAGGACGATGCTGGCCAGCAGGGAAGCCGTGACCAGCAGGAAGAAGAGGCCGCGGATGGAATGGCCGAGGAGCACGTGCCCGGCGCCCGAGAGCACCGCCAGAACCCGCGCCGCGATCTGGCGGCGGCGGTGGTACGCCTCGACCGCGAGCTCCTTGCGCACCCGCTCCGCCGGGTCCACGCCGGAGCGGCGGATGAAGACGTTCACGCATTGCGCGCAGAGCGCCTCGGTGGGGCGGGCGTCCGGATCGCAGCGCCGGCAGACCTCCCGGCCGCAGCGCTCGCAGCGGCCGCTCGGGCGCACCCGGCCGCGCGCCAGGTGCAGCGCGAGGACCAGGATCGCCGCGAGCACCGGCAGGGCCGCGGACACCGGAGCGGGGAGATTGCCGGCGAGCTGCGCGCGGACTTCGTCGCCGACCGCCTCCGCGGCGCGCTCCTCGAGGTCGATCAGCGGCTCGAGCTGGGAAGCGTCGAGCGGCACGTCCATGACGAACCGGTTCGACTTCCGGCTCGCCTGCAGCTGTCCGCCGGTGAAAGCCTCCACGCCGGCCCGATCCAGGTCCAGCGCGCGCGCCTGCTCCGACTGGACCTTCTCCAGCGTCTCCACCCCGCCCATCGCCAGCGCGCGGCTGACGTTGAAGTGCGGCGCCGCCAGGCTTTCCCGGAGGTCCACCGCCTGCTGGTACTGCGCGATCGCCTTGGCGGTGTCGCCCTGCAGGAGGTACACGTTCCCCAGGTTGTTGCGCACCGCCGCGAGCCCCGCCGAGCTGGCTCCCTGGACCTCCAGCGCGCGCAGGTAGAGCTTCTCCGCCGTGGGCAGATCGCCCTCGCGCTTGGCCTTGCGCGCGAGCGCGAAGTCCACCGCCAGCTCGTTGCCGGAGTCGAGCCGCTTCTGCAGCCGCGCGATCTCGGGGCCGGCGCCTTCGCCGTGCTCCACCAGCCAGACGTCCATCGCCGGCCCACCGAAGGCGGCGACGCGAGCGATCCGGGAGGCGGTCCAGGGCGACGCCGCCAGCGCGCCGAGCAGGAGCACGCTGATCGCCGCCTCCGCGGTGCTCGCGTACAGCGCGCAGGCCAGGAGGGCGGTGAGGACCAGCGGCGCCGGACCCATCTGCAGGAGCAGCGGAAGGAGGAGGAGGACCGCGGCGAGCATGCCCGTCTGCCAGCCGGCTGCGCTGCCCGGGAAGAGGTGGTGCACGTCGTGCCTGTAGAGGTGCGCGTGGCGGAGGAAGAGGACGACCACGAAGGCGAGCCCCGCCACCAGCGCTCCGGTGAACAGCACCGTGAGCAGATTCGCCAGCAGGGCGCGGGAGACGCGCGGCTCGTCCATCGCCGTCCGGGCCGCCGCCGAGAGCTCCGCGAAGACGGACTTGATCGCGCCCGGGTTGTCCGCGAACAGGGCCCGCGCCAGGCAGAGGTGCGCGACCGGCAGGGCCGGAGCGAGCTCGACGGCCAGCTTGCAGCGCTGCACCGCGACCGCGGATGCCCCGGAGTCGAGCGCGGCGCGGCTCTCGCGCACCAGCGCCGCCCCGACGGAGAACAGGTTCTCGATCCCCAGCTCTTCCTTCAAGCCGCGAACCCGCTGCTCCTCGTCGTCGGCGCGGCGCTCGTCGCGCTCGTTGACGTACCCGCGGCGCGCCGCCCAGTGCGCCTGGATGTCGGCGCTCCTGCCCGACGGCATGATCACGCCGCTTTTGTTGCTGGACGGGGGTGGCGCGGGAGGCGCGGCCGGCGCGGTGACCGGAAGCGGGGGAGCCGGAACCGGCTGAGCGGATGCGGCGCTGGAAGCGAGCACGGTCGCCGCGGCACAGACGCTCAGCACCCGGCGCGCGCGCAGGAAAAAGCCGCGGAAAGTCACGCCATCATCCTAGACGGTGGCCCCTCGCAACGGCAAGGAATCCGCCCGGAATTCCGCAGCGTGGATGTGGTATGCCGCCGCCCATGTCCGAACCGGAAAAGGCCATGCGGCGCCTGCTCGAGATCATGGACCGGCTTCGAGATCCCGGCGGGTGCCCGTGGGATCGCGAGCAGACCTTGCGGACGCTGACGCCGTATCTGCTGGAAGAGGCGCACGAGGTGATCGAGGCCATCGAGACCGGCGACGTCGCGCACCACAGGGAGGAGCTGGGCGACCTTCTCTTCCAGATCGTCTTCCAGTCCCGGATCGCGCGCGAGGAGGGAAAGTTCGACTTCGCGGAGGTGTGCGATGGCATCTCCGACAAACTCACACGCCGCCACCCGCACGTGTTCGCCGACGCCGAGGTCTCGGGCTCGAAAGAAGTGATCCGCAACTGGGAGCGGATCAAGGCGGACGAGCGGAAGGAGAAGGGACAGGCGCCGCGGTCGGCGATCGGAGGCGTGCCGGTGTCGCTTCCGGCGCTGGTGCGCGCCGAACGGCTGACCGAGAAGGCGGGAGCGGTCGGGTTCGACTGGCCCGATGCGCGGTCGGTGCTGGCCAAGGTGCGCGAGGAGCTCGACGAGCTGACCGAGGCGATGGAAGGCGGCGCACCCGAGCGCATCGAGAGCGAGCTGGGGGATCTCCTCTTCGCGGTGGCGAATCTCGGCAGGTGGGTGAAAGCGCACCCGGAAGAGGCGCTGCGCGGAACGCTGCGGCGCTTCGAGTCCCGGTTCCACCACATCGAGGCGCGGCTGGCGGAGCGGGGGAAATCGCCGGGCGAGTCCACGCTCGCTGAAATGGACGGGCTCTGGAACGAAGCGAAGCAGCGGGAAAGGTCCGCGAATTGACGCACCCTCCCGACCCTTGCCCACAATTTTCTTGCGGCGCTGTGGAGAACCTGTGGATTGCAACCAGATTGAAAGCGGAATTTGCTCCTGCCCCTGCGGCCCCGGCGGCGCGACCTTCAGCGCAGATCCGGAAAGCATCGAATTCCCGGAGGGTTGAAGGCCGCTTCCGAGAGAGTCCTGATGGAGGGTGACCACCCTCACGGTGCGTAAACGAGTTCCGGACAGGCCGGGGGAAAACCTGTGATCGCGCCCGGATTTCCCTTGCCGCGACCGCGTTGACAGGCCACAACGCGGGTGCTAACTGCGTCCGCCCTTCAGCAGGATCGAAGTTCACCTTTGGAGTCATCGTGGCGAATACCCGCTCGGCAGAAAAGCAGAACCGGCAAGCCCAGAAGCACCGCGTCCGCAACGCCCACGTCCTCTCGACGTTGCGCTCCAGCGTGCGGAAGTTTCGCGAGGCCGCGGCCTCCGGCGACGCGCAGAAGACGAAGCAGGAGCTGACGGCGGCGGTGCGCCAGATCGCCAAGGCGGCATCGAAGGGCGTGATCCACAAGGGCCAGGCGGCGCGGCGGATCTCGCGGCTCACCAAGGCCGCGACCCAGACCTCCACCCCGGCGCGCTGACCAGCGGGTCAGCGCGCGAAGCGCTCGGTGACCTCGTAGCGCTCGATCGCCTCCGCCGCGAGCCCGCGCGCCAGCCGGCGCAGCGCCGCCCTGCGGTTCGCCTCGGTCCCCAGCACGTCCACTCCCGTCAGATAGTCTTCTCCACCGACCACCACGTCCTGGTAGTCCCCGGCCCGAAGGCGCAGCTCGGCGTCGAGGCGGTAGGAGACTGCTCCGCCCTCCACGCCGACGCCGCTCGGCGCGGTGCGCAGCGCCACCAGCTCGGCATTCAGCTCCGGCGCGGAGGACGCCTCGGGCGCGAGGCGGCCGCGCGCGGACAGCTCGCGCCGCAGCTCGGCCGCGAAGATCCCGCCCGCCTCCGCCTGCGCGGTGCCGTTCTTCACCGCGCTCACCCGCAGCTCCTGGGCCGGCCGGCCGCGCACCGGAGCGTAGCCGCACCCGAGGAGGCCGGCCGCCAGAGCGAGCGCTGTGCACCTACGCGACGACAAAATTCACCAGCCGCTTGGGGATCACCACCACCTTCTTCACCGTCTTCCCCTGCAGCCACCCGGAGATCTTCGGATCCCGCGCGGCCGTGTCGCGGATCTCGGTGTCGTCCGCGCTCGCGGCCACCTGCACCTCGCCGCGCAGCTTGCCGTTCACCTGCACCGCGATCTGGTAGGCGTCGTCGATCACCAGCGCCGGATCCGCCTCGGGCCAGTGGAGCAGCGCCAGTTCCTCGTCGCGCCCCAGCCCGCGCCACAGCTCTTCGGCGAGGTGCGGCGCCAGCGGCGAGAGGAGCTGGACCAGGACCTCCAGGCACTCGCGCAGCGATGCGGGGTCGCCGGCCCAGTCGGTGGCCGCGTTCGACAGCTCCATCAGCGACGAGATGGCGGTGTTGAACTGCAGCCGCTCGAGCTGCTGGGTGACGCGGAGGATGGTCTTGTGCGTGCGCCGCCGCAGGTCGTCGGCGGCGCCGTTCGCCTTCACGCCGGAGATCTTCGGCAGGCTGCCCTGCACCAGGCGGAAGACGCGGCCGAGGAAGCGGTGCTGGCCCTGGACCTGCTCGTCGGACCAGTCCATGTCCTTCTCCGCCGGCGCGGCGAAGAGGATGAACAGGCGCGCGGTGTCGGCGCCGAACTCGCCGATGATCTCCCGGGGCGAGACCACGTTGCCCTTGCTCTTGGACATCTTCTCGCCGTCGCGGCCCTTGACGATGCCCTGGGTGACGAGCTTCTGCGCCGGCTCGTCGATCCCGCACAGCCCCAGCTCCTTCATCACCTTGGTCCAGAAGCGGAAGTAGAGCAGGTGCAGCACCGCGTGCTCGGGCCCGCCGACGTAGACGTCGACCGGCAGCCAGCGGTCCGCCTTCTCGCGGGCAAACGGCTCGCGCGAGTTGTGCGGGTCGAGGTAGCGCGCCCAGTACCAGGCGGAGTCGACGAAGGTGTCCATCGTCTCCGTCTCGCGGCGCGCCGGTCCGCCGCAGATGGGGCAGGTGGTGTTCACCCAGGAGGCCACCTTCGCCAAGGGCGGCTCGTCCTTCCCGGTGAGCACCTCCTTCACGTCGATGTCCGGCAGCGTCACCGGAAGCTGCGAGTCCGGGACCGGGATGCCCTTCCCCTCCGGATCGTCCTTGGGGCAGTAGACGATGGGGATCGGCGTCCCCCAGTAGCGCTGGCGGGAGATGCCCCAGTCGCGCAGGTGGTAGTTCACGGCCGGTTGCCCGATGCCGCGCCGCTGCGCCTCGGCGGCGATGGCCAGGCGGGCCTGCTCCGAGGGCATGCCGGAGAATTCGCCGGAGTCGAACAGGACGCCGTAGTCGGTGAAGGCCCGGCCCTTGGGGAGCTCGGACTCGTCTGCAGGGCGCACCACCGGAGGGATCGGCAGATCGTACTTGGCGGCGAACTCGTAGTCGCGCTCGTCGTGCGCGGGGACGGCCATCACCGCGCCCGTCCCGTAGCCGGAGAGGACGAAGTTCGCCACCCAGACCGGGATCTCCCGGCCGGTGAACGGGTTCTTCGCGCGGATGCCGGTATCGATGCCGAGCTTCTCGGCGGCCTGGGCGCCCTCTCCGACCTCCTTCGCCGCGCGGCGCACCTTCTCCGCGAACGCCTGCAGCTCGGCCTTCTTCTCCGCGGGCGCCAGCGCGGTCACCAGCGGATGATCGGGAGCGGCGGCCACGTAGGTGGCGCCGTAGATGGTGTCCGCCCGGGTGGTGAAGACGCGAAACGCCTTGCCCCGCGCGCCCTTGATCGCGAAGTCGATCTCCAGGCCGTCCGAGCGGCCGATCCAGTTCCGCTGCATCGCGACCACGCGGTCCGGCCAGTCCAGCCGCTTGAGCCCTTCCAGCAGCGAGTCGGCATACGCGGTGATCCGCAGCGCCCATTCCGGGATCTCGCGCTCGATCACCACCGTGCCGCAGCGCCAGCAGCGGCCCTCTTCCACCTGCTCGTTGGCGAGGACCGTGTTGCAGCTCGGGCAGAAGTTCACCTTCGCCCGCCGCCGGTACGCGATCCCGCGCTCCAGCATGCGGAGGAAGAACCACTGGTTCCAGCGGTAGTACTGCGGGTCGGAGGTGGCGAGCTCGGTCGACCAGTCGATGGAGATCCCCAGCGCGACCACGTCCTGCTTGAACGAGGCGATGTTCCGCGGCGTGCGCTGCGCCGGGTGCACTCCCTCCTTGATGGCCGCGTTCTCGGCTGGGAGGCCGAACGAGTCCCAGCCGAACGGGTGCAGGACGTCGAAGCCGCGCTTGCGCGCGTAGCGGGCGAGCACGTCGGTGATCGCGTACACGCGGGCGTGGCCCATGTGCATCTCGCCCGAGGGATAAGGGAGCATGGCGAGGACGTATTTCTTGGGCGCTCCAGGCCGCGTGCCCGCCCGGAACAAGTCCTTCTTCGCCCAGTGATCCTGCCAGCGTGGCTCGATTGACTTCGGGTCGTACCGGTCCTGCACGGTGAGCGCTCTCCTTGCGAAGTCCCCTATTCTAGCGCGGTGCGCCAGAGCTCGGGGGTTCCAGTGCGGAGAGCGTCGCCGAATGTACCCCTTGCAGCGCCCCGGTTGCCGGCGCGCCCCGCCGGGCCCGGTCCTCGGCGTCGACCCGGGACAGCTCCGCCAGGCCCTCGATCCGGGCCGCGTGCCCCCAGCCGATCGCCACTTGCGCTCCCTGGGCGAGCAGCCAGGCGAGCGCCAGGGTCGCCGGCGCACCCTGCGGAATCTGCAGCCGGAGGGCCATCAGCGCGGCGGCGATTCCCAGGCCGGCGACCGTTCCTGCCGCTCCAATCGCGAGGACGCGCGCGGGCCTGCGCACCAGGACCCGCGCCCCGCGCCACAGCGAACCGATGGCCGAGCGGCGGCCGGGATCCGCCGCGAACTGGGCGCGTCCCGAGTCCACCGCCAGGTGCGCGACGAAGAGGGCGAGCGACGACGCCGCGGCCGCGAGGAGGCGGATCCGGTCCGCCGCGGTTTCCGTCAGCGCGCGCCCCTGGGCGTCGAGGGCGAGCTTGACGATGCCCGCGGTCAATCCGCCCGCCACGGCGAGTGGAACCAGCCCGGCCAAGGCGAGGCGGAGCATCCGCCCGTAGAGCTCGCCGGCGCCGGCCAGCAGCGGGCGGAACCGCAGCGGCTCGTCGGCTCCCGCGGAGGCCACCATCGCCCCGGCGACGAACGGCGAGGCGACGAGCAGCGCGAGCGCGGCCGCCCCGAGGCCCCCGATCAGCGACTGCGCCGCGCCGTCCTCCCCAAGCTGCCGGAGGAGCTCGATCAAGGTCGCGCCGTCCATCCAGGCGACGATCTGCGGTGCCCTCGGCGAGTGGTCGAGGTGCGTGCGGAGGAAGGCGAAGGCCGGGGCCGCTGCGATGGCGCCGGGAACGAGCAGCGCCGCCCACCAGAGCAGCAGCACCCGCCAGCGCAGGCCGCGGCGCAGGCAGCGCCGGTAGAGGCCGGGGGTGATCACAGCGCCTCCAGCATCGCCAGGAAGAGCTCCGCCCAAGCCTTGAACTCGAGCGTCCAGCGGGCGGAAGCGGCGTGATTGCGCGCGCGGGTGCGCCCGTCGTCGAGCTTGTCGAGGTCGAGCAGCACGTTCCCTTCCGGGTCGAGCTGCACCGAGGCAACCCGCTCGGGCTTCTCGAACACCCAGCGGCGCCACCGCTCCTCCGCAGGCCACTCGAGGGTCTGCTTCTCCCCGCCCTCGAAGCGGAGGACGACCGTCTGGGGCACCTGGGCCGCGTACCTGCGCACCTCCACCGTGGAGCGCCAGGGGAACGGTCCGGGATCGCCTGCCTTCGCCTCCGGGTGCGCCGCGCGGAACGCGGCGCGCAGGCTGCGCTCCTTCTCGCGCGCCTGCCTCGCGTCGAGCTCCACATGCGTTCCGTCGGGCTGCACGAAAGTGCCCGGCTCCGGAACCAGCTCCCGCGTCTTGATGGACACCACGCGGTCGTCGACCGGAGCGCGGCCGTAGACCTGCTCGCGGAACCATTGCCGCACCGTCTCGCCGCCCCCCTCGGCCAGCACCGCTTCCAGATCCGCGGTGGAGGGATGACGGAAGTGCCAGCGCCGGTAGTACTCGGCGAACGCGCGGGCCAGGACGTCGCCGCCGAGGCGCTGCTCCAGGTCGTGAAAGACGAGCGCGGTCCGCGAGTACACCAGCCCATAGCTTCCGGACGACCAACGCTGCCAGGAGTTCCCCGCGATGGGGTCGGCCTGGAAGCGGCGGGTGCCGCTCCGCTCGAGGTCGAAATAGCGAAGCTCCGGCGTGCGCAGGCCGACCGCGCCCAGCAGGCCAGGGGCGGGGAAGCGCAGCCGCTCGCTCTCCAGCATCCGCGCGTCCCAGAGCTCGTTCAGCCCCTCGTCAAGGAACGGCTCCTCGAACTCGTTGGTGGCGAGGAGCCCCATGAAGTAGCCGTGCCCGAACTCGTGGACGGTGACGAAGCGCACTGCCTGCAGGAACGGGGGACCGAGCCCGCCGATGGTGGTGAAGAACGTCTCGTACTCCATTCCTCCGGATTCGATCGCGTTGTACGGCGGGACCACCACCGTCACCTGTTTGTAGGGGTACGGCCCGAGCGTGCGCGAGAAGTACGCCAGCGCGTCCTCCGTGGCCTGCAGCGCGATGCGTCCGGCCTCGGCGTACTCGGGCGGATGGAGCACCTTCACCCGCACGCCGTTCCATTCGCCGAGGAGCGGCGGCGCGTAGCCATCCCAGGCGGTGAAGGCGAAGTCGTGCACGTCATCCTGCGCCACGCGGTGGATCACGCCCGCGGGCGTCTCTTCGGGCGGCGCGCTCTCCGCGCCCACCGAGCCGAACACGTATCCGCGCGGCAGGGTGATCGCCGCCCGGTAGTTGCCGAAGTCCGCGTAGAACTCGCTGTGGAGATGGAACTCGTGGCAGTTCCAGCGCGGCTCGGTGGCGCCGCGCTCTCCCGGCAGCTCGAGCACGCCGACCTTGGGGAACCACTGCGCGACCAGATGATAGGTACCGAACCAGCCGGTGCGCGCGACCACCCGCGGCAGCTGATCGCGGAAGGCGATCTCCAGCACCGCGGTTCCGCCCGGCGGGACGGCGTCGGGCAGGTCGAATCTCGCGACGGTGCGGTCGGTCGCGGGTCCGCCGTCGGGCTGCACGAACGCCCAGGGCACCGGCTTTCCCCCCTGGGTGACGCTCTTCAGCTCGACGAATCCCCACTCTCCCTTCTTCGTTTCGACGTCCGTGCGGAAGCCGCCGAACCGCTCGCGCTCGATGTTGAACGTGCTCCCCGCTCCCTCGAAGGCGTTGAGATACAGGTGCACGTACAGCGCGCTGATCGGCTCGCCGCTGCGGTTGCGCCAGGTGACCCGCTCGCGGCCGTCGACGGTGTGCCGCACCGGATCGAGCGTGGCCTCGAGATCGTAGTCGGCGACCCGGACGGGGCCCTTGCCCTCGCGCACGCCACCCCAGGCCGAATCGCTGCTGGGGACGCGCACGTCGCCGGCCGATGCGCCGGCGACGCCGGCGGCGAGGATCAGCGCGGCGAGCATCGCGTGGTCGTACTCGACGCGCGACCATGCTGGCAATAGTATCCGCCCTCCTCATGGAGCCACACGTCTACATCCAGGGCATCGCCGCGCACGACGGGCAAGAGGTCCTCCTCCGCGGATGGCTCTACGGCAAGCGCTCGAGCGGCAAGCTCCATTTCCTCCAGGTCCGCGACGGCACCGGCGTGATCCAGTGCGTGGTCTCGAAGAAGGACGTGCCGGAGGCGGTGTTCGCCGCGGCCGAGAAGGCGCCGCAGGAAGCGTCGGTGGAGGTGCGGGGAAAGGTGGCGAAGGACCCGCGCAGCCCGCTGGGATTCGAGCTTCACGTCTCCGACCTGCGCGTGCTGCAGGGCGAGACGGGCTACCCCATCCAGCCCAAGGAGCACGGCGTCGGCTTCCTCCAGGAGCAGCGGCACCTCTGGCTGCGCTCCTCGCGGCAGCGGGCGATCCTCGCGGTCCGCCACACCCTGATCAAGGCGATCCGCGACTACTTCGACTCCCGCGGTTTCACGCTGGTCGACTCGCCGATCCTCACGCCGGCGGCCTGCGAGGGGACCTCCACGCTCTTCGAGGTGCCCTACTTCGATCTGGGCAAGGCGTACCTGACGCAGTCGGGCCAGCTCTACGGCGAGGCCGCGGCGATGGCGGTGGGAAAGGCCTACGTCTTCGGCCCCACCTTCCGGGCGGAGAAGAGCAAGACGCGCCGCCATCTCACCGAGTTCTGGATGGTGGAGCCCGAGGTGGCGTACCTGGACCTCGACGGAAACATGGATCTCGCGGAGGACTTCATCGTCGAGATCGTGCGCGCCGTGCTGGCGCGGCACGAGCAGGAGCTGAAGACGGTCCTCGAGCGCGACCTGGAGGCGCTGCGGCGGGTGCAGAGGCCGTTCCCGCGCATCACGTACACCGAGGCGATCGACTACATCCAGAAGACCGGTCACCCGATCCGCTGGGGCGACGACCTCGGCGGCGACGAGGAGACCATCCTCTGCAAGCAGTTCGACCGGCCGGTGATGGTGCACCGGTACCCGGCGGAGATGAAGGCGTTCTACTTCAAGAAGGATCCGAAGGATCCCAAGGTCGCGCTCGGCGTCGACGTGCTCGCGCCGGAGGGGTACGGCGAGATCGTCGGCGGTGGCCAGCGCGAGGACGACTACGCGACCCTGAAGGCGGAGATCGAGAAGAACAAGCTGCCGCTGGAGGCGTTCGCCTGGTATCTCGACCTGCGCAAGTACGGCAGCGTCCCGCACTCCGGCTTCGGCCTCGGCGTGGAGCGGACGGTCGGCTGGATCTGCGGCCTGCACCACGTGCGCGAGACCATCCCCTTCCCGCGGATGATGGAGCGCCTGACGCCTTGAAGCTGGTCGTCCTGCTGTTTGCCCTGATGCTGGCGATCGGCCTCGCCACGCTCTGGCTCTGGCGCCGCGCGCCCCCGGTCGAGCCCTGCGCCCAGCGCGCGATCGCGCAGTCGCGCTCGCCGGACGATCGCGCACTGGCGGACGTGTTCGAGGCGACCTGCGGGACCAGCGTGACCACGCACGTGGCGCTGCGCCTCGCCGGCGCCCCGGAGCAGGCGCGCGCCGACGTCTTCGTCGCCGCGGGCTCGGTCCCCGTCCGCGTGCTCTGGAACGGCCCCGCTGAGCTGGCCGTGGAGTCGCCAGCGCCACGCGTCTTCGTTTCCGAGACGCGCTGGCGCGGCGTCGCGATCCGGATCCGCCAGTCCCCGTAGTGGGCCGCGGGCGCAAGAACGGGGCGTGCCGGGAACAATGTGTCCCGTTTCAAATCGGTGCTGGGTCGGCGAGCATGATTGGCCGGACAAGCAGGGGGATGAGCCTGGGCTGCCCGTCACAGAAAGAGCCGCAGACCGGGCGAGATCACGGGTACCGGGTCGACATCGTGTGCCCCCGGGTAGACGAATTGGTGAATCTGAAATCGCGGAACGATGGCCTGCGCGAAAACGCCAGCGCGCAACGGCGCGGCAACGGATAGGCGCATCTCCGCCTCTGCAACCCAGGCGAGACCGCTTCCTTCGTAGCGGTCGCACCCATACTGGCATTCGTAATCGCTCTTTGCTGAATCGCCGAGATGTCCGATGCCCGCGGAGATGAGGACGTCGGGCTCCCCTTGCAAGATGAGAGCACCTGCACGTGCCGACCAGAGGCGGAACGACGGATTATCATGCAGCACTCCGGCCGACTGGAGCTCGCCCTGGACGAAGGCCCTTGACCAGCGGACTTCGACGATGACGGACCCGCCCAGATCCTGCGTGAGCCCGAGGTAGTACGTCGGTCGTTTTTGGAGCGGGATCGTCCACGCTCCGCCGGCACCAACCGACACTGACAAGGTGGAGTCCGCCCTCGCTTCGAGGAGGGGGAAACCAAGCACGAGGAGAAATACGGCTCGCCGCACGCCTGGAGACTTGCGTCGAGAGCGCGCGGCCATCGATCACGAGCGACGAGACGTCGCAGCTACCGCTTCTTCTTCTTGAAGACGTTCTGCCGCGGCACCGCCGGCACGTACCGCTGCGGAGGCGGGGGCGACGGCCTTTTTCCGTCGACCGGGGCGGGCTCGGACTCGATCGCCGGAGCGATCGGCGGCTCCTGCGCGGCGCCCGGCGCGGGAACCGGCACCTTCACCGTGCGCTGCTCGAGGCGCGCCTGCCCGCGCGCGACCTGCGAGAGCACCTGGATCATCTTCTGCGGCTCCGGCGAGAAGATCACGGCGCGCCCGGGGCCTTGCAGGCCGTCGACCAGCGCACGCACGCCGTTCTCCGGGGAAAGGCGCGCCGGCAATTGCAGGGCGGCGTCGCGGACGCCGGCGTCGGCGAGCTTGCGCAAGGAGTCGGCCACCCGGCGCTGCAGCTCCTCCTCGGTCTGCCCCAAAGGGCCGATCCCGAAGAGAAACATCTTCTTGAAGCCGAGCCGCGGACCGGGCGAGGTCAGCACCGCCTCGCCGGCGTCTCCGGTGAGCTGGCCGCCGCGTAGCAGCCGCGAAAGGCGGGCGGTGAGCCGCCAGTCGACGAGGCCTGCGAGCCCGGTGAGAGGGCGCTCGTCCGAACCGACGAACAGGCAGAGCGACTCCGCCGCGGCCTGATCGATGGCGTCCAGCGTGAGGGGGAAGAACGACAGATCCATCTACACCTTCTCCAGCTTGGGCGTGGCGTTGGGCAGGTCCTGGTGGGCGATCCGGTCGAGCACTCCGTTGACGAACGCCGAGGATTCCTCGGAGCCGAACTTCTTCCCCAGCTCGACCGCCTCATTGAGCGTCACCTTCACTGGGACGTCGGCCCGCCGGAGAATCTCGTACACCGCCAGCCGGAGGATGTTGCGATCGACGCGCGCCATCCGGTCGAGCTTCCAGTGGGTGCTGCTGGCCTGGATGATGGCGTCGATCTCCGCCCTCTCCGACTGCACTCCGCGCACCAGCTCGTCCGCGAAGCGCTCGGTGGACGCGTCCGCCTCCGCGAAATGCGCGAGCACGCCGCGCACCGCCTCCCGGGCGTCCCCTCCGCCCGAGTCGAGCTGGTAGAGGGCCTGCAGGGCGCACTCGCGCGCTTTGGTCCGCGAGCCCACGCTACGCGCCTCCCGCGGCGCGGAGCGCGTGCACCTGCTCGATGCAGGCCAGCGCCGCCTCGCCGCCCTTGTCCGACCCGCGCGGATCGGCGCGTTCCTGCGCCTGCTCCTCGGTCTCACAGGTGAGCACGCCGAAGGAGACGGCGAGCGGCTTCGGCCCGGCCGCGCCTTCCATCGCCAGGGCGCCGAGCGCCCGGGTGACCTCGTCGCAAAGCACGCGGTAGTGGTCGGTGCCGCCGCGGATCAGGCAGCCGAGCGCGATCAGTCCGTCGATGGCCGGGCCGCGGGCCACCCGCGTTGCGAGGGGACCGAGCTCGAAGACGCCGGCGCAGCGGTAGACGCGGACGTTCTCCGCGCCGCGCGAGGCCAGCGCCTTCTGGGCGCCGACCAGCAGCTGCTCGACGATCGCGGCGTTCCAGCGCGTGGCGACCACCGCAAACCGCATTCCCTCCGCGGACAGCTGTTGTGAAGGGGGGCTTCCCGTGCTCATCCGGCGCGCATCCTACTTCTTCGTCAGGGAGAGAAGGTGCCCCATCTTGTCGCGCTTCGACTGCAGATAGCTCTCGTTCTCCTGCGAGAGCCCCGCCTCGATGGGCACGCGCTCGACCACCTCCAGGTCGTACAGCCGCTTGAGCCCGTCGATCTTCTTCGGATTGTTGGTCATCAGCCGCAGCTTGCGCACGCCGACGTCGCGGAGGATCTGCGCGCCGATGCCGTAGTCGCGCAGGTCCGCCTTGAACCCGAGCTTGGCGTTGGCTTCCACCGTGTCGTGGCCCTCGTCCTGCAGGTTGTACGCTTTCAGCTTGTTGATCAGCCCGATGCCGCGGCCCTCCTGGTCGAGGTACACCACCACGCCCTTCCCCGCCTGGTCGATCATCTCCAGCGCGCGGTGGAGCTGCGGGCCGCAGTCGCACCGGCGGCTGCCGAAGACGTCGCCGGTGAGGCACTTGGAGTGCACCCGCACCAGCACCGGCTCGTCGGCCTCCCAGGTCCCCTTCACGAACGCCACGTGCTGCGCTTTGTCCACGTCGTTCTCGTAGGCGATGCAGCGCATCTCACCCCCGTGCTCGGTGGGCACGCGCGCCTCGGCCCCGCGGCGCACCAGCGACTCGCGGTGCATGCGGTACTGGATCACGTCGGCGACGCCGAGGATGTGCAGCCCATGGATTTCGGCGAACCGGGTCAGGTCCGGCATCCGCGCCATCGTGCCGTCGTCGTTCATCACCTCGCAGATCACTCCGGCGGGCGTGAGCCCCGCGAGCCGGCAGAGATCGACGCTCCCCTCCGTCTGGCCGGCACGCACCAGCACCCCGCCCTTGCGCGCGCGCAGCGGGAACACGTGCCCCGGGCGCACCACGTCCTCGGGCTGCGCGCCGGCGGCGATGGCCGCCAGGATGGTGGTGGCGCGGTCGCGGGCGCTGATCCCGGTGGTCACGCCGCGGGCCGCCTCGATGCTGACGGTGAACGCGGTCGTGTAGGTGCTCTGGTTCTCGTTGACCATCATGGAGAGGCCCAGGCGCTTGACCTGCTGCTCGGTGAGCGAGAGGCAGATCAGGCCGCGGGCGTGCTTGGCCATGAAGTTGATCGCTTCCGGCGTGACGAACTGCGCGGCGAGGACCAGATCGCCCTCGTTCTCCCGGTCGGCGTCGTCGACCAGGATCACCATCCGGCCGCGCCGCAGCTCGTCGAGCGCCTTTTCCACGCGTTTGACGGTGTCTTCCACTGGCGTGCTCCTCAGGTCCGGAACTGCAGGAGTCGGGCGACGTGCTTGCCGAGGATGTCCGCCTCGACGTTCACCCGGGCCCCGACGGGTTTGATGCCCCAGGTGGTGGCGCGCAGCGTCTCGGGGATGATGAAGAGCGCGATCCGGTCCGGGTCCAGGAGCTCGTTGACGGTCAGGGAAATGCCGTCGAGCGCGACCGATCCTTTCTCCACGACCAGCGGCGGAAGTCCGGCGGGCAGCCGCAGCGTGATCCGCACGCCCTCGCCTACCTCCTCGCGCGAGGCGATCTCGCCCACGCCGTCGACGTGTCCGAGCACCAGGTGCCCGCCGAGGCGGTCGCCGAGCGCCATCGGCCGCTCCAGGTTCACGCGATCTCCGGCCTTCCGCTCGCCGAGGGTGCTCCGGGCCAGCGTCTCCGCGCTCACGTCCGCGGTAAAGCGGCCGGCGGCCAGGTCCACGGCGGTCAGGCAGACGCCGTCCACGGCGACGCTGGCGCCGTGATCGATCCCGTCCAGTCGCGTCTGCACCGACAGACGCACACCTTTGGATACCCGCTCGACCGCTGCCACGGTCCCCAGATCCTCGATGAGCCCCGTAAACATCGAGGGCCGGTATACAACGTCCGTGCCGGCGCCGCTCCCTTGAATCCAGGCGCGCCCCCGACATCCAACGTTCATGAAGCCCAGCAGCCGCCTCGTCCTTCTCTGCGCCCTCGGCGCCGCCCTTGCCGGCGCGCCCAGGAGCGCGTTTGCACGGCAGGATCCCGCCTTCGAGCCCCCGCCGCCGCCGCCCGACGACGACGTGGACGTGAACGCGCCACCGCCGCCCTCGGCCCGGCAGCCGCCGCAGGCGCCCGATCAGCGCACCTTCGAGCAGCAGCTCTCGCCGTACGGGCGGTGGGTGGACACGCCCGAATACGGGCGGGTCTGGATGCCCGCGAACGTCGGGC
Organism: Deltaproteobacteria bacterium; assembly: GCA_041499865.1. Taxonomy (GTDB): domain Bacteria; phylum Myxococcota; class Myxococcia; order Myxococcales; family 40CM-4-68-19; genus 40CM-4-68-19. Next base: position 22,709 of record JBGQLA010000029.1, read on the forward strand.
CGGACTGGCAGCCGTACGCGGACGGGCAGTGGGTGAGCA
>JBGQLA010000030.1:0-22572 GCA_041499865.1 Deltaproteobacteria bacterium
ACCGCACGATGCCGCCGATGTCCACCCAGGCGTTCTCCTGGCCGGGCACCTCGAATCCGGCGATGCCGATCCGCTTGAAGTGCTGCCCCAACGACGCGCCTCCGCCGGCCAGCACCCGTCCGAGGATGCCCAGGTCCTCGGTGGTCAGCTTGTTCGGCGGCGGCTTCTTCCCACGGCCGCGCCCGCGGGCGGGCGGCGCCGCGGCCGCGGGCGCGCCGCCGAGGGCGATGAAGAGCACGTCGTCCTTGATGGCCGCCTGCGCGCCGTCTCCCAGGCGGAACCAGGCCGCGCCGTTCACTTGCCCGCGATCCGACGCCGGCCGCGTGCGCATCGCACGCTCCAGCGCGGCCTGCACCGTCTTCGGGCTGGTGAGCTGCGCGGCGACGACGAACGCGGAGCGGTCGAACGAACCCACCTCTTCTCCGAGCAGCGCCTCGATCAGCGAGCTGGCGTCGAGGTAGACGCCGATGCCGATGTTCCCGGCAAAGGAGGGGATCAGGTCCTTCTCCAGATCCAGCCCGGTGGTTTCCTGGACCCGGTCGCGCAGCCGCGCGGCGTCCGCGGCGCCGGTGCGGGTCATCTCCCGCCAGAGGGCCTGCGGCGCCGCCGAGATGCGGAAGTAGGCGGCCGCGACCATCGGCAGGCGGGAGGCGAGGTCGGGAGGCGCGAGCAGCGGCTTGAAGGCGGCGACCAGCGCGTCGCCGGAGAGGTTGCGCAGCTGCGCGAACATCCGCACCTGCACGAACTCTCGGTTCTCCGGCTTGTCGTAGATGGTGAACGCCGAGATCCCCAGCTCGCCGGCGAAGCGGCCGTTTCCGGCGGCGCCCCGATCCGGCCCGCGCGAGTAGAAGACGGCGTCGCCGATGCCCACGTGGCGGGCGGCGGCGACGAAGCCCGCGTCCGCCGCGAGCCCCTTGTCCGGCGGCAGGGTGGTCACGCTGCGCAGCGCGAGCGCCGGGTCGCTGGGGCCGGCCAGCCGCAGGTAGAGGTAGCCGTGGCGCTGCAGCACCCCGACGTTGTCGCCGGAAGCATTCCGGCCGAGCAGGATCGCGCTTCCGTCCGGAAGCTGGCCGTCGCGCAGCTCGAATGGGCCGCCGCCGTAGCGCCCGACGGACTGGTTCGAGGTGAGCAGCCGCCGGGCCACGGCCAGCGATCCCGGATCGTCGGAGGTGCCGATGGCGAACACCAGCGCCTCTGGATCCTGGGGCGTGGTGAAGAGCGCGATGCCCTCGTCGGGATCGAAGCCGTTCGCGGCCACCGCGTTGCCGTCGAGGACGTCGAAGCCGGCGCCGCCGCCGAGGGCGCGCGACAGCTCGTCGAGCGCCGCGCCCACCGAGAGGCGGGCGGCGACCTCCCGGTGCACCGCCATCCGCTTCCAGGGCGAGGGGACCATCAGCGCCGCCCGGACGTCCGCGGGCATCGCCATCTGCACGGTGCGCTTCAGCGCGGTGACGTGGGTGCGCGCGGTGCGGGTCTGGCCGTCCTTGTCCTTGATGGTCTCGACGACCGTGTACACGCCGGCGTGCGGGAAGGCGTGGTTCACCGTCGGCCCGGCGATCTGCGGCGAGCCGTCGCCGAAGTCCCAGAGGACCTGGACGCCCTCGGGGACCTCCTGCGCCTCGCCGAAGCGGAGCCCCACCCCCGAGTACGCCGTCCGGTCGCTGCCGGGATCGGGGTTGATGCGCTTCGCGCAAGACACCGCGAGGACCAGGCAGCAGAGCAGGCGAATTCGCATGGCGCCGGGGGGTTTACCACACCGGCCCTGCGGGCGCGGGGAGACGAAAGACGATCGCCGCGGTTGACAGCGGCTCCCACGATCGTTAGAGGTTTCAGAAACTTTTGAAAGTTCGAGCGGGAAAAGGACGCGTATGGCGGCTCTTTCATCGGCGGGTCTGGCGGAGCTCCAGGAAGCGGCGGCGAGCCCGCTCGCGCGGCCCTCGGCAGCGCAGCTTCTTCCCGGCGCGCAGTCCGCGGAAGGGATCCCGCGGCTGGAGCGCCTGCTCCTCGCGGCCGCGCAGAAGGCCCCGAGAGAGCTGACGGGCGCGGCGGTGGACCTGGTGCGCGCGGGTGGAAAGCGCGTGCGCCCGCTCCTCCTGCTGCTCTCCGCGCGCGCCGCGGCCCCAGGACGGCGCGCCCGCGGCCGGGTTGCCCTCGCCCTGGTCGCGGAGATGGTGCACTCGGCCACGCTGCTCCACGATGACGTGATCGACGACGGCCTCACCCGCCGCGGCCTGCCCGCTCCGCGGGTGGCCTACGGCAACGGCGTCTCGGTGATCGCCGGCGACTGGCTCCTCGCGGCTTCGCTGGAGCTGGCGCTGCGGGCGGAGGCGCCCGGCGCGCTCGAGGCGCTGGTGCGGACGCTGCGGCGGCTGGTGGAGGGCGAGTCGAAGCAGATCGCGCTGCGGGGCAAGACGGACTTCACCTCCGAGGACGCGCTGCAGGTCGCGCGCCTAAAGACCGGGTCGCTGTTCGCCTTCTGCGGCGAGGCCGGAGCGCTCGCCGCCCGGGCGCCCCCCGAGATGGCCGCGGCGCTGCACGACTTCGGGCTGCGGGCCGGATCGACGTTCCAGATCGCGGACGACCTCCTGGATTTCGAGTCGGATGCGGCCACCCTGGGGAAGGCGGCGCTCGCGGACGTGATGGAGGGAAAGCCGTCGCTGCCGCTGGCCATCGCGCTCAAGCGCCTGCCCCCGCTCCGCGAGGAGATGGCGGCGCTGCTCAAGCTCGATCCGGTGGCCTCGGCCGACGAGCTGCGCACCCGGGTCCGCGCCTTCGCCGGGCGCCTCTCCCGCACGGGCGCGCTGGGCGCGGCCCGCCGCATCGCCGAGAAGGAGCGCGACGCCGCGCTCGCCGCGCTGGAGCGCGTTCCCCACAGCCCGACCCGCGACCTGCTCGCCCAGGTGGCGCGGGCCCTCCTTTCCCGAAGCCATTGACGATGACCGCCGCTCACACATCTCCGCCGGACGCGAACGTGGAGCCCAGGGAACAGGAGCGGGCCCTGCTCGGCGAGGTCGCGGAGGCGGTGGGCTCGCTGATGGAGTTCTGGGGCTTCAAGCGGGTGATGGGCCGCATCTGGGGCCTGCTCTACCTGCGCGGCGACGCGCTGCCCGCCTCCGATCTCTGCGACCAGCTCTCCATCTCCTCCGGGGCGGCATCGATGGCGCTGTCCGAGCTGGAGCACTGGGGCGTGGTGCGGCGGATCCGCAGGCCGGGCGACCGGCGCGAGTACTTCGAGGCGGAGACCGACATCTGGAAGATGATCTCGCGCGTGCTCCGCGAGCGCGAGCTGGCGCAGATCGAGCGGGTGCTGGAGGTGTTCGAGCGCGTGCGCGACAAGCTGCGCACCCTTCCCGCTCCGGGCGAGCGCACGCGGCTCGAGGACATCGCGGACCGCCTCGGCAAGCTGGTGGATCTGGCCCGCGTCGGCCGGGGCCTGCTGGTGGCGATGGTCCAGCAGGGCCGCGTGGATCTGGGGCCCCTGGTCCGCTTCGCCCGGCCACGCCGGCAGTAGGTCGTCGCGGGCTTCGGCACCCTTCACGGACCGACGCGCCCGCCGCGCCGCATCCGAGGTCTGCCCTATTCAATTCCGGCGCATCACCGATCGTTCGCCGATCAGGCCGCCGTCACGTCAGAACTCGACCGACAGCCCGAACCGCCAGGCGTGATCGCTGAGGACCAGGGCGCCGCTCTTGTGGAAGTTGGAGAGATACGTCCAGCCATACTCGGCGAACAGCGCGGTGCGCTGGATGCCGGTGTCCAGATACGCCTCGCGGGCCAGGCCCGGATCGATCGCGTTCAGGTTGATGGCGAAGCCGAGCGCGGTGGTGTAGCCGTTCGTCCATCCCGACCCGCGCCCGCCCGACGAAGCCTTGGACACGGATCCGGTGCCGTCGTACGAGACCCAGAGCGCGCGCATCAGCCCGACCTGCGCGTAGGGAATGAAGGGAAAGCGCTCCCAGCGCTCCGTCAGCCAGTCGAACCGGTACGTGGCGATCACGCCGAAGGGGATCACGTCGAGGAGCGTGGTGTCCTCGGAGTGCTGCGGATTTCCGGGGGTGGAGGTGAGCAGCAACGCCTTGCCGAGATTCTGCCAGTAGCCCACGGTGGCGCCGACCAGGATGGAGCCGAACGGATGCGCGACCTCCCAGTCGAACTCCAGCTGGTACCGGAGCGGCGCCCGCCCGCCGAACACATCGTGGTACGGGGTGCCCGTGAGCCCCGACTCCGAATCCACCTTGGGATCGTAGCGGTCGGCCTTGAACCCGACCAGGAACCGGGGCCGCTCCTGGGCCTGCGCGGCCGGCGCGAGGACCGAGAGCAGGGCGACCAGCGCGGCGCCGTTCCGTGCGTTCCTTCGCCGCCGCAGCAGGAGCGCGGCGGCAATCGCGATCCCCGCGATCCAGGCCGATCCTCCGCCGGTGGCGCAGCCGCCGCCTCCCTCCGCGCTCCCACCCTCGCTGCGGTAGTGGTCGTAGAAGTCCGACGAGGGCACGGGCGCGGCGACGACCGCGGCGGAGGGGTCGGAGATGTTCCCGTACGTGTCGTGGGCGACGACGGTGATGGCATAGCCGGCGTCGTTCTGCAGCGGCTGGTTGTCGTCCGTGCGCTGCACGTCCGCGTTGGTGGTGGTGACGACCTGGGAAACGCCGCCGTCACTGGCGACGCCGTCGGGCATGACGTGCACGTCGTACGTTGCGATGGTCTCCGCGTCGTTTCCCTTGGACCAGGAGACCTTCAAGTGGCGGTTCCCTGGGCTGACCACCAGGTTGCGCGGCGGCAACGGGTTGGCAAGGGCGTAGCGGATGTTCACCGCGCCCGTGGTGATGGCCGCTCCGGCGCTGTACTGGAGGCAGAGGACGTTGGTGAGCGGGTTCGCGGAGCTGCGCGCGGCGATGTCGGGGTTGTCGCAGCCCGGAGTGCCGGCGTCGGCGAGCGCCATCTCGTTCGCGGAGACGGTCTGCTGTCCGGTCTGCGCGCTCGGCGTCTCGTTGCGGAGGGTGAGCTCGGGCGAGGGCGAGGAGTTGCTGCAGGTGCTCGAGTTGCGCACGCCCATCAAGAGGATGTGATCGACCCCCGGGGTAGGGGTGACCTGGATGTCCCAGGCCGCGATCAGCTGCAGCGTCCTGCAGTTGCTGGCGCCCACCAGGATATCGTTGGTGGTGCCGTTGACGCTGAAGGTCAGCGCTGAGGCCGCGAACGGCGCAAGCGCGAGTGCGAGAGCGGGGGCCAGGCGCATGTCGCCTCAGGTCATAGCAAGGAAGGGGCCAGCCGTGCTGGCTGGCGCTCCACCGAACTCTCCATGCCGGCGGTGACAAATTGTCAGCGCCGGCCTATGCGCGCGCGGACAGCTTGTCAGCGTGCTCGCGGATCAGGAGCTCCGCGATCTGCACCGCGTTGGTGGCGGCGCCCTTGCGCAGGTTGTCGCTGACCACGAACAGCGCCAGGCCGTTCGGGGCGGAGAGATCGGTGCGGATCCGGCCGACCAGCGTATCGTCGTCGCCGACGCCGAGCAGCGGCATCGGATAGATGTGCTCCTGGAGGTCATCGACCACCTTCACGCCCGGCGCCTTGCGCAGGATCTCCCGCGCCTGCGCCGGGGTGATCGGCCTCTCGAAGAACAGGTGGGCCGCCTCGGAGTGGCAGTAGAAGACCGGCACCCGGACGCAGGTGGCGGACACGGCGAGTCCTGGCAAGCCGAGGATCTTGCGGCTCTCGTTCACCATCTTCATCTCTTCGTCGGTGTACCCGTTGCCGCTGTCCTTGCCGATCTCCGGCAGGACGTTGAAGGCGATGCGGTGCGGGAACTTCTCGTTCTTCAGCTCGCCGAGGGCGAAGAGCGCGCGCGACTGCTTCTCCAGCTCGTCGATCCCCTTCTGTCCGGCGCCCGAGACGGACTGGTACGTGGCGACGATCACCGTCTTCAGCCCCGCGGCGTCGTGCAGCGGCTTCATCGCCACCACCAGCTGGATGGTGCTGCAGTTCGGGTTGGCGATGATCCTGCGCCCGCCGGGCTTCACGGCCAGCGCCACGTCGCGCGGATTCACCTCCGGCACCACCAGCGGACAGTCGGCCTCCATGCGGAAGGCGCTGGAGTTGTCGATCACCACCGCGCCGGCCCGCGCGGCGTGCGGCGCGAACTCGCGGGAGACGGAGGCGCCCGGCGAGAACAGGGCGATGTCCACGCCCGCGAACGAATCGGGCTTCAGCCGGCGGACGACCACCTCGTCGCCCCTGAACTCCAGCTTGTTCCCTTCGCTCCGCTCGGAGGCGAGCGGGATCAGCTCGCCCACGGGAAACTCGCGCTCCTCGAGCACCTTGATCATCTCGCGGCCGACGGCGCCCGTCGCGCCGGCGATCGCCACCCTGTACTTCGTCATCTCATCCGCCTCGGGCCCCGAAGCCCTGCACGTAATCCGGTGCGAGAGCGAAACAAACGGCGGCATCGTACGATGCCCCGCGCAGCCGCGGTAGGCAAAGTCGCGCCACCGCCGCCGCAGACGGAGGTTTCTGCACCAGCCGCGCACCCTCCGGCAGGCGCAGTTCCCTGGCCCGCACCACCTGCACCGGCCCCAGCGGCGCCCCGTCCCGAAACGGCTGGACGAAGAGCTCCCCTTTGCGCGCCTCCGTCGCCGCGTACACCATGCCCGGCTCGCCGAAGGCGATCGCCTGCAGGCTGGAGGCCCCGGCGATGGGCAGCCGGCGGGCGAAGGCGATGGTCTTCGCCGCCGCCAGCCCGACCCGCAGCCCGGTGAACGAGCCCGGCCCGAGACCGACGGCGAGGGCCTCGATCCCGGAGAGATCTCCCAGGGCCGCGGGAAGCACGTCGCCCGCCTTGGCCGGCGGCGCGATCAGCTGCTCGCGAAGCACCCGGTCTTCTTCGAGGAGCGCGCAGGAGGTGGACGAGGTCGCGGTGTCGAGGGCGAGCACCCTCACTCGAACCACTTCCGCATGGCGTCGTTGCGGAACGCGTAGAGCATCAGCGTCAGCAAGAGCGCGATCCCGACCACGTTCGCCACCTCGCGGAAGCGGAGCGAGAGCGGACGGCGGCGGATGCCCTCGATGAAGGCGGTGAGCACGTGGAACCCGTCCAGCACCGGGACGGGGATCAGGTTCATCAGCCCGAGCACCACGCTGATCGCGCCCATGGTGATCACCAGCTCGCGCCAGCCGCTCTCCGCCGCCTTGCGGGCGACGTCCGCGATCATCAGCGGTCCGCCGATGGCCCGGCTGGAGATGTGACCGGTGACGATGCGGGCGATGCCGATGGCCTGCGCCCGGACGAAGCCCGCGGTGTTGGACACCGCGCGGCGCGCTGCATCGGGGACGGAGTAGCGGATCCAGATGCGCTCGATGTCGGCGAAGCCGTTCAGGTCGGGCGCCGCGCCCAGGTCGGGAACGTCCTGCAGCACCCCGGCCTCGTCGCGGTCCTTGCGCAGGTGCGGAGTGACGGCGGCCGTCAGCTCCTTCCCGTCCCGGCGGACGGTGACCTGCACCGGCTGCGTGCCCGCAGCCTTGATCGCGGCGTCCACCTCGTCGGCCCAGGAGAGGGCCGGCCTGCCGTTCACCGCCAGGACGCGGTCGCCGCGCTTGAGGCCTGCTTCGTCCGCCCCGCTGCCCGGCTGGACGGCGAAGAGGGTGAGGTCGCTCGCCTCCAGGCCGTACGCGCCGGCCTTGTCCGGCGCTGGCAGCGAGAGCGCCAGCGGCTTCTGCGCCCAGAGCGTCGCCCCCGGCGCCTGCACGCCCTCGGGGCGGAGCACCTCGAGCACGACGGGATCCTTCCGGTCGGCGAGCTGCTGCTGGAGCTGTTCCCAGTTTCCGATCGCTTTGCCGTCGAGCTTCACCACCTTGTCGAACGTCTGCACGCCCGCGCGGCCCGCCGGAGAGTCGGGCGAGATCACCGTGACCTGCGCGACGCGGGGAAGGGCGGAGATGCCGATGCGCCCGTGGCGCACGGTCTCGATGGGGTTGGTCTCCTCGTGCATCGCGGGGACCAGCCGGAGCGTCTGGCGCCCGCCGTCGCGCTCGATGTCCATCGCCAGCGGCTGCCCGCCGCGCGCGCGGATCCTTTCCTGCAGGCCGCTCCAGCCCTCGACCGGCTCTCCGTCGATGGCCGCGATCCGGTCCCCGAAGCGGAGCCCGGCGACCGCCGCGGGCGACTGCGGCTTCACGTAACCGACGCGGGCGGGGAGATCCGGGTGCGGCGCGGCGAACACGACGAAATACAGCGCCACCGCGAGCACGAAGTTCGCGGCCGGCCCGGCGAAGGCGATGAGGCCCTTCTTCCACGGGGCCTGCTCGAGGAAGCCGCGGCCGCGATCCTCCGCCGCCACCTCCTCGTACGGGTTGTCCCCGGCGAACTTGACGTATCCGCCGAGCGGCAGGAGCGAGACACGGTATTCCGTCCCCCCCGCCATGAACCCGAACAGCTTGGGGCCGAATCCGATGGAGAAGCGGATCGCCTTCACCCCGAGCGCCTTGCCGACGATCAGGTGGCCCAGCTCGTGGAAGAAGACGACGACGCTGATCACCAGCGCGAAGGAGAGCAGCGTGAACCCGACCGACTGGGCGAAAGCCATGGAACTGCGAGTCTAAGTGTGCATCGCCCGCTGCGCCAGCACGGTCAGGTAAGCAGGCGTGCACACAAGAGGACAAAGGGGGCATTGAAGAGCAGCGCGTCGATCCGGTCGAGGAGGCCGCCGTGGCCCGGGAGGAGGCGCCCGCTGTCCTTCGCGCCGTAGGCCCGCTTGAGCATCGACTCGGAGAGGTCCCCGACGGGGCCCAGGACGGCGGCGCCGACGCCGATGAGGGCCGCCCCCCACAGAGGCAACCCGGGGATCCAGATCGCCGCGACGACGAGGGCGCCCGCGATGCTCCCGACCGTCCCGCCGAGCGCCCCCTCCCACGTCTTGCTGGGCGAGATGCGTTCGTAGAGCTTGTGCCGGCCGAAGGCGCGGCCGGCGAAATACGCGCAGCTGTCGTTGAGCCAGGTGACGGTGAGCGTGAGCACGACCCACCACTCGCCGCGGGGAATCCGCCGCAGCGGCAGGAGCGCGGCGAGGAGGATTCCGGGATAGGCGGCGCCGAGCACCGCCAGGGCCACCCGCCGCGGAGCGTTCGCGATCTCCTCCTCGAACGCCAGGGCGTCGGCGCAGGCCAGGATCACCACGGCGCTGAGGACCGCGCTGGCGCTCACCCAGCCGAGCGAAATCTCATGGAGCAGCGGAACCAGGAAGGCGCCGGCGACGCTGACCACCGCCGCTCCGGTGAGCTGCGGCTTCGGAAGCAGGTTCAGCTCCAAGGCGCCCAGCGCGGTCGCTCCCGAGATCAACAGCGCGAACGGAATCCCACCGCGCCAGATCAGCCACAGCACCCCGGGCAGGAGCACCAGCACGGTGACTACGCGGACGATCAGGTTCCGGTTCTTGTCGCTCATGCGGTGCGGATCTGCGCGCTGGTCTGTCCGAAGCGCCGCTCGCGCTTCTGGAAGTCCTCCAGCGCCAGCAGCAGATCGATCTCGCCGAAGTCCGGCCAGAGCGTGTCGGTGAAGTGGATCTCCGCGTACGCGAGCTGCCAGAGGAGGAAGTTGGAGACGCGGAACTCGCCGCTGGTGCGCACCACCAGCTCCAGCGGAGGCAGTCCTTCGGTCCACAGCCGGTCCTCGATGGCCCGGGCGTCGATGGACTGCGGATCCAGCCGGTCCGCGGCAATCCGCCGCGCCATGGCGATGATCTCCTCGCGGCCTCCGTAGCTGAGGGCGAGGGTGAGCGTCATGTCCGTGTGCCGGGCGCTGTCCGCCCGCAACGCCTCCAGCGGATCGCGCACGCGCGGCGGAAGCCGGTCCAGCTCGCCGATGGCGTGCAGCCGGATGCCGTTCTCCATGATCTCCGGCCGCTCGCGCTGCAGGTAGTCGCGGAGCAGGTCCATCAACCCCGCCACCTCGTCGGGCGGCCGCTTCCAGTTCTGCGAGGAAAATGCGTAGAGAGTCAGCGCCTTGAGCCCCAGGCGCCGCGCCGCGCGGGTGACGGTCCGCACCGAGTCGCTGCCCCGCCGGTGCCCTTCCAGGCGAGGCAGCCCCTGCTGCTCGGCCCAGCGGCCGTTCCCGTCCATGATGATCCCGACGTGGCCGGGGAGGGGCCGCTGCGCCACCTCCGCCTTGAGCTGGGCGATGTCCCGTTCGATACGAGGCATGAGGGCGCGCGCACCATAGCAGGAATGCTGCGCTGCGCGTCGTTCGGGTTAGCTTATCCCTGTGCGCGGCTTTTTCGGCCCATTCCGCATCGAGCGGCAGGTCGGGCGCGGCGGCCTGGGCGCGGTGTACCGCGCGGTGGACTGCCGCACCGGCGACACGGTCGCGCTCAAGCTCCTGCCCCCGGGACCGGACCCTTCCGCCACCCGCCGGCTGCGGCGCGAGTTCGACTCGCTCCGGCACCTCGACCATCCCAACATCGTCCGCGTGCTCGACTTCGGCGACGTGGACGGGATCCCCTGGCTCTCGATGCAGTTCGTCGACGGCCTGGCGCTGCGCGAGTGGCTGGCGGTGGCCGGGCGCCCCCGGCTCCTCGAGCCGGAGCCGGACGCCGACGCGCCGGAAGGCGTCGACCTGGACGTGCTCTTCGAGGAGCCGGATTCCGGCGCGCTGCTGGCGGCGGCCCGGGCGCGCAGGTTCCTGATCGAGACCGGGCTGGAGGCGATGCTCACCGCCGAGGAGCAGGTCGAGCAGAACAACCCCGACCGGCTCCACGCGCTGTGCGAAGCGCTGGCCCAGGTCTGCGACGGGCTCTCGTTCGTCCATTCGCGGGGCCTCCTGCACCGGGACGTGAAGCCGGGAAACGTCCTCGTCGGGCAGGACCGGCGGGTGACCCTGGTCGACTTCGGTCTCGCCAAGAGCATGACCGACGCGGAGATCACCGACCACGGACACGTGGTCGGAACGTACCGCTACATGCCGCCGGAGCAGGCGCGGGGCGAGGCGCTGGACCGGCGCAGCGATCTCTACGCGCTGGGCGTGACGCTCTACGAGCTGCTCGCGGGGAGGCCGCCGTTCCCGCACCGGAACCAGCTCGAGTTGCTGGAGGCGATCCTCTACCAGGAGCCCCCGGAGATCGCCCGGATCAACCCCGGCGCTCCCGCGCCGCTGGCCCGCCTCGCGGAGCGGCTGCTGCAGAAGCGCGCCGAGGAACGCCCGCAGAGCGCCGTGGAAGTGGCGCTGCTCCTGCGCGTGATCGGCCGTGGCGTGTGGGGGTTCTCGGAGCCGCTGCTGGTGCCGCGCGCCGAGGAGCAGCGGTAGGACGAAAGGAGAGCGGGGGCGGCCCTCCCGGCCACCCCCGCTCCCTTCACTGCGGAACTTCTGCTTACAGGTTGACGTCGTTCTGGTCGTTGGCCGGTTCGCCCGACGGGTTGTTGGTGTCGGCCGTGCAGTTGCCGCCGCCGCTGAACACGCGCGAGTCGCTCGCGATGCTCCACTGGTCGACGGTGGCGTCGGCGTCGATGTTGCCCTGCGCGGTGGCGATGAAGCTCGGCGGTCCGGCCGGGGGCGTGACCACGCCAGCGGTGCTGACCGCGCCGCAAGCCGTCGCGCCGTAGGTCTGCGCAGCGGCGGTGCCGTACTTGAACGTGTCCACCTGGATGCCGGTGTAGGTGGTCGCCTGGGCGATCACCGAGGAAACGCGATCTTCGATCGTGCCGCTGGCGGCGAGGAAGTACGCGTAGCGGTTGTTCCGCTCCGGCTCGAATCCGACTTCACCGGTCAGCGAGGAGAAGCGGTCCTTCTCCTGGAAGAACGCCTTCTGGGCGGTAAAGATGGCCTTGAGGTTCGCCTTCGCCTCGCTCTGCTTCGAGCGCGCCTGGAACTTGATGAAGTTCGGGATGGCGATCGCCGCAAGGATGCCGATGATCGCCACCACGATCATCAGCTCGATCAGGGTAAAGCCTTTCTGCACCAGTCTCTTCATGACGGATTCTCCGCGGGTCCCCCCCGCTTGAAGTGTGAAAGAGCAGTGTCGATGTAAGCAAAGGCAGCGCCAGCGGAGGAAACCTCGCAGTTTCGAGGGCGCGCCCGAGGACCCGCGACGGATGTCCTAGCCACCGAGTGTCAGTCAGCGACAATTCCTGTCGCTCGCGTCCGAAACGAAGGTCTTGAGGCGGCGGCGGACGTCGCCGAGGAAGTTGCCGTGCAGCCAGCGGTGCTTCCAGCCCTTCGCCGCGAGCCACAGCGCGCAGACCGCGCCCAGCGCGACCGCGTACGGCCAGAGCGGCGCGTCCAGATGGTCGCGCGCGACCAGCATGATCGCGAGCGCGATCCAGGCCGACGCCGGGTTGTGCTCCTTGCGCAGCGCCCGCCGCCAATCCCACGATCGCGGCGACTGCACCGGCGCGAAGCGTGGCCAGAAGCGCGGCACGCGCGCGCACCAGGCGTCGTACGCGGCGCCGAAGCGCTGGCGGAGGAACTGCTCCTCGGCGGCGATGATCGCCCGGTACTGCACGGCGAAGAGCGCCCCGACGATGCAGAGCAGCCACACGTCGTGCGCGATCAGGCAGAGCCCGAGGGTGATCCCGAGGTTCCCCAGGTAGAGCGGGTTGCGGGTGAGCGCGTACGGGCCGGAAGTGTTGAGCGAGGCGGCCATCAGCTTTTCGTTTTGCCCCGAGGTGCCGTCCGGCACCTGCCCGAGCACCCACGCCCGCAGCGCCTGTCCGCCGACGCAGAGCGCGAGCCCGCCGGCCAGCCAGAGCGGTGACGCCGGACCGCGGCTGCGCCAGAGCAAGGGAATGGCCAGGAGCGCCAGCGGGACCGGCGTGAAGCTCCGCCACCTGAACAGCGTCCGCCCTGCCCGCTCCAGCATCGGGCGGCTGCGTACCAGAAGGGAACGCCGTGCTACAAGTCGCGCGTGAAGGAGTATCGGCGTCTTCTCGCGGCGGTACGCCCGCACCTCCGCCTGCTCGCCCTCGCCATCGCGGCGATGATCGTGCTCTCCGCGGCCACCGGCGCGTTCTCCTGGCTGGTGGGGCCGATGTTCCAGTTCGTCTTCAAGGGCGGCCGGCTGGACGCGAGCGCGCTGCGCAGCGCCCTCCCCTTCCTCCGCGCGCCGGAAGAGATCTCGCGCGAGACCGTCCTGCGCGCGTTGCCCATCCTCATCCTCGCCATCGCGGCGGTTCGCGGGGCCGCGTACTTCGCCCAGTTCTACTGCATCGGCATGCTCGGGCAGCGGGTGGTGGCCGATCTGCGCCTCGCCCTGCACCGCAAGCTGCTGGAGCTGTCGCCGGCGTTCTTCGCCCGGAGCGCTTCCGGCGACCTGCTCGCGCGCTTCGCCAGCGACGTGGCCGCGGTCGAGTTCGCCGTCACCTACGGCCTCGCCGCGTACCTGCGCGACGGACTGCAAGTCCTGGTGCTGCTCGGCATCTCGGTTGCGCTCGACTGGCGGCTGGCCCTGCTCGCCTTCGTCGCGGTGCCGCTGACGGTGGTGCCGATCGTCCGGTTCGCCAGCCGGCTGAAGAAGATCGCCACCCGCGGGCAGGCGCAGATCGGCACCCTCTACACGCTCTTGCACGAGGCGCTGCAGGGGGTGCGCATCGTGCAGTCGTTCGGGATGGAGCGGTACGAGCGGGAGAAGTTCACCCGGGAGCAGGATCGTTTCCTGCTCACCATGCGGCGCAGCTTCTTCGTCCGCGCCATCTTCACCCCCACGCTGGAGATCATGGCGGCGATCGGCATCGCCGCCACCGTGGTGTTCGCGGCGCGCGCGGTGGCCGCCGGCGATCTCCAGCCGGACCGCGTCATCTCCTTCCTCGCCACCATCGTGCTGCTCTACACGCCGCTCAAGTCCTTGGGCGGCACCGGCCAGGGCGTGACCCAGGGGCTCGCCGGCGCGCGGCGGCTGTGGGAGATCCTCGACGAGCCCGTCGAGCCGGTGTCCGGAGCGGCCGAGTTGCCGCAGTTCAGCGAAGAGGCGCGCTTCGAGCGGGTCTCGTTCCGCTACCGGGCCGACGGTCCGGCGGTGCTGCGGCAGGTGGATCTGACGCTCCGGCGCGGCGAGGTGGTGGCGCTGGTCGGGCCCTCCGGAGGAGGGAAGACGACGCTGATGAACCTCCTCCTCCGCTTCGCCGATCCGACGGAGGGGCGGGTGACGCTGGACGGGCGCGACATCCGCGAGGCGACGCTGCGGTCGCTGCGGGCGCAGATCGCCCTGGTAGCGCAGGAGACGTTCCTCTTCAACGACACGGTGCGGGCGAACATCGCCTACGGCCTGAGCGACGTCTCGCAAGACCGCCTGGAGGCGGCGGCGCGGGCCGCCCGGGCGCACGAGTTCATCCGCGAGCTCCCGCGGGGGTACGACACCGAGGTGGGCGAGCGCGGCGTCACCCTCTCCGGTGGCCAGCGGCAGAGGCTGGCGATCGCGCGGGCGCTGCTCAAGGACGCGCCCATCCTCCTTCTCGACGAGGCGACCAGCGCGCTGGACACGGAGAGCGAGCGCGAGGTGCAGCGCGCCCTCGACCGGCTGATGGAGCGGCGCACCTGCCTGGTGATCGCGCACCGGCTCTCCACCATCCGCCAGGCAACCCGCATCGCGGTCCTCTTCCAAGGGCGGATCGCCGAGCTGGGAACGCACGAAGAGCTGCTCGCGCGCAGGGGCGAATATGCCCGCCTCTACGAGATGCAGTTTGCCTCCCGGGACGACTTGCTACAGCCCGCCTAGAGGAGTACAGCAAACGGCAAATGGCGACGCGGGTCCCCAGCAAGAAGGAGACGCTGCTCGCGTATCTCGCGCGCGGAGTGGCCATGGTGCATCTCGACGCCAGGCGGCCCGGCGTGAGCGTGCCCGCGCAGTACGCGGCGGACGCCCATCTGCGCCTGAACCTCAGCTACCGGTACTCGATCCCGGACCTCGAGGTGGGCGACCTTGCCGTCGAGGCCACGCTCTCCTTTGGAGGCCGCCCCTTCCACTGCGTCCTGCCCTGGCCGGCGATCTTCGGGATCACCAGCAACGGGACCGGCGACGGACAGGTCTGGCCCGAGGACCTGCCGGTGGAAGTGGTGCACACCATGGCGGATCGCGGCGGCGACAAGCGCGACGAGAATTCCGGAACGGCACGGCCCGCGATGGGCAACGGCCGGAGGCCGGCGTTGGCGGCCGTCGACGGCGACCTCAAGGAACCCGGGTCGGCGAAGGATTCGCAGCCGTCGCCCGAGGCGAGGCGGCACCTGAGGCTGGTCCGGTAGCCCGCGCCGCGGGTCGAATCCGGGACGTGCATCCGTCAGAGGCGGGCTGCGGCGGCGGCGTCGCAGACCACCACCGTCCGCCCGGACGCCTTCCGCACCCACTGGGCCGGGCAACCCGCCAGATCTTCCGGACCCTTGATCGCGCGCGCGAGGACCTCCGCCTTCTTCGCGCCGGTCACTTGCAGGATCACCGTGCGCGCCGTCACCACCAGGAACGGCAGCAGGGTCAGCCGGGGCACCTTCGGGTCGACGTGCAGCGGAGCGGCCACGTGCCGGACCAGCTCCGCGTCGCCCCGCTCGGCGCTTTCGGGCAGGCCGGCGAAGAGGGAGCAGATGTGTCCGTCCGGGCCGAGGCCGAGCAGGACCAGGTCGAGGCGCGGCGGATTTCCCAGCGCGCGGCGCGCGTCCTGCGCGCAGCGCTGCGCCTCGGCATCGAGATCGGGCGCTTCACCTCGCATCCGGTGCACCGCGGCCACGGCGACGTGTCGCAGCAGCCCTTCCTCCGCCAGCCGGTAGTTGGACCACTCGTGATCCGGGGGGACGGCCCGCTCGTCGGTGAAGAAAATCTCGGTCTGCGCCCAGGGAATCGGCGCGGCGCGGAGCCTGGCGAACAGCGGGGGCGCGGTGGATCCGCCCGTCAACGCCAAAGCCGCCCTGCCGCGCGCCGACGAGGCGCCCGCGAGCGATTCGAGGACCAGCTCCGCGGCGGCGGCCGGCACGTCCACGACGACGGCGACCTCGGTCACGGGTTCCCTTCGCGCAGCAGCCTGGCCGCGGCCTGCGCGGCCTGCGCGTACAGCTCGTCGCGGCCGGCGAGGATCTTCAGCTCCACCGCCAGCAGCCCGCCGGGGACCGCGGGAGGCAGCCGGACGCGGTGCGCGCAGTGTCCGTCGTCATCCCCCTTCACCTGGGCGAGCAGGAGGCTTTTCTCGCGGTGCAAGGTGAAGGTGGCGGGCGGCGCCGTGAACTCGAGCAGCCGCACGTGGCCGAGGCCCATCGGCGCCGCCCGGGGAATCGGGCCCTGCTGCGCCTGGGCGTCCTCGTCCGGCGCTCCCTCCGCGGAGATGGACACTTCCAGCCGCTTGATCCGCGACTGCATCCAGCCCAGCAGCAGCAGGCCCTCCGCGCCGACCGCCCCGGCACAGACCACGCGCGCCTTGCGGAGGTTGCCCCGGTGCTCGCGCAGGTTCGGCACGTCGAGCGTCTCCGCCGCCAGCGACTGCCAGGGGAAGATGCGGGCCCAGGCGAGATCGCCGATCGGCGCACCCTTCGCCAGCAGGGCGGCGGTCTCCGCCAGGTAGTTGGGCGGCCGCGCCCCGGAGTCGGTGATGATCCGGTCCGCGGAGTCCACCACCCGCTGGAGCAGATCGCCGAGCGGGCGGCCGCCCCACACCACCACCATCGGGAGGTCGGGGCGGAGCAGGCCCATCATCGCCGACTCCAGGTGGCGCACGGAGCGTCCCGTGGCGCTGAGCACGATGCGCTCCATCGTCACCGCGCCGCCGGAGCGGACCACGGAGACGCTGGCGGAGAGCGACTCCTGCTCGATCATCGCGTCCGCGATCAGCGCGATCAGCCGGCAGGGATGGAGCGTGCCGGCCGCCTCCAGCGCCGGCGAGGCCCGCTCGTACTGCGCGGCGGTGAAGTAGATCGCCACCAGGTTCAGCGTGGTGACGCTCTCCGGCGCCGGCCCTCCGCGATCGCGCGCCTGCTGGAGCGCGGCGTCGATCCGGCCCAGGTCGATGGCCTGATCGAAGCGGAGGGTCAGCTCGCCGGAGTGCTGCGACGCGCCCGCCGAGATCGGCTCGCCATATCCGTCGCTCACAGGCGCCTCCATGCGCGGCCGTCGCGCGCGAGAAGCTCGTCGGCCTCCACCGGCCCCCAGCTGCCCGCCGCGTACGGGTGCGGCGGCGGGAACTCCGCGCTCTCGCTCACCTTGAGGATGCTGCCCACGATCTTCCAGGCGGCCTCCACCTCGTCGGCGCGGGTGAACAGCGTCTGGTCTCCGCGCATCGCATCCAGCAGGAGCCGCTCGTACGCCTCCGGGGTGCCGGCGCCGAACGTGGTCCCATACCGGAAGTCCATGCTCACGGTCCGCGGGCGGTAGCGCTCGCCGGGCACCTTCGCGGAGAAGCGCAGCGCGATGCCCTCCTGGGGCTGGACGCGGATGATCAGCACGTTGGGCTGGGTCGCGTTCTCGCCGAACAGCTGGTGCGGGATGGGGCGGAAGTGGACGGCGATCTCGGTCGCCCGCTTCGGCATCCGCTTCCCGGAGCGCACGTAGAACGGCACCCCGTCCCAGCGCCAGGAGCGGATGTTCAGCCGCGCCGCCACGAAGGTGGGCGTGCGCGATCCCTGGGCGACGTCCTTTTCCTGCTGGAACCCGGAAACGTCGGCGCCGGCGACGCTGCCCGCCAGGTATTGCCCGAGCACCACGCTGCGCGCCACCTGGTCCGGGGAATCGAACGTCTCGATCGCCCGGAGCACCTTGATCTTCTCGTCGCGGACCGCGTCGGCGTCGAAGGCGACCGGCGGCTCCATCGCGCAGAAGCAGACCAGCTGCTGGACGTGGTTCTGGATCATGTCGCGCAGCACGCCCGCCTCCTCGTAGTAGCGGCCGCGCCCCTCGATGCCCAGCTCCTCTCCGGCGGTGATCTCCACGTGATCGACGTAGCGCCGGTTCCAGATCGGCTCGAAGATGGAGTTGCCGAAGCGGAAGACGAGGAGGTTCTGGACGGTCTCCTTGCCCAGGTAGTGGTCGATGCGGAACACCTGGCGCTCGTCGCACGTCTGAAGCACCAGCCGGTTCAGCGCGCGGGCGCTGGCCAGATCGCGTCCGAACGGCTTCTCGATCACCACCCGCGTGAAGCCCGGCTCCCCCGGCGGACGGATCAGGCCCGCCTCCTTGAGCTGCCGGAGCAGGACCGGAAAGGCGCTGGGCGGAGTGGCGAAGTAGTAGAGGCGGTTCCGGCGGGTGGAACGCGCCCGGTCCACCTCCTCGAGCTGCGCGCGCAGCCGGGCGAAGGTGTCCGGCTCGTCGAAGCTGCCGGCGACGTAGCGGATCCCCGACGCGAAGTCCTGCCAGACCTCTGCGTCGACGGGGCGGGTGCGGGAGAACTTGCCCACGGCCTCCCGCAAGTCGCGGGCGTACTCGTCGTGGGGGTAGGGAGTCTTGGAGACGCCGATGACGGCGAACGCCGCCGGGAGGTGCGCCCCCAGCGCGAGGTTGTAGAGGGCTGGCACCAGCTTGCGGTGGGCCAGATCGCCGCTCCCGCCGAAGATCACCATCGCGCAGGGCTCCGGCGCCGACTCGGCGCGCAGCCCCGGCCGGAGCGGATTGGGGATCTCGTCGTCCTCCGGCGCGTACGGCACGTCTCAGCCTTTCTTCACCGCGTGGCCGCCGAACTCGTTGCGCAGCGCCGCCTGCACCTTGGCGCTGAACGACTGGTCCTGGCGCGAGGCGATGCGCATCTGCAGGGCGAGGGTGATCACCGGCGCGGGCACGTTCTGATCGATGGCCGCCTGCACCGTCCAGCGCCCTTCCCCGCTGTCCTCGACGTACCCGCGCAGGCCGTCCAGCCCGGGGTCCTTCTCCAGCGCATCGTGGAGCAGCTCGAGGAGCCAGGAGCGGACCACGCTGCCGTACCGCCAGATGCCGGCGATCTCCGGCAGGTCGAGCTGTCCGAAGGGCGAGGTCTTGAGGATCTCGAAGCCCTCCGCGTACGCGGCCATCAGCCCGTACTCGATGCCGTTGTGGACCATCTTCACGAAATGGCCGCTCCCCGCCGGGCCGGTGTGCATCAGCCCGCCCTCCGGCGCGAGGGACTTGAGCGCCGGCTCGAGGGTGGCGTACGCCTGGGGCGTCCCCCCGACCATCAGGCAGTACCCGTTCTTCAGTCCCCAGATGCCGCCGCTGGTTCCGGCGTCGCAGAAGTGGACCCCGCGCTCCGCCAGCTCTTTTGCGCGCCGCTGCGAATCCTTGAAGTTGGAGTTGCCTCCGTCGACGATGATGTCGCCTTTCTGCATCCGCGCCGACAGCGAGGAGATCAGCTCTTCGGTGCTCTTTCCCGAAGGCACCATCGACCAGCAGACCCGAGGCGGCGTGAGCGCGGCGATCACCTCGTCGAGGGTGAGGGCGGGAGCGGCGCCCAGCTCCGTGAGAGCGGCGGCGCGCCGCTGATCCACGTCGTACGCCACCACCTTGTGCCCGCCCTGGAGCAGACGCTGCACCATGTTGCCGCCCATCCGCCCCAGGCCGAGCATCGCAAGCTGCATAAACCGCCTCTTCGTTACGGGGACACCAGGATTGCCAACCGGCCTCTCAGCTACGGGGAAATCAGGACTTCACCAGCTTCATCGCCTCGTGCAGCGCCGCCACGGCCTTGCCGGTGTCGTTGCCTTCCTCGAGGTGGACGCGCAGCGCGCGCCGGCCGTGCGCCTGGAGAACCTCGAGGTCCCCGCGCGCCTGGGCCGCGAACAGTGTTCCGAAGCCGTAGGGCATCCCAGGAATGGCCAGGTCCTCGCCACCGTCGCTGGTGATCTGCAGGAACACGCCGGTGTTCGGACCGCCCTTGTGCAGCTGGCCCGTGGAGTGGAGGAAGCGCGGCCCGAATCCAACCGTGCAGGCGAGCCGCGTCGCGTTGCGGATGCCGCCTTGCACGCCCTGGAAGGTCGTGGCCAGCTCGTCGCCGGGCGGCAGATAGAGCTGCAGCGACACGTAGTCGCCGGGGTCCCCGAGCGCCAGGTGCGCCGCGATCCAGCCCGCCGGCGAAGCCGCGGCCGCGCTCCCCAACGTACCCGCCGCCTTGCGCAGCACCTGCGCGTGCGCTGCCGAGGTGAACAGGGCCAGCCCCTGCGACCGCAAAACCGGTTCCTCCGGAGGGAGCGTGCCGGCGGAGAGCAGCGCCTTCGTCTTCTCCTTGCTCTCGGCGACGTTGGGCTCGTCGAACGGATCGATCCCGAGCACGGCGCCCATCACCGCCGTGGCGATCTCCCAGCGGAGGAACTCGCCCGCGATCTCGTCGGGAGCCGAGAGCTTCCACTGGATCAGCGGATATCCCGCCTCCGCCAGCCAGCTCATGTCGTGGGGCTCGCCGGACAGCGAGAGAGAGATGAAGAGCCGATCGTCGCCGTACGCGTCCTTGCGGCCGGGCGGCTCGCCGTCGACGGGGACGATCCCGCGCCCCTGCTTCCCGGTGCTCTCCGCCACCAGCTGCTCGAGCCAGGCGCCGAGCGGGGCGAGGTTCTTGCTCAGCAGGAAGGTGAGCTTGTCGGCGCCTTTCTCCGCCAGCCCCGCCGCGATGGCGCCGAGGCGCAACGCCAGGTTTTCCTGCAGCGGCACCCGGGCGTGCGAAGCGAGCGCGACGTCTTCCGCGTGCCGGATCAGCTCCCCGACGTCCAACCCGAGCAGCGCCGCCGGAACCAGGCCGAAGTAGCTCAGGGCGCTGTAGCGGCCGCCGATGTCCGGGGGGTTGAGGAAGGTGCGGAGGAATCCCTCGTCGGCGGCGCGCTTCTGCAGCGGCGTCCCCGGATCGGTGATGGCCGCGAAGTTCCCGCCGTCTCCGACCTTGCTGCGGAAGTGACGGTAGAAGGAGTCGACCTCGGTAGTGGTGCCGCTCTTCGAGCTGACGAGGAAGAGGGTCTTGCGCAGGTCGAACCCCTCGGCTGCGGCGCGGACGGCGTCGGGAGCGGTGGAGTCGAGCACGCGGAGATCGAGGCCGCCCTCCCGCTTGCCGAGCACCCGCGCGATCACGTCGGGCGCCAGGGATGACCCGCCCATTCCCAGGAGCACGCAGTGACGGAACTTCTTCGCCGCTTCCTTGCCGAAGGCGGAGATCTCCGCCGCGTGCTCCTTGCAGGACTTCGTCGCCTGGAGCCATCCCAGCCGGGAGCTGGCGACGTTGTGGGCGCCCCAGAGCGCCGGATCCTGCGCCCAGAGCCGGGCGCCGATCTTCTTGTCGCGCGCCACCGCGAGGCCCCTGGCGGCGTCGTCCTTGCGCCTGCCCAGGCTCTCGCGGAGCTGCGACTTGCGGGCGTGGTTCTCCGCGGCGGCGCGCGCGGCGATCGCGTGCAGCAGGCCGTCCAAGGCCTTGGTGAAGAGATCCAGGCCCTGGTCGGTCAGCTCCGCGCAGACCTTCTCCAGATCGATCCCCACCTGCGCGAGCCGGGCGAGCTGAGCCCGCGCTTCCTCCACCCCTTGGGTGAGCGTCTCCGCGACCCGGCCGTGCTCGTTGAAGGCCTTTAGCGTCTGCAGCGGCAGGGTGTTGACGGTGTCCTTCCCGATCAGCGGATCGACGTAGAGCACGTCGCTGTAGGCCTTGTTCTTCGTGCCGGTCGACGCCCAGAGCGGCCGCTGGCGCGTGGCGCCCTTCGCCTCCAGCGCCTTCCAGCGCGGCGAGGAGATGGTCTTCAGATAGAGCTGGTACGCCTCCTTCGCGTTCGCCACGGCGATCTTGCCCAGCAGATCGCGTGCGCCCTTCTCCTCCAGGAGCTTGTCCACCGCGGTGTCCACGCGGCTGACGAAGAAGCTGGCGACGCTGTGGATCTGCGAGATGGGCAAGCCCTTCGCGACCCGCTCTTCCAGCCCGGAGAGATAGGCTTCGATCACCTGTCCGTAGACCTGGACGCTGAAGATCAGCGTGATGTTGACGCTGATCCCGGCGGCGGTGGCCTGCCGGATGGCCGGGATACCCTCCGGATTCGCCGGGATCTTGATGAACAGGTTCGGCCGGTCCACCGCCTTCCAGAAGCGCTGCGCTTCCTCCACGGTGGCCCGGGTATCGCGGGCGATGTGCGGAGAGACCTCCAGGGAGACGAAGCCGTCGGCGCCCTGCAGGCGATCGAACGTGGGCCGAAGCACGTCGCATGCGGCGCGCACGTCGTCGATGGCGATCGCTTCGTAGATCTGCAGCGGAGGCTTCCCCTGCGCGATCAGGGTCTTCAGCTGATCGTCGTACTCGTCCGACTCGACGATCGCTTTCTCGAAGATGGCGGGGTTCGCGGTGACTCCGCGGATGCCGTCCTCCGCAACCATGCGCAGAAGCTCGCCGGACTGGATCAGCTTGCGCCCGATCAGGTCCAGCCAGGCGCTCTGCCCGAACTCGTTCAACCTCGCTGCGGGCTTCATCGTCTCTCCTCACCTGGTGTTCGTACGGGCGCCTTCGGCCAGCCACTTCGAAATCCGCCCTGCGATCTTCTCCGGCGTCAGATTGTATGCGTCGGCGAGCGCCTTCTCCGGGGCGCTGGCGCCGAAGCGGTCGATTCCCACCATCAGGCCGTCCGCGATGATCCGGTACCAGTCCAGCCCACCGGCCGCCTCCACCGCCACCAGCTTGGCCTTGCCGTGCGGGATCAGCCGG
>JBGQLA010000031.1:0-22091 GCA_041499865.1 Deltaproteobacteria bacterium
CTGGCGATCCAGAAGGCGATCGCCACCCCCCACAAGTTCAACACGGTGATCAAGCTGCAGATCGAGGGCGGCGACGCCCGCACCGTGCTGTTCAAGGACTTCGAGCGGGACCCCGTGGAAGGCAACCTGCTCCACGCGGACTTCCTCGAGGTCCGGATGGACAAGGACGTGGTGGTCAACGTCCCCGTGATCCTCATCGGCAAGCCCGAGGGCGTGACCGCGGGCGGCATCCTTCAACAGGTTTCCCGCACGCTGCCGGTGGAGTGCAAGCCGAGCGACATCCCCGAGAAAATCGAGGTGGACGTCAGCGCGCTGAAGATCACCGAGTCGCTCCACGTCAAGGACGTGAAGCTGCCGGCGGGCGTGGTGCTCAAGGTCCGCGACGATCTGACGATCGCGGTGGTCAACGTGCCCGAGAAGGAGGAGGAGGCGCCGAAGCCGGTTGCCGCCGCCGTTCCGGGCGCGGAGGGCGCTGCTGCCGCGCCCGCTCCGGGCGCTCCCGGCGCCGCCGCCGCTCCGGCCGCTGGCGCTCCGGCCGCCGCCGGCGCCGCCGCGCCCGCTGCGGGTGGCGCCAAGGCCCCCGCGGCGGACAAGGGCCCCAAGAAGTAAGCGGTGCGACTCCTGGTCGGCCTCGGCAACCCGGGCCCGAAGTACGAGCGCACCCGCCACAACATCGGCTTCCGCGTCGCCACCGAGGCGGCGCGCAAGCTGGGCGCGGCGCTCGGAAACGACTCCCGGTGGAACGCCCTGGTGGGAAAGGCGGGCGACGTCGCGGTGCTCCTGCCGCAGGGGTACATGAACCTGAGCGGAGAATCGGTGGCCCAGGCGGCGCGGTTCTGGAAGGTGGCGGCGGAGGAGATCGTGGTGGCGCACGACGAGATCGACCTGGAGTTCGGGCGCATCCAGGTGAAGCAGGGCGGAGGCGACGCAGGGCACAACGGCTTGCGCAGCATCCGGCAGCACCTCGGCACCGGCGAGACGGCGCGGCTGCGGTTCGGGGTGGGCAGGCCGCCCTTGCAGTGGGAAGGGGCGGACTGGGTGCTGGCGAAGTTCTCGGCGGAGGAGGAGAAGGCTTTGAAGGAGTTGATCCCGCTGGCGGCCGATGCGGCCGTGGCGGCGCTCCTGGAAGGACCTCGGGTGGCGGCAAACAGGTACAACCGCCGTCCCGAGAAAGAAGCGAAGTGAAGTGAACCTCGCTCCCGGCAGCGTCCGGGGGCTTACCCAAGAGGCAAGCGATGCAGCAGACGGAGACGCAGACGGCAGCAGCGGCGCCACAGCACGCGCCGGGTACGAAGTTGCGCGAGTACGAGACGATCTTCCTCGTCAAGCCGGACCTCGCCGAGGACCTCGTCGACAAGATCGTCGAGCGCATGCGCGGCATCGTGCACCGCGACGGCGGCAAGGTGATCAAGGTGGAGAACTGGGGCAAGAAGAAGACCGCGTACGAGGTGAAGAAGAACCTCCGCGCGATCTTCGTCCGCTTCCTCTACCTGGGCGGCACCCATGCGGTGGCGGAGTTCGAGCGCAACCTGCGCATGACCGACGACGTGATGAAGTACCAGTCGCTGAAGATCGCCGACGAGGTGGATGCGGCGGCGCGGGCGGTGGAGGCGGACGTGAAGCTGCCCGGCGACCCGGAGATGCCGGAGCGCGCGGGCCGCGAGCCCGAGGCGTTCGGCGCGCCGGAGTTCGGCGCCCGGCGCGACGAGCTCGGAGACGACGTGGAACTTCCCCCCGAGGCGGAGTAAGGAGGCGCGACGATGAGCGACTTGAAGAAGGAGATGGCGTTCGGCGATCGCGCCGGCGGCGGCGGCAGGGGCGGGCCTGGCGGAGACCGGGGCGGCCGCGGTGGCCGCGAGGACCGGGGCGGCTCTGACATGGACCGCGGCGGCGGCCGCGGCTTCGGCCGGAAGAAGGTCTGCCGGTACTGCGCGGACCACAACCTGAAGGTCGACTACAAGAACGCCGCAGATCTCAAATACTTCGTCACCGAGCGCGGCAAGATCGTTCCCCGGCGGATCTCGGGCAACTGCGCCAAGCACCAGCGCCAGGTGGCCACGGCCATCAAGCGCGGGCGGCAGGTGGCGTTGCTCCCGTTCACCGTCATGGCTCACCAGTAGGAGGCGCGGACATGAAGGTCATCCTGACGAAGGACCTGGACAACCTGGGCCGCGCCGGCGCGCTGGTGGAGGTGAAGCCCGGCTACGGGCGCAACTACCTCCTCCCCCGGAACCTGGCGGTGCTGGCCACGGCCAAGAACATCCGGCAGCTCGATCACCAGAAGGCGGGCATCCTCTCCCGCGCCGCCAAGGACAGGCAGAACATGTCCGCGATGGCGCAGAAGCTCTCCGCGGTCGAGGTGAAGCTGACCCGCAAGGTGGGCGAGCAGAACAAGCTGTTCGGCTCGGTCACCTCGAAGGACATCCACGAGCAGCTGGTGAACCAGGGCTACCAGGTGGAGCGCAAGCAGATCCATCTGCCGGAGCCGCTCAAGGAAGTGGGGACGCACGAGGTGGAGGTGAAGCTCCACGCCGAAGTGAGCGCGAAGGTGAAGGTGACCATCGCACCCGGGCCGTGAGCCACGGCCGGAAGCTCTTTGCGCGGGGCGGCTGCCGCAAGGCGGACCGCCCCGCTGTTCTTGTGCGCGCCTCTCCGGGTTATGCTCCGGGACCGCAATGCGCATCTTGATTGCCCTGGTCTGTGCAGCCGGCGCGCTGCGCGCGGCGCCGCACCACAAGGCGGCGCGGGCCGAGACGGCAGGTGTGGCGCGGCCACCGCCGCCACGCCCGGACGCGACCACGCCGCTTCCACCGCCGCCGGCAGTCGCGCCGGCCCAGCCCCGGCCGCCACCTGCCGTCCCGCCGCGGCGGTTCGGCCGGTTCGACCTGGACATGCCGTTTGCCCAGGTGCGCGCGATGCCGGACCTCGCCGATTGCGCACGCGCCATCGTCGGGACCACCGGAAGCGCGGACTGCGGGCTGCCGCGCGGTCCCGACAACCTCGCTCGCGCGCAGCTCGTCTGGGAGGAGAGGCGGGGGAGTCCGGAGCTGATCGCGCTGCGGCTGGTCTTCGATCCCGAGCTCGCCCCTCCGCTCACCGATCTCGAGTGGCAGCTCACCCGCGGCTGGGGCCCGCCGCTGCTCGAGCAGCTCCGGCGCGACCGCGACCAGAAGTTCTTCACCCTGGAGTGGGAGGACGCCGAGCACCGCGCCACCGTGGAAGCGCAGGCGCCGCGCGATCAGCCCTCCCGCGCGACCGCGGTGGTGCTCGAGCGCAAGCAGTTCCCGATCTCGGGCGAGTTCAGCGCCTTGCATCCCCGCCCGTTCCCCGGCTTCCGCGTCCGCTGGGTCCGGCGGGTGGAGTGGGAGGGCCAGGTGCACGCGGTCCTCTGGGGGACCTCGCTGACCCCTGCCCAGGAGGCGATCGGAGAGCAAGGCGCGGGCTGGGCCACGCAGCGCAACTACGTCGGCATCTGGAAGCTGGAGCCGGCCATCGGCGGCCGCCCGCGGCGCTGGAAGGCGGTCTGGGAACGGGTCACCGGCGGCGACGACGACGAGCAGTCGCAGCGCGTGCTCTTCGTCGATACCCGCGACGTGACCGGCGACAGCACGCCGGACCTGGTGGTGGAGCTGTCCTGCGAAACGTGCGGCGCCACCGCGGACGAGGTGATCGTGAAGACGGTGCGGGCGGGCAAGCTCGTCGACCTGCTCACCAAGCGCGACCTCTACCGCGCGCAGGTGGAGCTCGCCCAAGGGCAGGTCCGGATCCGGGAGCCGGAAGGCGAGGACGATCGAGGCCTGACCGTGAGCACCTACGCCTACGACCGCGGCAAGGGCGCGTTCGTGCTCGCCCGCGAGGAACGCGCCCCGGCTCCGGAGCGCTGAGCGCCGCGGGTGTGCTAGCCCCTGCCGGGCGCGCGCACCAGCGCAGCGCCCTGGGACAGTCGGCCGTTGCCTTTTCGGCAACGGCCTCCTAGCCTTTCCCGATGGGAAAGAAGCCGCCGCTGCCGCCCTGGCTCGAGCACGCCGCGCTGGTGAAGAAGAAGATGAAGGACCGCGGCTTCAAGATGGCGGACCGGGTGCAGGTCTGCCAGCAGTGCGACGAGTACGCCGAGGAGACCTGGTCCTTGAAGGGCGGCCAGGGGATGGGCGGGCGCGACATCTGCGCCTGCATGAACTGCGGGCGGGCGCGGAGCTGGAAAGGACAGGGCGCGGGGCGCGTGGTCGAGGAGCCGTTCGACTTGCTGGGCTTTCTCGGGATCGCCGCGCCGGGCTGATCGGGCCGGCCTACCTCAGCGCCTTGCGCAGCTCGGCGGCGCGGCGGCGGATCTTCGGGTCGCCGCTGTCGATCTCCACCGAGGAGAGACGGTTGCGCAGGGCCGGCGGGGCCTTCAGCGTCCCCGCCTTGTGCAGCTCTTCCAGGCGGGCCAGCGACTTCTCCACCACCTCCTCGTCCGGATGTCCGAGCAGCCGGTCCAGCAGGCGGGGATCGTCCGGAATCGGGTTCCTCTTCAGGAATTCGCTGGCCGCGGCGTGGAAAACCTTCGTGTCCTCGATGGCGAAGAGCTTCTTCCGCTCCTCCTCGCGGTCCTCCTCCCCCTCGCCCGCCTTGCCGCGCAGGTGCTCGGGAAGGGGGGCGCCGCCGGAAAAGAGCCGTTCCAGGTTGGTCTTGTACTTGGTGTACCCGGTGCTGCGCTCGAAGTTCTCCCGTTCGCGGGAGTCCCGGCGCGACGACCCGCCGCTGTGGTCGCGCATCTTGTCGATCTCACGCCAGCTTTTTTTCTGCCGGGGACGGTCGTCGTCTGTCACAGGCTCTCCACAAGAATTCACAGGATAACAAGATTGCGCTCCACAGGCTCGTTGCGAGAGGGATGTCAGACCCCTTGCGCAGGATGGAACCGTGAGCGTCCCCGCCACCGTCGTCGCCCTGCCTCACGGCCGCGTGCCGCCCCACAACCTCGACGCGGAGAAGAGCCTGCTCGGCGGCGTCCTGCTCGAGAGCCAGGCGTTCTCCGAGGTGGTGGAGATCGTCCGCGCGGAGGAGTTCTACCGCGACGCGCACCGCAAGGTGTTCGAGGCGATGAGCGCGCTGTTCGCCAAGAGCCAACCCATCGATCGCATCACCGTCAAGGACGAGCTCACCTCCATGGGCGCCTTCGAGGCGGTGGGCGGCGACGAGTTCATCGACCTGCTCGACAAGATCGTCCCCACCGCAGCCAACCTCGCGTATTACGCGAAGATCGTCCACGAGAAGGCGCTGGCGCGCAGGCTGATCGAGGCCGCCAGCTCGATCGCGCAGCTCGGGTACGAGCAGCACGGCGAGGTGGGGGAGTTCGCCGACGAATGCGAGCGCCGCATCTTCGCGGTCACCGAGCAGCGGACCAGCGTCAGCTTCGTGCACGTGAAGCCCATCATCGCCGCCACCTTCAAGAACATCGAGGCGCTGTACGAGCGGCAGGAGGAGATCACCGGCATCCCCACCGGCTTCGCCGATCTCGACCGGCTGACCAGCGGATTCCAGCCGGGCGACCTGGTGATCCTGGCGGCGCGCCCGTCGATGGGCAAGGCCCAGCCGCTCGACGCGCCGGTGCTCACCCCGTCGGGGTTCGTTCCCATGGGGAGCATCCGCGCGGGCTCCACGGTGATCGGCGGCGACGGCAAGCCCCACCGGGTGCTGGCGGTGTTTCCCCAGGGCGAAAAGCCCGTGTTCCGCGTCGCGTTCAGCGACGGCGCGGTCGCGGAGTGCTGCGACGAGCACCTCTGGTACACCACCAGCCGCGCCGAGAGCCGCACGCCGTCCGGCGAGGGCTCGGTGAAGTCGCTGGCGGAGATCCGCCGCACGCTGCAGGAGGATGGCGACGGGCTGAACCATCGCGTCCCCACCGTCGCTCCGGTCGAGTTCGCGCCGCGGGAGAAGCCGCTGCTGCTCGCGCCCTACCTGCTCGGGCTGCTTCTCGGCGACGGGAACTTCCAGGGAGTGAGCGCGCGGTTCGACGATGGGGACGTGCACGAGCGCCTGCGGGTGCACCTGCCCGAGGTGGACTCGGTCTCGGTGGACGGCGTCACCGTCCGCGTGCGCCGGCGGAGCGACGAGCCGTCGCAGCAGATGTACGCGCTGCGGTACTACGGGCTGCACGGCCTGAGCAGCCGCGACAGGTTCATCCCCCGCGATTACCTGCACGCGACCGTCGGCGAGCGGCTCGATCTGCTGCGCGGGCTCCTCGACACCGACGGGCAGGTCACGCTGGCCGGAGGCCGCGCCGTCGAGCTCACCACCGTGCATCCGCGCCTCGCCGACGACGTGGCATGGCTCTCGCGCTCGCTCGGCGGAGTGGTCTCGCGCGAAGCGGCCGCGGCCGGCGAGCAGCGCCTGGACCCGGCCGGCATCCGGCTGCGCATCGTCTTTCCCGCCGGCATCGTTCCGATCAGCTCGAAGAAGCACCTCACCGCATGGAACGCCGGCGCGGATGGCTTTGCCGGCAGGTTCATCCAGTCCGTGGAGCCGGCCGGCGCCAGGCGCTGCCAGTGCATCCTGATCGATGCGGCCGACCACCTCTACCTGACCTCCGACTTCGTGGTCACGCACAACACGGCGTTCTGCCTCAACATCGCCACGCACGTCGGCTGCCGCGGGCAG
Source organism: Deltaproteobacteria bacterium (assembly GCA_041499865.1). Taxonomy (GTDB): domain Bacteria; phylum Myxococcota; class Myxococcia; order Myxococcales; family 40CM-4-68-19; genus 40CM-4-68-19. The sequence continues at coordinate 6,637 of JBGQLA010000031.1, forward strand.
TACCAGAAGAAGCGCTGCGGGGTGGGCGTCTTCTCCCTGGAAATGTCCAAGGAGCAGCTGGTGATGCGCATGCTCTCCAGCGAGGCGCGCGTCGACTCGCAGCGCATCCGCACCGGCAAACTGATCGAGAGCGACTGGGCGAAGCTCGCGCAGGCCGCCGGCGTCCTGGCCGACGCGAACGTCCACATCGATGACACCCCGGCGGTGTCGGCGCTGGAGCTGCGGGCAAAGTGCCGGCGGCTGTTCGCCAAGCACGAGCAGACGGACGCGCCCATCCGCCTGATCGTCATCGACTACCTGCAGCTGATGCGCGGCAACGAGCGCATCGACAGCCGCGAGCAGCAGATCGCGGAGATCTCCCGGTCGCTCAAGGCGCTGGCGAAGGAGCTGGGCGTGCCCATCCTCGCGCTCTCGCAGCTCAACCGATCGCTGGAGAAGCGGCCGGACAAGAGGCCGCTGATGTCCGACCTGCGCGAATCCGGGTCGTTGGAGCAGGACTCGGACACCATCCTCTTCATCTACCGGGAGGAGGTCTACGAGAAGGAGAAGGAGGAGGTGAAGGGAGTGGCGGAGATCATCATCGGCAAGCAGCGCAACGGGCCGATCGGGATCGCCAACCTCGCCTTCATCCACGAGCACACGCGGTTCGAGAACCTCGCGCGGGAGTACACGCCCAGCGGCGGCGGATGACCCAGCGAACGCGGGCCGCAATGGACGCCGGCTGTGCCGGATCGAGGTCTGCCCAATTCATTCGATCGCGAGGCGCCGGATCGCGTCGGCGGCGACGGGATCGCTGTGTACACCGGCGACTCGTCCCGGGCGGACCCGGACTGTTCGATCATCAACTCGTCCCGGGACGAGTCGCACTGTTCAATTCCGGACTTGTTCCGGAACGAGTTGCTGCTGGCGAGCCGAGGACCCGAGGCGAGGATGCCCGGACTTGTTCCGGAACAAAGTCCTTGGGGCCGATCGGTCCTCCCGGGGTGGTGGAGCCCCTCTACGAGCCTCAACCTGAGCAGGTTCAGGCGCTGGCACCGCGGCCTTGCGGCCGCTGCTTCTAGACCGACCCGCTGGCGCCGCCGCCGCCGGAGCGGCCACCGCCGCCGCCCGAAAATCCGCCGCCGCCACCGCCGCCCCAGCCTCCTCCGCCGCCGCCCCAGCCGCCGCGGCCTCCGCCGCCGGTCATCACCACCATCTGCTTGCGCGGGAGGACCTTGTCGTACTCGCGGCGGTAGCCGCAGCTCGGGTTCGTGCAGACCTGCCGGACGCGGGCCAGCCCCTGGCTGAAGTAGGTCGGGCGCGAGATCAGCTGCTCGTCGATCACCATCCACGAGCCGTCGCGCGGGCACTTGTGCGAGCGGATCGACGCCCAGATCATCGCGTTCAGGATCAGGCCGCCGGCCAGCGCCAGCCAGCCGGGACCGCTCGCCATCGTCACCAGGGAGATCACCGAGGCGCCGGTCAGGCCGGCGCCGACGAGCTGCGTGCCGCGGCCGGGGAATCGGCGGCGGGCGGCGCTGGTGGAGAGCAGGATGGCGAGAGCGCCCATGCAGACGACGGTGATCGCCAGACCGCCCAGATTCGCCGGCGCCCGATACGCCGGCATCCCGACGCCCCTGCCGCCACGCACCAGGTCCTTGCCGGGTGCGGCGTCGCCTCCAGCCGCGGCGTCCTTCTGGAGGATGGAGGCCAAGGCATCGACGACGTGCACCGCGGCGCCCGAGTAGTCGTCGTTCCTCATGTACGGGAACGCCTGCTCCGTGCGGATCTGCCCCACCCGGCCGTCGGGGAGGATCCCTTCCAGGCCGTAACCCACCTCGATGCGGATCTGGCGATGTCCGACGGTGCCGGGAACGAAGAGCACGAGCACGCCGTCGTCGCGCTTGGCGCTGTGACCGAGGCCCCACTTCTTGAAGAGAGCGACCGCATACCCCTCCAGCGACTCGTCGCCCAGCGCCGACGCCGGCACGACGCACACCGCGACCTGGGCGATCCCGGCGTGATCGAGCTGGGAGGCCACCGCGGTCACGTGCGCGACCGCGTTCGCATCCAGCTTCCCGGCCTGGTCGACCACATAGCCGGTGAAGTCCGGCAGCGAAGCAGCCAAGAGCAGCGCGAGGAGCATGCGGGAACAATAACGCCGATCAGACCGCGAGGTGCGCGAGCGTGCGGGCCAGCCGCGAGGCGGCCATCTGGCTCGGCAGCTCGATCACCGGCACCTGGGCGCCCTTCGCCTCGCTGCGCAGCGCCTCGAGCCGTTTGCCGGGCTTCTGATCCGGATCGAGCAGGACCAGGTCGGTGTGCTTGCGCCCCAGGCGCGCGCCGGCGGCCGTGGCGGTGCGGACGTCGCAGGCGCTCTTCAGCGTGCGCGACACCTCCCGCAGCCAGCGCGAGTCGTCGGACACCAGCAGCACGCTCGGCCGGGAGGCCGGCGGCTGGAGCGGCAGCTCGATGAAGAACCGGGTCCCGCTGCCCGAGCTGCTCTCCGCCCAGAGCTCTCCGCCGTGCCGCTCGGCGATGTCCCGCGCGATCCGCAGCCCGCGCCCCGGCCCGAGCCCGGCCACCAGCTTGGGCAGCTCCGCCGGAGGGATGCCGTCGCCCTGGTCCTTGACCGAGAGCCGCACGAACCGCGGGCTCGCGCGCCAGCCGGCCACCTCCACATGGCTCCCGCGCGGCGAGAAGCGGATGGCGTTGGCGATCAGGTTGTCGAGCACCCGCGCGAGCAGCTCGTCGTCGCCGCGGATCTCCACCGGGCGCGAGGGTGGCACCGCGACCAGCTCGACGCCGCGCTGCTTCGCCACCGGCGTCGCCTGGGCGACGGCGACGTCGATCAGGTGGCCGAGATCGAAGGCGGAGACCTGCAGCGCCTCGCGGTTGCGCTGCTTCGCCGCCTCGAGGATCCGCTCGGCGAGCTGCATCGCGCGCAATCCCTGGCGGACGCAGGCGGCGGCGCACTCGCGCTGCGCGGAGGTGAGCGAGGCGTCGCGGGCGAGCAGCTCGGCGTTGCCGATCACCGCCTGCAGCGGGCTGCGCACGTCGTGGGCAGCGTCGGCGAGCCCCGCCTCCAGCGCGGTCACCCGCTCGGCGAGCCGATCGCCGCGCGCCAGCAGGTCGAACTTCTCCAAGGCGGCGCGCAGCCTCCGGTACAGGAGCTCGGGCTCGCCGGGCACCACCACGTCGTCCGCGCCACCGGCGAAGTACGCAGCCCCGGGCGCGCCGAGGACCAGCAGCCATCCCACCCGGGCGCGGAACCGCGCCAGATCCCCCTTGGGGTCGACCGCCACCAGCACCTCCGCGCGGGAGGTCCCGTCGTCCGGCTCGGCGGGAATGCCACCGCGCGAAAGCCGCATGCAGAGCCGCCGCGCCTCCGCGGGCGGGGCTGCAACGCGCACACGGGTGGCATGGCCCATCGGCATCGGGTCTCCGCACGGTCTTGCGGTACGGACAGGATTTTACCGCGTGCTCGCGGGCACCGCCAACGCTGAGAAGTCAAGCCCTTGCGGCGGCCACCAGGAACTCGCGGTTTCCGGCCGGACCCTGGAGGGGCGATTCGACCCACCCGCGGACTTCCAGTCCAAGCTCTTGAAATTGCGACGCAACTTCGGAAATGACGCGGGCATGTACGACGGGGTCGCGCACCACGCCACCTTTCCTGACCTCGGGCCTGCCTGCCTCGAACTGCGGCTTCACCAGTACGCAAGCCCACGCATCCGAGGGCCGTAGGGCCCCGACCAGGGCCGGGAGGACCAGCCGGAGGGAGATGAACGACAGGTCGGCGACGGCCGCGCCGCACGGTTCGGGGACCTTGAACTCGCGGGCATTCACCCGCTCATGCACCACCACCCGGGGATCCGCGCGCAGCCGGGGATGGAGCTGCCCATACCCCACATCCACCGCAAGGACGCGCGCGGCGCCGCGCTGCAGGAGGACGTCGGTGAACCCGCCGGTGGACGCGCCGAGGTCGAGGCAGATCCGTCCTTCGACCGGGAGCGCGAAATGGTCGAGCGCCTTCTCCAGCTTCAGCCCCCCGCGCGAGACGTAGCGAAGCTGCTCCTTCACCCGCAGCTCCACCCTGTCGTCGAGCAGTTGCCCGGGCTTCTCCACCCGGTGGTCGCCGGCGACCACGCTGCCGGCGAGGATCAGCGCCTGGGCCCTGGTCCGCGACTCCGCCAGCCCGCGCTGCTGCACGAGCACGTCGGCCCGCACCTTCATCGTCGCTGTTCGGGGGTGGCCGGCGCCGCCGGCCCGATCAGCTGGGCGATTCGGGCGAGAAGCCGCTCCATGTCGATGGGTTTGCTGAAGTAGTCGGAGGCGCCGGCGGCCAGGCCGGTGCGGATGTCGGTGGCGGTCTTCTTCGCGGAGATGAAGATCACCGGGATGTCGCGGAACTCGTCGTTCTTCTTCACCGCCCGGCAGAGCTCGAAGCCGTCGATCCAGCTCATCATCACGTCGAGGAGGATCAGGTCGGGCCGGTCGACGTGCAGGGTGGAGATCAGCCGCAGCCCGTTCGCCGCCTGCGAGACCTCGTAGCCCTCCAGCTCGAGGGCCATCTTCAGCATCTCGCGGGTCTCGCGGTCGTCATCGACGATGATGATCTTCTTGCGGGCTGCCATTGAGTCTCCGACGCGCGGCTTCAGCGGCGATTCACTTCTCCTGCCCGGAGAAGGGGACGGCGCGGTCGCCTTCCAGCAGCACCTCGACCTTGCGCTCCGCCTCTTCCAGCCTCGCCGCGCCGGCGCGGGCGAGCTGGATGCCTTCCTCGAACGCCGAAATCGACTCTTCCAGCGAGAGCCCTCCGCCCTCGAGGCGCTCGACCACCCTCGCAAGGCGCGCGACGATGTCCTCGTACTTCTCGGAGACTGGCTGTGCGGCTGCGTCGGCCACGGCGACTCCTTCGTAGCACCGGGCGTGCCCGGTTTCTACTCGTTCTCCTCGACCACCTCGGCGAGAAGCTCGCCTTCGTGCAGCCGGACGCGCACCCGCTCGCCCGGCTGTACCTGCGCGGCCTGCAGCAGCGCGTGGCCGCGCGGATCGAACGCCACCGCGTACCCGCGCGCCAGCACCTTGAGCGGTGAGAGCGCGTCCAGCCGGGCCGTCAGCCCCTCGTAGCGGTGGCGCCGCGCCACCAGCGCCCGCGCCGCCAGCGCCTTGAGCTTCTGCTCCAGGCGCGCCACCTCGCGCTCCAGCCGGCGCAGCTTTTCCCGCGGGTGCTGGGTCTGCAGGCGCTCCCGGGCGATCCGGAGCATCTCGCGCCGGGCCGCGAGTTGATCGTGGATCAGGTCCTCCAGCCGCTGGCGCGCGCGGTCCAGCCGCAGCTTGCGGTCGCCGATCAACCGCCGCGGATCCGCCACCCGGGCCCGCAGCTTGTCGTGCTGCCCGCGCTTGCGCTCCAGCTGCGCGCGCATCGCCCTGCCCAGCCGCGCCCGGCGCTGGGCGAGATCGGCCACCAGCTCGTCCTTCACCCGCGCGATCAGCTCCGCCGCCGCCGTGGGCGTGGGCGCGCGCACGTCGGCGCAGAAGTCCGCGATGGTGACGTCGGTCTCGTGTCCCACCGCGCTGACCGTCGGGACCGGACAGCCGCAGAGAGCGCGCGCCACCACCTCCTCGTTGAAGGCCCAGAGGTCCTCGAGGCTGCCTCCGCCGCGCGCCACCACCACCACGTCCACCCGCGGCTGCTTCGCGGCCCGGACGATCCCGCGCGCGATCTCCTGCCCCGCCCCCTCCCCCTGCACGCGCGCCGGCACGATCAGCACCGGCAGGTTCGGATACCGCCGGTGCAGCACGCGGAGGAAATCGTGCACCACCGCTCCGCTCGGGCTGGTGACCAGCGCGATGCGGCGGGGCAGGAAGGGCAGCTTGCGCTTGCGCGCGGTGTCGAAGAGGCCGTCCTTCTGCAGGCGCTCCTTGAGCTGCTCGAAGGCGACCTGCAGCGCCCCGGCGCCCAGCGGCTCCACGATGTCGCAGACCAGCTGGTAGCGGCCCTGTGGCTCGTAGACGGCAAGCCGGCCGCGCGCCACCAGCGAGAGCCCGTTGCGCACGGCGAACCGGAGCCTGCGCGCCTCGGTGCGGAAGAGGACCGCGTCGATGCAGGCCTCCGCGTCCTTGAGCGTGAAGTAGAGGTGGCCGCTGGAGGGCGCGCGCAGGTTCGACACCTCGCCCTTCACCAGCACCGAAGGAAAGCGGCCCTCGAGGATGGCCTTCAGCTCGCGGGTCAGCTCGGAGACGGAGTACACGCGCGGCCCGTCGGCGCGCTTGCCGAAGAGATCGAACTGCCCCGCGGAGGTGGCGGGTTTGGGCGGGAGCCGCTCCGGCATCTACCGCGCCGCCTTCCCGTCCAGCTTCGCCAGCCAGCGCCTGGCCTTCTCTCCGGTCTCGTCCTCTTTCAACAGCGCCTGCGCCACCAGGGCGAACCCGCGCCGCGCCCCCGCGGGATCGCCTTCCTTCGCCAGATACGCGCGCAGATAGATCTCCCGGGCCTGGCCCGCCAGCCGCTCCATCTCCGCGCGCGCCTCGCCGTTCGCCGGATCGCTTTGAACGGCGGCGCGCAGATGTTCGGCAGCTTGCGGCAGCGCCTCTTCGCCGGACAGCCCGCGCGCGAGCAGGAGATGCCGGACCGCGAGCGCCTTTCCCACGTCGCGCCCCGGGCGCCCGCCCTCACCCTGCGCGATCGCCCGGGCTGCCTGCGAAGCGTCCTCGAGCGCGCGCACCGCGAGCGCCGGATCCGCCTCCGCCATGCCCGTCCGGTGAGCAGCCGCGAATCGCCCCAGCAGCGCCGCGAGGCGCTGCCCGGCGGGACTGCGGACGGCCTTCGCGCGAGCCAGCGCGAGCGCGACGTTGCCTTCGAGCCAGGCGGCGAGAATCGGCTGCGCAGGCGCCGCGTTCCTCGCCGGCCCCGGGCGCGGCGAAGAAGCAATCGGAGCCGGCGCGACCCCCGGCGCATCAGCCCCCACGATCGCCGATCGCGCCTCCGCGGGTCGCGCCCACTCCGCTTCCGCGGACTGCAGCGACCGCGCGATCTCCGGATCGCCCGGATCGAGCTCTTTGGCGACCCTCAGCGCGTCGTGCGCCTCGCTCCACTTGCCCAGCTTTCCCAGCGCGACGCTTTCCGCGAGATACGCACGCGCGGCCGCGCGGACCGCGTGGGCGCGCGCCTCCGCCTCCGCCGATTCGCGCAACCGGCGTTGCCGCACCAGTCCCGCCGCGAGGACGATGCACAGGGCCACCAGCGCCGCCCCGTACAGGTGCGCCTTCCCGCGCAACCCGGCGCTCGCCGCGATCTCCGTCCAGGCAAGCACGCCGTCGGGCTCGAGAAAGCGAAGCCGGGTGTCCCCGATCGCGATCTCGTCTCCGTCCCTCAACCGGCGCCGGTCCACGCGCCTCCCGTTCACGCGCGTTCCGTTCCCCGAGCCCTGATCGCAGACCACCCATCCGCGCCCCCGCTTCTCCAGCCGGGAGTGCCGCCGCGAGATGGAGCGATCGGCGATCGCCACGCCATTGGCCGATGCGCGCCCCACCGTGGTGAGCGGCTCGACCAGCAGGAACTCCGCTCCCTTGCGCGGCCCGGCCGTGACCACCAGGCGCGGCGCTGCCTCGGCGGTGCGGCCGATGCAGGTGATCTGCGCGGAAGGCCCGTCGGGCCTGGTCCGCTCGGCGAGAGCCCCCGGCGGCGGCCTGCGGTGGCTGATCGGCGCGGGCGCGAGCATCGGCTCGATCGTATCACCCGTCCGCATCGTCGGGCTGCGGCGAAACGAGGTTGTCCTGCGCTTTCCGGTGGCAGCCGGCCGGATCGTCGCCGGGAAACTGGAGCAGGATCTCGCGCCAGGCCTGCTGCGCCTTCTCTGCCTCGCCGTATCGTTCGAACCGCGAGGCGGTGAAGAGGAGCCGGCGGCACTCGCGCTCGAGACCACGCTCCGCATCGCCGATGAGCGCGTCGAGCTCGAGAACTGCGGATCGCTCCCCGGCGGTCTCCAGGTGGCCGCGCGCTTCGACGAAGGCCCGCCAGCCGTCGTAGAGGTTGCGGGGCGCGATCCGGCGCTCCCGCAGCTTGCGGCGCCCGCGCTCGTACGCCGCCCGCGCCGCCTCGACGCCAAAGCCGGCCACCGGCCCGGCCGGCACCGTGCCCGACAGGGCGGCCGGCCGCTCGGCCTGCGAGAGACCCGCGCCGCCGGGAGCGCGCGGATCGGCCAGGTGCATTGCGCGTTCGCCAGCGATTCCTCCCAGCAGCACCGCCCCCGCGATCAGCGTCGCGCGCACGGGAGCCGGCAGATTGCGCCACCGGGCCTTCAGCCGCGCCGCCCTCGCCTTGGCGCGAAACTCGAACAGAGCTCCGCCGACCCCGATGCGGTCGCCTTCGCGGAGCCGCGCGCTCCCGGCGACGGGGGCGCCATTCAGCTCGGTGCCGTTCGCCGACCCGCGATCGAGCAGCGCCCACCCTTCGCCCTGCCGCTCGATGCGCGCGTGCACGCGCGAGACCGCCGCCTGGTTGAGGACCACGTCGTTCGCCGCATCGCGCCCGAGGCTGACGCTCCCGTCGAAGCGGTACCTGCGCCCGCGCCCCCGCCCCTTGGCAATGATCAGCGCGAACGCCACGGCTCAGAAGCTCCCGCCGAAGAACACCTGGTACCCGATGGGCCCGAACAGCATCAGGAAGAGGGTGGGAAAGATGCAGAGGATGAGCGGCAGCAGCAGCTTGACCGGCGCCTCGTTGGCGAGCTTCTCCGCCCGCTGGGTCCGCTCGAGGCGCATCTGCCTGGAGAGGACGCGGAGCACGCTCCCGAGCGGCGTCCCCATCCGATCGGCGTGCACCAGCGCCTGCACGAAGGAGGTGAGCGAAGGAAGTCCGGCGCGCCGCGCCAGGCTGCGCAGCGCCTCTTCCCGGGTCTTCCCCAGCCTCAATTCCTTCAGGGCGATGGAGAGCTCGTCGGCGAGCGGCCCGCGCCGCCCTTTCTCCACCACCTTCGCCAGCGCGGCGGTGAAATCGAGCCCCGCTTCCACGCTCAGCGTGAGCAGATCGACGGCGTAGGGCAGCGCCCGGACGATGGAGCGCTGCCGGACCCGCACCCGGTCGCGGAGCCAGAGGAGCGGAAACGACGCTCCACCGGGCGCGAGCAGGAGCGGCGCGGCGGTTCCGAACCAGAGCGAGAGCAAAGAGCCCGCCGCCAGCGACACCAGGGCCGAGAGCTGCACCAGTGCGACGACCTCGGCAGCGCGGAGATCGAAAGGCCGTCCTGCCCGGGCGATCCAGCCGTCGAGCAGCGCCAGCGGGCTTCCGCGCAGCCAGCGGCCGTTCGCCGCCGCGAGCGCGCCGACGATGGTGGAGCGGAACGCGCCGCGGCCTGCGAGCCCCCGCAGCTTCGCTCCAACACGAACCGCCGGCCCGCCGACGCCGGCGACGAGCGCAACCGCGCCACCCGCCGCCGCCAGCGCCGCCGCGGTCTCCAGCACGTCGCAACCGTCCGCGCTCATACGTCGACGGCCACGATCCGCCGGATGACGAGGAAGCCCATGGCCTGCAGCAGCACGATGGCCGAGAGCAGCACGTAGCCAAACGCGCCTTCGAACATCGGCTCGATCAGGTCGGGGCGGTACGACTGCAGGAACATCCCGACCAGCAGCGGGAGCGAAGCGACGATCATCCCCTGCAGCTTTCCCTGGCTGGTGAGGGCGGCGATCCTCCCCTCCAGCCGGAACCGCTCGCGGATGGTGGCCGCGACCACCTCGAGCATCTCCCCCAGGTTTCCCCCGAGCTGGCGGGCGATGCTGGTGGAGATGGCCACCAGCTCCAGGTCTTCCGATCCGACGCGCTCCGCCATGCCGGCGAGCGCGGCGTCGATGCCCAACCCGAGCTTCACCTCCCGGGTGAAGAGCCCGAATTCGTGCCGGAGCGGCGCCGCGCTCTCGCGCCCCACCTGATCGACGGCCTGCTGCAGCGTCAGCCCCGCGCGCAGCGCGCTGGCCATCTGCTGCAGCGCCTCCGCGAGCTGCGCATCGAAGCGCCGGACGCGCCTTCGCCGGTAGAACCGCACCGCAAACGCCGGCGCGAAGAACCCGGCCACCGCCGCTCCGGCGCCGCAGAAAGGGCCGGCGAGCGCGTAGCCCGCCGCCGCGAGCACCACCAGCGCCCCGAGGTTGAGCCGCACCAGCTGCCGCGGCTCGACGAAGAGGAACATGGCCCCGAGCGCCTCGAGGGACGGCGCGACGTACCGGCGCTGGTACTGCTGGAACGCCTTGCGCAGCACCCGGAAGGCCGGGAACGTGAGCAGGGCGGCGGACGCCGCCGTGAGCAGGAACACCAGGCTGGAGGCGATCACCGCTCCTCCCTCGTCTCTGCGGCGTTGGGCCCGCCGCGGTTGCCGCGGATGATCTGGATGGTCCGGTACCGCTTCTGCTGCAGCTCCCTCGCCCGATCGCCGGCGAAGAGCGTCTTCTCGTCGACCACCGCGCGCTTCTCCTGCGCATCCAGATCGTCGGGATTGCGCAGCAGCAGCGTCAGCGTCCCCAGCTCCTGCGCCACCGCCAGCATCTCCGCCTCCTCGGGAAGCGCGAGCAGCGTGACGGTGGAGAAGCGCTTCTCCTCTTCCGGGACGTGGACCGTGGCGGCCGTGATGTGCCCGGTGGCGAGCACCACCACGTTCTGCAGCAGCGTCATGGTGCGCAGCTGCTGCGTGGGCGGATCCCGGAAGCTGCCGATCACGTCCACGTGGTCGTTCGGGCGCACCCAGAGCCCGACGGCGTTCTTCTCCTGCACCTCGATGGTCACCGCGCGCCCCTTGGGGGTGATCAGGGAAGAGAAGCCGGGCTCGTGCTGCGACTCGAAGTGGCTGAGGAGGAGGGGATCGCCGGCCTTGAGGGGCGCCCGCACGCGCTGCCCGACCGGGCTGTCCTGGCGGATGGTCCCGTCCTCGTCGGCCTGGATGAACGAGGCGGTGACGAATTGCGCCGGAATCTCCTTCACCGCGATCATCGACTCCAGGAGCTCCACGCCCTCCTGGATGTCCCGCCGCGCGCAGAGCACGTGGGTGGTCTGCCAGCGATCGCGGACCTTCCGGTCTCGCGCGCGCATCGCCGCCCAGGCCGTAGCGCCGGACAGGGCGCCCAGCGCCAGCGCGAGGAGGAGAGGAGCCTTGCCCTGGAACACGGGACCCCCGCAGCAGGAGGCCCGATGCTGCGCCGTCGCGCGCCCCGCCGCGACCGGCGGTTGACCGATGGATCGAGGCGCCTACTTCTGCTTCGAGGCCGGCAGCGTTCGCGGCACGTCCACCTCGCGCAAGGCCCGGCGCGCCGCGGAGAGAGCAGTGGTCTCGCCCGGATAGAGCCGCGAAAGCTCGTCGCGCACCTGCCGCGCCTCGTCGAAGCGCGCGACGGCGGCGAGGCACTCGACCGCATGCGCCAGGTTCCAGGCGGCGGAAGGCCGGTCGTCGTCGCGCCGCCGGAGGTCGGCCGCCTGGCGATACAAGGATGCGGCAAGAACGTAGTCGCCGGCGTGCCGCGCCTGCTGCGCGTTCGCCTCCATGCCGGCGGCACCAGGCGCGGGCGCGGCTGGCGCCGCGGCGACCGCCTTCATCCGCGACTCCAGTTTCGGGGGCGCCGCCTGCGAATCGTCCCGCGGCGCCGGAGGGCCGGCCGCCTGCCCGGACGCGGCAGCCTGCGGCCTGGCGGCAGGCGCCGGAGCCGGAGGGACTCCCGGCGGGGCAACCTTGTCGCCGGAGGACGCCGGGACGGTTGAACGCGCGCCAGCCGAAGGCGCGTCGCGCGGCGGGGCGAGCGCGTCGGCCGCCTGTTCCCGGCCGCGCTCCATTTCCGCGGCGCGCTTCGCCGGAACGTTGTGCGCCGGCGTCCGGACCGGAGCAACGCGATCCTGCTTCTCCAACGCCGCTGCCGGCGGCCCCTGCATCACGTCCACGACGCCAGGCTGCTTCTTCTCCACGGCCGCCGGCGGCGCCGACTCCGTCGCCGGAGCGGCGGCTTCGTGTTCCTTTGCCTGCGCAGCGCGGCCGCGGTCGAGCTCGCCGTTCGCCGCGGCGTCGTGCAGCGCCGAATCGACCGCCTCCGGCGCCGCCGGCTTCACCCGGATCCTGTAGTCCTCCCCCTGCGCCTGCGACGCCCTCTCCGCCGTCCTGCGCGCGTCGAGCGTGGTGCTCACCACCAGGGCCAGCGCGGCGGCAGCGGCCACCGAGCCTCCCAGCGCGGCGCGCACCATCCACTTCGGCCGCCGTCTCTCCGCCGGCCGCGCCTTCACCGGCGCATGCGCGTCGATGCGCGCGGCTTCCACCCCGAGCGGACGGACGTTGCCGGTCACCTCGATCACCTTCCCCACGTTGCCGTCGTGCTGGTGGTGCGCCTCGGCGCGCGCCGCCTCGAGGATGCGCTCGTCGAACCCGGGCGGCGGCTCCTCCACCGCGCGCAAGGGGGCCGAGAGCCGGCGCGCCTCGTCCAGGGCGGCCTTCTCCTCGCGGCACGCGGCGCACCCGGCGAGGTGCTCTTCCACCTCCGCCGCGCGCTGCGCGTCCAGCTCGCCGAAGGCGAGGTCGAGGAGCAGGTCCTGGGTCTCGGCGTGCGTCATGCCCTCCCCAATCGCGCGTCCACCGCCGGCTCGTCCGCCGCCAGCTCCTCGGAGACTCCCGCCGCCAGGAGCGACTTGCGCAGCGCCAGGAGCGCGTAGCGCATCCGGCTCTTCACCGTGTTCTCGTTCACCCCCACGAGCTCCGCGATCTCGCGGAACGGCAACCCCGCCTGCTCGCGCAGCACGAACACCTCGCGTTGCTCCGCCGGCAGCGAGAGCAGCGCCTTCTGCAACACCGGCCGCAGCCGGGCGCTCTCCGCGCCCCGGCCGGGATCGATCTCGGTGCCGGGCACCGACTCGACCATCGACGGCTCGCCGTCCGGGCCCTCGGAGTCGAGGCTGTCGGCGCGGCGGAACCGCTCGCGCCGCCCGTGATCCGCGCAGAGGTTGCGGGCGATGGTGAACAGCCAGGTCTGGAAGCGCGCGCGGTGCTCCCACGCCTGCGCTCCCTTGACGATGCGCAGGAAGGTCTCCTGCGCCAGATCCGCCGCTTTTTCCCGGTCTCCCAGCATACGCACGAGGAACGTGAACAACGGGGCGCGATGGCGGCGCAGGAGGGCCTCGAAGGCCCCCGGGTCGCCCTGCTGGTAAGCGGCCAGCAGATCCTCGTCGGTTGGTTCCTGCGGCATAAACGCGCCGGCGGCGCGTCCGATCTACCTAACACGAAGCGCGGCGCGCGCCGCGCTCATGCCGAGAGGCGCGTCTCCGGGGAGACGCCGTGGTGATTCATCGGCGGACGGAAGCCGGTCGGCTTGCGCGGGAGGACCAGCTCGGCCGCCGCGCCGTCGCCGCCGCGCAGGCAGTGGATGAGCAGGTACACCCCGCGTGGATCGAAGCGGCCGCTGGAGGAGTCCTCGAGCAGCTGGTCGATGGCGCCGCGGGCGTTGAACGGCTGCGCCCGGTACGAGCGCGGCGCCACCAGGGCGGCGAACGCGCTCGCCGCGGCCACCAGGTCGAGCCCGCGCAATGGCGGCTTTCCCTGCACGCGCGGGTACCCGAGCCCCGCGCGGGTGTGGTGCAGCAGCGCGAAGTGCACCGCGGGAGCGTCGCCCAGCACCGTGGCGAGAAGCAGGGCGCCGAGCAGCGGATGGTCCTCGAGCGCCAGCGCATCGGAGTTGGTCAGGTGATCGCGCTTGAAGCGCAGCCGCATCGCGGAGTGGCGCATCCCGACGTCGTGCACCAAGGCGCCGCCGACCAGGCGCGCAAGGCCGGGCGCGGTCCCCAGCGCCGTGCGGAACAGCCGCGCGGCGACCACCGCCGTCCAGACGGCGTGCTGGTAGCGCGCGGGATCTTCGCGGTGCAGCGCCTCCATCTCGTCCCACACTTGCTCCGGGAAGCGCACATCGGAGAGGACGTCGGCGGCCAGCGCCCGCAGGCCTTCGGTGCCCACCACGAACTGCAGCGCAGGGACCTCGAAGGCCTCCAGCACCGCTTGCGAGCAGGTGGTCTCGAAGAGCGGCCGCTCGCGTTCCTCGCGGGGCGCCTTGGCGGCCGCATCCTTCAACCGCGCCAGATCTACGATTTCGCCACGTGACGCCACCACACGGCCATCCGCCGACACCAGGTCCCGTGTCAGGACGGTTCCGGACAAGGAGAAGTCCATGACGCCCTCGAGGGCCCAAGGGAGGGGGTGGGCCCGAGTGAAGGAAACGTAATCGCCTGCCCGAGGTGCGAGACAAGTGCCCGGGGTGGACGCCGCTCCTACGTCTCCGCGGGCGTCCCCGGCGGCTCCGCTTCGGCCGGCGAAGAGCCTTCGGATTCCACGCCGTTCGGCGCTTGCGCCGCGATCGCGGCGGCGACCTCGCGGCTCTCGCGGATCTCCGCCCGCAGCTCGTCCGGCTCGATCAGCTGGCTGCGGTTCAGGATCCGGATCAGGGTGGCCAACAAGCGGAGCGCACCCACCCCGTCGCTCGGCTCGATTCCGATCGACGCCAGCGTGCCGAGATCGGCAGGGGAAAGCGGCGTGGCGCCTTCCAGCGCTTCGCCGATCCACCCGGCGTCCTGCCGCGCGAACCGCTCGGTCGATTCGTGCTCGGTCGCGGCCTCCGCCGTCGCAGGCGTCTCCTCCGCACCGGGCTGCCACTGCGGCGCGTCCGCGTCCAGCGACGGCTGCCCGGCCGCGGCGCTCTCCTCCGCTTCGGAGGTGGAGATCTCCACCTCGAGCGAGGCGCTCTGCGCGTCCGGCTCGGGCGCAGCGCCGGCCTGCGCGTCCGCTGCCTCGCCGGAGAACAGTGGATCCGCGAACTCCTGCGTGGACAGGTCCTCTCCGGCTGCCGGGGCGGCTCCCATCGAGGAGGCGGCCTCCGGCGCGGCTTCCGCGGCGAGGGGATCGTCGATCGCTCCCCAGGCGTCGGGAGGTTCCGCTTCGTGCTGTTCGGCAGCGACCGCGTACGCCGGTCGCTCCGGAATGGGTTCGGTATCCGGTTCGCGCGCCGGTCCGGACGGCTCGTCCGCCGCTTCCGCGGACAACTCCAGGGCTTTCTCCACCAGCGCGTCCGGGACGTCGTCGATTCCGGCGGCGAAAAGCTCTTCTTGCGGCGCCGGGGGCTCGAGCTGCAGCTCTGCCGGAGCCTCCGCCTGCGGCTCGGGAGCGGCCTCGAACTGCAGCTCTGCCGGAGCCTCCGCCTGCAGCTCGGGAGCGGGCTCGAACTGGGGCTCGGGAGCGGCCTCTTCCCGTAGTTCCGGAGGCGCCTCCTCCTGCGGCTCCGGGGCCACTTCGGCCTGCGGCTCCGGCGGCGCTTCCGCCTGCGCCTCCACAGCTTCGGGCTCCGGCGCAGGCGGCTCCGCCGCGGCAACACCCGCCGGCGGCTCGTCCGCGTCCCAGCCCGCGCCCCCGGACTCCTCGGGATCCTCCCTGAATTCCTGCACCGCGCCGAGGATCGCGTCGGTGGGA